>NZ_AZGJ01000066.1 GCF_001436395.1 Secundilactobacillus malefermentans DSM 5705 = KCTC 3548 | reverse complement strand
TCAACTTGACAGGGCCTAGTGCAACAAGGGGCCCTTTCCTCGGGTCATAACCTTCATCAAATGGGGAGCAACTGCTGCCCCGGCCATTGCGCCAATCATCAAACCTAGACCTGCAGTCCAGTCAACGTTTCCACCAGATGTGTGGAAAATGGCGCCGACAATTGCCATACAGATGAGGACGTAGGATGAGGTTGCGGAAGCTTCCATGAAGGAGCCACCCATGATGAGCAACCCAGCCATAATTGGACCGCCACCGCTTAAGCCGGCAATCCCAACCATTAGGCCACTAATGACACCAAAGAAAACGGATAACCATTTGCTATGAGTCTTGGGCTTATCTTTTGACGTTCCGCGCAATCGATAGAGCGTTTGAACCCCAAGCGCAACCAAAATAAGTCCGATGACAATTTTGTAAATTTTAGTTGGGATGAGGGGTGCCAGCAGCGACCCAACGACAACTGACGGAATTGCTGAAATTAAGAGGCGATTACCGAGTTTGAAGTTAATCTGTTTTTCTCGGTAGTACGACCACGATCCAATCAAAAGGGGCGGAATGGCAGTAACGATGGACGTTGCCGCAGCGACTGCGGGTGCCAGTCCAAAGACAGCCGAGAGTGCGCCAAGGTAGAACGAGCCACCGCCGCCACCCATGGATAGAACGAAAATACCAACGAAAAAGCCAATGATAATTAACAAAATAATCTGAAACATTTTTCAAAAAGCCTCCTAAATAAGGATGCCCTCGCAGTGGTCAACCTCGTGTTGAATTATTTGCGCGGTGAATCCCGTAAAGGTATCCAAGTGTGATTTAAAATTTTTATCGACATATGAAACGGTAATGCGCTGATACCGAGTGGCTTTTCGTTTGCCTAGTAAAGAAAGACAGCCTTCCTCTGCTTCATAAGAATCAGATTTTGCTGTAATTGTGGGGTTAACCATTGGAAATTCCATTGGGCCAATTTGGACGACGATTATTCGCTTGTTTACGCCAATCATGTTGGCAGCTAAGCCGACACCACGGTAGGCATTTTCCTTGAGCGTATCTTGTAAATCGGTCACAACGGATAAGTCGTCTTTTGTAGCAAGAACGGCCTTTTTAGAAAGAAAATTAGTATCTGTGATAATTTGTTTAATCATGATTAGCACCTGCTCTAGTATAGTTATGAATTATTATAGACAGTCTTCTAAAAAAGGTGCAAGTTTAGTTTCACGTGAAACACTAAAGTGCGGCCAAACTTCCAGCGAACTCATTTAAAAATCCTGATGTATACTGATTTTGAATGATTACAAATAGGGAGTGACCTTCTAATGAAGCATTACGATAATATTATTATTGGATTTGGTAAGGCGGGTAAGACGTTGGCTGCAACTTTAGCCAGCCATCATGAAGAAGTTTTAATTATTGAAAAGGACGCCATGATGTATGGTGGAACCTGTATTAATGTTGCCTGTTTGCCAACAAAAAATTTAATTTTAAACGCGCAAAAAGGGGTTTCATTTGACCAAGCGTTTGAAGCCAAGAATAAGATGACTAGCAAATTACGAAATAAAAACTACCATAAAGTGGCCGATCAAGAAACAGCGACCGTTTTAAATGCGGATGCTGAATTCGTTGATGATAAGACCATCAAAGTGACCGATGACTCCGGCGAAGAAATGTTGACGGCGGATCGAATTTTCATTAATACGGGATCAACCCCGATTATGCCCAGCATCGAGGGCTTGAGTGAGAGCAAACACGTTTTTGCATCTCGCGAAATGTTAGACCAAAGCAAACAAACTCAAAATTTGGCCATCCTGGGCAGTGGACCAATCGGGCTCGAATTCGCATCAATGTACGCCCAATTTGGGAGTAACGTGACAGTTCTCGCTCATGACGCTCAATTGTTGCGACGGGTTGAACCCGAAGCTGCTGAAATGGCGACCACTGATTTGGAAGAAGATGGCATCAAATTTGCGTTCAATTCGGTCCTTAGCAGCGTTGAGGACACGGATGACGGTGTGAAATTGACTTATCAGCAAGGCGATGAGACTAAGGTGATAGCGGCGGATGCGCTCTTAGTCGCAACCGGCCGGCAGCCAAATGTTGCAGATCTGCACCTAGAAAATACCCATATAAAGCAAGGCAAACGAGGTGAGATTGTTGTGGACAATAAGCTTCAAACCTCAGTTGAAACTATTTGGGCATTGGGGGATGTTAATGGCGGACCTCAATTCACCTATGTGTCACTTGATGACTGGCGGATTTTAAATAATCAATTTTACGGTGATCAGACCCGAACGTTGGACAATCGTCCCGTCTATCCAACGACAACATTTTTGAAACCAGCACTTGCTTCGGTTGGGTTAACTGAGGCACAAGCTACTGAAAAAGGACTCAACTTTATCGTTAAGTCCATGGCGGCAGCTGGTGTCCCAAAAGCCCAGGTAATTGGCGATCCCCGAGGAATGTATAAAGCGATTCTCGATGCGAAAGATCATACCATTTTAGGCATGACGATTTATGCCGAAGAAGCCTATGAAACGATTAACCTGATTACAACAGCAATGAGTCATCATATTTCTGCTGATGAGTTGCGAGATCAAATTTATAGCCATCCGACGATGACGGAGGCGCTGAACGACTTGTTTGCATAATTAATAGGAATCCCCATTCGATAATTGAATGGGGATTTTTTCTTGACTAGTGGCTCATGACCAGTTATTATGTATTTGGAATCATATTATACGTCATATAGTATTATAGAGGTGATAAAATGGCAATTCAAATTAGCTCCGAACTTCTGGATGGGTGTGTTTTAGCGATTCTAGAAGATGAGGATTATTACGGATACACGTTAACCCAGCGCGTGCAGCAGGCGGTTACCGTCTCTGAATCAACGATGTATCCGGTCCTGAGAAGATTGAAGAAAAATGGGTTACTGACAACTTATGATGAACCATTTCAGGGACGGAATCGACGTTATTATCAGATTACCCAAGAAGGTCGAACTCATTTGGCAACAGTCAGGGATGAATGGCAAGAATTTCGAGAAGGCATCGAATCTATGTTAGGGGATGAAAAGAGCGATGAATAAATACATTAAAGAGTTAACGGAATATTTACAGCCACTGGAAGATTCTGAACGAGATGAAGTAATTAACTTCTATCAGGAATATTTAGAAGATGGCGGGTTTGACTACTATGAGGCCTGTGTCACGGAACTCGGCAGTAGCAAGCAGCTGGCCCGGAAAGTTTTGGCCGATTACTCAATCAAAAGCTTGGATGATCCGCAAAATGGATCGAGTGCGAGCAGACAAAGACGGGCACCAAAAGCCCAAGTTAAAACGATTTGGCTTATTATTTTGGCGTTACTTTCAACGCCAGTAACGATTCCAATCGCGATTGTCGTGTTCGCAATGCTATTTGCGATTATTGCAATTGGAGCAGCGATTGTCGTCTCAATCATTGCAGTTGTTTTGGCATTTATTGTGACGGTGTTAGTCGCCATTTTCATTGGATTTAGTTTGATTACGGTGAACTTCTGGCCGGGGATGTTCTACTTAGGTGCGGGAGTGACCGGAGTTGGGCTTACCTTGATTGGTATTCCAATCATCATTTGGATTATTCGCTGGTTGATTCGTGGTGTTTTAAGTATTAGCAAATGGTTATATGCCAAAATTAAGCACCGAGATAAAGCACAGGAAAGGGGGGCGCACAAATGAAAAAATCACTCATTGCAGGTGCCATCACATTGGTTGTTGGTTTATTCATTTTAGCCCTCGGTGTCGGACACGGGGGAGCAAAGTCAGTTTATTGGCAAAATGGGTTCAAAATCGATAGTCGCGTCAGCCAGTCAAAACAGATTGGTAACGTTAACGAAATTGAGCTGGATACGAGCCGACCGGTGATTATTCACCGCGGGGATGAAGCTAAAGTAACCGTTAAATCGACTAAGAGTTCAAATACAAATATTTCATTAAATAACAGTAAACGGAAGCTAACCGTCAAGGGTGGTAGTCACCCAGCAGTAAACCTATTTTTTGATGAGGACTACGAAGATTCCCAAATTGAGATTACGATTCCAAAGAAAACCCAGCTGAAGACTGTTTCAGTGGCTCATGGGGAACTAACCATGAAGGACCTCAACGTTGACCGGTTAAATAGCCGCTATTCGGAAATTACGCTCGACAACGTGACGAGCAAAAACTCGCTCGATTTGAATGAATCCAATTACTCTGATTTGGAGTTAAATCGGGTGACGGCACCAGGCCTTAATGCAGAAACGGATGGTGAAATAACGGTTAAGAATAGTCACTTTATAGAACAGGACAGTTCAATCGTTAGCACAAACGATGATGCGGAATTAGCCCAAAATTCTTGGCGATCACTGAACGTTAAGTTGGAAAACGGGGATTTAGACTTTTCCCAAGAGAGCATTAAGAAACAATTTGTCGCTAGACTTTCGAATGGTGATATTGACGGTCAAATCGATCAGAATAAGCATAATACGATTATCACGGACAATGATAATGGCGATACGACCTTATATGGTAAAGATAGTTCAACCTATGGGGATTTGAAGGCCAAAAACGCGGTGCTTTACCGCTTAATCAATGTAAACGGCGATATCGATGTGACATATTAGTAAAAATTAACCACCAATCTTTCCTTAGATTGGTGGTTTTCCTATGCTATACTTATCATTAGATTGTATCCGTTTTCACATAACGAGGAGGTTCCTATTTATGGCACATAATGAAGTTAAAATCGGTAAAAGTGATGTTCAGGCAACGGCCCTTGGTCTCGGCACTAATGCGGTCGGTGGCTATAACCTGTTTCCAAATTTAAAGGATGAGGATGGGCTCGAACTTGTCAAAACGGGCTTAAACAATGGCATTAAATTATTGGACACGGCTTTCGTTTACGGGTTAGGTCATTCTGAAGAACTCGTTGGTCAAGCAATGAAGGAGTTTGACCGCCATAGTTTCGCACTCGCAACCAAAGGGGCTCAGGACTTTTCAACTGGCGAGCAGGTCATTGATAATTCACCAGCATTTCTAACCGCTCAAGTGGAAGCAAGTTTGAAACGACTTGATACAGATTACATTGATGTTTACTACATTCATTTCCCAGATCACGACACCCCCAAAGCGGAGGCGGTTGGCGCTCTAGAGCGCTTAAAGGAGCAGGGGAAAATCCGAGCAATTGGACTTTCTAACTTTAGTTTGGCCCAAATTAAAGAAGCCAATGCGGACGGCTACGTTGACGTAGTTGAAGATGAATTTAGCTTATTGCACCAGGATCATGCAGTCGACATGATGCCTTATTTGAAAGAAAACGGGATTAGCTTTGTCCCATACTTCCCACTAGCTTCTGGGCTCTTAACCGGTAAGTATGATCACGATGTTAAGTTTCCTAAAGACGATATTCGCAGCCAAATTTCTGATTTCCAAGAACCGCGTTACAGCAATGCTTTGGCGGCAATTGAAAAGGTTCGGCCAATTGCTGGCGAACATAACGCAAGCGTTGCTCAAACTGTCTTGGCATGGTACATGAAGAATCCATTAATTAGTGTGGTTATTCCTGGCGCCAAGAAAGCCAGTCAAGTTGAGGCAAATGCGAAGGCGATGGACGTTGAGTTAAGCGATGCGGAGTACAAAGCAATTGATGATGCATTTGTAAAATTTCAAACGGCAACGAGTGGTAAGTCGTTGGCAGATCCAGACTAATAATTCCATAGAAAAATTCCAGCTCGATTTAGGAGCTGGAATTTTTATTTTCAGCTATCCTTCGAACACTCGTTTGCGTTATAATTTATGTATTACTTTTTTGAGGGGAATTTTAAACATGGCACGTAAAAGACGTAGACGTAAGAATAAAAATAAGGGGATTCTTTGGTGGATTATATTTGCCGTCGTTGTGCTAACGCCAACTGCCGCAAAGTACGGTCCGGATACTGTCAAAAACATTAGTCAGACGAACAGTACCAGCCAAAAAACAACCAGCTTTAAGAATAGTCCGAGCTTCAGCGACACGTATGAGACGATTGCGCATTGGCAGTTTGCATCAGGGATGCAGGCGGTTAAAATTGTGAACCATAATCAAAGTCAGCTGAAGGCAACGGACTGGAAATATTCGCACATTCAGTATTCTAATTTAGATACGCATAATCGGGCACGGGTTGCGACTGCATACCTAGATAATTCCAATTTGGGCCGCTCTGCTGGACGTCCCGCTCAAAATTGGGAGCCGGCAGGTTGGCATAACCAACCGATTACGGTGAATGGTAAACGTGTCTATCCAGAAAATAGGGGACACTTGATTGCCTACACGCTGACGTTTAATTTGAATAGTGATGGTAAACAGGAAAAGGGTGCCGAGGGCAGTAGCGATAATCCTAAAAATTTAGCAACCCAGACAGCATTCAGTAACCAGCAGCCCATGCAGGTTTACGAAGAGCAAGTTCGAACGGCCTTGGAAAAACGGGAAAAGGTGATCTATCGAGTCCAACCCGTTTACCTGGGAAGTGAGTTGATGCCACGGGGATACTGGACCCAAGCAATTTCAACTAATAAAAAATTAAACTTTAACGCCTACGTTTGGAACGTTCAACCGGGTGTTGTTTTCAACTACACAACAGGCCGTGGAAAAGCGGATAAAAATATGACGGTTGATTGGACCAATTAATTTTCAAAAATGATTACGAAGATTAAATGAGGCGTGCTAAAATTAACGAAATAAAAAGGACGTGAAGTTAATGTGCACAAGTTTAACGTATGAAGATTATAAGGGTGACTGGTATTTGGCGCGAACCATGGACTTCGGGTTCAATTTAGATGGTCGGCCAGTCGTCATTCCTAGAAATTACCATTTTGATAGCGATGCATCAGCAAATGGCTTCGATACGAAGTTCGGATTTACGGGTGCAGGCCGCAACTTAAACGGCTACATCCTGGTTGACGGGGTGAACGAAAAGGGACTTAGTGCGGCGGCCCTGTACTTTACGGAATCAGTTTACGCTGAAGAAGCGAAGGCGGAATCAGTCAATATTGCGTCTCACGAGGTTCTGATGTGGCTTTTGGGGAATGTGGCAAGTATTGCTGAATTAAGGGCCAAATTTGCGAACGTCAATATTGTGGCAGTCCCTAATTCACTGCTGCAAATAGTCGTTCCCCTTCATTGGATTGTCGCTGATAAAACGGGAAAGAGCTGCGTCATTGAGCAACAGGCAGATGGAATCAAAATTACCGATAACCCAGTGGGCGTGATGGCCAACTCACCCGAATTTGATTGGCATTTAAAGAACTTAAACAATTATGTTCAGTTGAATCCAGGTTTGCATGAAAATAAGCCCTACGGCAAATTTACCGCAAACGGATTTGGTGCTGGAACGGGGGCGCTCGGATTGCCTGGGGATTACACCTCAGTTTCCCGTTTCATCCGAATGGCCTTCATGCGTCAGCATGCTGAAAAGGCGCAAGATAGTTCGTCATCAATCAACGCGCTATCCCATATTTTGAATAGTGTCGAGATTCCAAAAGGTGTTAAAATTCAGGCGGATGGCGATGTAGATTACACGCAGTACCGCGGATATATGGAAATGGCAACCCCAACGTACTACATGCAGCCTTACGATGATCAGACGATTACAAAGGTTGTCCTGACTGAAGCGTTGCTCACTAAAAAAGAAGCAACAGAATTTCCACTTAAGCCAACCCAACAATTTAATACAGTCACAGAGTAAAGCCATCCGAAACTGGATGGTTTTTTATTTTGGACACAAAAACTGACTAACATTAG
>NZ_AZGJ01000065.1 GCF_001436395.1 Secundilactobacillus malefermentans DSM 5705 = KCTC 3548 | reverse complement strand
CTAACTTTTTTAGAGCCCATCAAAAGTGCTTTCCGTGTATTTGCATTTTTAAAGAGTGTTTGATTAAAATTAAAACCAATATAATTTGAAGTTGAAGATGATTTGGTATTAAAACCCTTATCATTCTTCATATTTTTGACAAACTGACCATCTATGGGCGCATAATCTGCTTTACCAGCTTGGTAAAGGTCAGCGCCAGTTGCAGTTGCCTTAACCAGTTTAAATTTCAAGGTATCCAGTTTGACCTTCTTACTGTTCCAATACTGATCATTCTTAACGAGCGTCCAATTGTCTCCAACCCCTGTAAACTTGGTTAACTTAAAGGGACCATTATAAATGGTGTTGGATGATTTTGTGCCAAATTTTTTCCCTTGAGATTCAACGTACTTCTGATCAAGCGGCTTATAGCAAATGGTGGTCAGTTGCTTTGTAAAATAGTCTGTTGGTCTAGCTAACGTAATCTGTAATTCATATTTACCTAGAGCTTTAACACCTAAGGTTGATGCCTTTGCCTTGCCGTTAATAATTTTAGCCGCATTTTTGACACTTTGATACTGCGCCAAATTAGATGCTGCATTTTTAGAACTAACGCCACGTCGTAATCCGTAGACATAATCTTGGGCAGTTACTGGATCGCCGTTTGACCACTTTGCAGACTGACGTAGCTTTATCGTATACGTCTTGCCGCCATTCGTAATTTTCGGTAATTCCGTTGCGCCAGTTGGTTGTGGATTATTATTTTTATTCAACCGGTACAATCCCTCATAGACATTTTGTATCATCGTTGAGGTTGTTGCATCAATCACGTTCGACGGATCGATTGATGTAATTTCCTTATTAGATAGTATCGTAACTTCCTGCTTCTTTGCTAAATCTTGAGTTGATGGTCCTGACGATGACGTTTGTTTGCCACACCCCACCAATGTGATGGCCGTCATGACCAACACACCTAAAACTAACCCTACTCGCTGCTTCTTCATATCAAATTTCTCCTTTCCCCCGCAAAAAAAAAAAAATCCCTAATCTCAAAACGAGATTAAGGACGACACTTGCCGTGGTACCACCTTAAATTGCCTAGAAACGATTCCAGACCACTTAGTATTTCAACGTCGTAAACTAACGCTGGCTGTATGATAGAGGACAGTTGCCTATTATTTTTACAAGGAGACCATATTCTCAGTAGCATCGCGGTTTTCTTTCCACTAGTTGAAAACTCTCTTCAGCGTGATATTACTAATACTCATCTCAAAATAAGTCGTGTTTGATTGACTAAAGCATATCGATAAATGTCAGCGCTGTCAACTGAATTTTATCGCATCAGTGAAGTTTCTAATCATACTAATCTTGTTCCCCTACTTAGTTGTTTCTTCCTGCTGATTGTTTCGCTTTAACATTTCGCCGATTGCGGGTAATTGTCCTAGTGCATCGGCAGTTTTATTTGGCATAACAACTGTATTTGCCTTTGAGTTAGCTAACTCAGAAAAGGCTTTTGTGTTTAAATCAATAAAGTATTTTTCATCTGCGTCTTTTAAGGCGGCATTAATCGTTTGGACCTTGTAGGCATCTGCATCAGCCTGAATTTTAATGGAAGTCGCATTGGCTGTAGCTCGTTTGACCATTGCCTCGTTTTCCGCCTTGTTGGTATCTACTAGGGCTCTATTATTTGCTTCGTTTTCTAAAGTAATTGAGCGACTCTTACCCTCTGCGGTTGCAATCGTTGCATCCCTTTCACGAGTTGCCTGTAAAAGGCGGTTCATCGAGTTTTGAATGTCAGCAGACGGGTTAACAGAGTCAATATTTATTCTATCAACGTTTAGCCCATATCCTGCTGTGACTGAAGAAATTTCTTTAAATAACGCCGCATTAATTTCCTGCGTCCCGTTTAAGACTTCATTTAACTCTTTGTTCCCAATAATTCCCCGAAGCGATGCACGAGTATCTTGCACCATTGAACGCACTGAATTTTCGTTTTTAAAAACAAAATCAGAAATATTAGTGACGTGAAATTTCAATGAGATTTTAACTGAAATTTCTGCATTATCCTTCGTTATCACGATTTGTTGATCCAAATCTAGAGGTGTTTGTGCGGTATTAACCGTCACAATTCTTGAAATAAACGGTTTGATAAAGTGGAGTCCAGGATTCAGTGTTTTTTCATACTTTCCCAAAGTGATGACAACCCCAACGTTTGGTTGAACAACGATTCTAATTGAGAATACCAGCAATACAATAACAATAATTAAAAATAAAATACTTAAAATAAATAACATCTAAATTTCCCCCAATATTTTTGATTTCCAATGAAGCTAATTTTCTCGACTGTTATCTTTCACTTTCCCTTTAGTACCAGAAATATGATTAAGAGAAAAGCCATAGTTATAATTACTATTATCGCCAGCTTGTGTTTTCACATCAGCTGCGTTTGCATCAAAACTAACTGTCATACTCTTGATTGAATCAACCGTTGTTAACGTTGGTAGAAAAACGAAAACATTTTCTCCACGAGAAGAATTATAGGGCACACCTCCATCAAATGCACCGCTTATATAATGTGGATCATACGCAGTTCCTAAATTCGTGAGTAATTTCGTTTGAGCAGGATAGTAATCATTGTCATATTTACCCGTTTTGACAGTCACGTCAAAAACAACTAGTCCTCCTGCGCGTTCCTTACCTGATCCGACATCCAATTTTTTGACCGGTATTTTCACAATGTAGGCTTTATCTATTGCAACTTTCGAATCCAACCATTGATCATTTTGCCAATTTATTTTGATTTCTTTCGAATCTAGTATTGACGCATTAGATTCATATCCCAACTCCACCTTATTGCTAGCAGGGTCAAAAGTGACGCTTCGCTGTGCTGGATCGGAATTCTTGTATCCATCTGTGAATTCTTTAACCGGCGTTATTCCATTATGAGGTTGAGCTTCGTCAGCTCGTTTTTGAGAACTGGACGCATTAGTCACCTTCTTGCTTGATTGCTCACTACGATTATTAGCTATTTGACGGGCAGAGTGCGTTACCTGACTAATTACGTATCCCAATGCAATGACGACGAGGATTGTGACAACCCCACCAACGACCCAAATTACCCAGTTTACGTGTGGCCTGGGTGATTGATTGTTTGTCCCCATTACTTCTTCGTAAAGAGAATTTTCGACCGAAGGGTACGCTTTTATAGGCTCACCCACTAAATTTTTAGAATCTTCAGGAATGGGGTTACCTGATTTTGTCGCTCCGTTACCATTTAGGTTGTCCATGAGTGGCTCTGTCTTGTTTTCAGGACTTCCCTTTAACCCCACATAAAAAGCAACCTGAGCCATCAATATGTACGGTAATAGCCATAGCATACCAATCCCTAACGTTAGGATTGCTAAAAGGCCCCAGCCAATAAAACTTAATTCTAGTAAAAATAGTCGCCCTTTTTGTCCATTCATCAATTTTCTGCTTTGCGTAATACAGTCCATTGCTCGAATTTCCTTAGGATTTTCACCATTATTGAGTCGCTCAAAATAAATGTAAAAACCTTGAGAATATGAAAATGTTTTAATGATTCCGGGAATATAAAAAAGTAACGACCAAAGTGCTGTAAAGAGCCCAATGAGAAATCCCAGTTTAAAAATTCCCCACGCGTGCTTAAACGCAAACGGAAATGCATCTAACACATTTGGGATTTTCCCAGTCATGTACCAGTTAAAATGCACAAAATTAATGGATGCCATTAAAATCTGCATAAAAATAATCAGTGCAACGTAAACAATTAATAAGAAGATAATTAGCCCGCTTGAAGTTCTCCCAGTCAATTGAGTTAAATATACGGCACCAAACAAAAATGAATAAATCATTGCAACACAAACATACATAAGAACCAGCGATACTAGAATTAACAGCGCTGCAGTTCCCCATTGGCCTGAAAGTACATTTCTTGCCTTTTCCCTAAAAGACGAGATTGGTGCATGTTTCATATTTTTATCCCCCTAAAAAGATAATGAATTATGTAACTATAATATTCTTAAAATATACTAAAAAACGGCTAGGAACGCAATGTATGCTCTACAAATCCCATTTAAATGTAAAATAGTCAGGCAATATGACTAAATACGTCCATATTCTTATCCACCATAAAGCTAAGTATTTATTTTTAGACAAACAAAAAGCGCCTATTTCTAGGCGTTTCACGTGGTTCTATTAGAAACCGATTGATCTAATGATGCCCCGAGCAAGATTCGAGCCATCCCCGAAAACGCTTATATATCAACGTTTATAAACACACAATAGTTCTTAGACCAAAATATGACCAAAATTCCTAGGCGGGAAAAATACATAAATTTACCGAGTTTGCCTATCGTTTGATAGCCATCTCATTCCATCAAACCCGACATAGTCAATCCTTAGCTTTGTCTCAATTCCAGCAACAACTTTCTCAAGATACGCTCATTGGTTATTTTAATATCGCTAACAATCTTTCGTTTTCGTCCATCTTGTTCAGTTAGTTTCTCCAGTGTTGTTACCTCGATTAGCCTGCTTTGCTTCAATCAATTCAGTTAATTCAGATAGTTCTTCATCGGTAGCATAGTTTCGAATAAAGTGCTTGGCGTTTGATTTATAGTTTCGGTGTTTTCGTTGTTCCGGATTTTTTTGATCATAAGTCCTTGTGGCCTTTAGTTGTGCTTCTGATGTTTTCTTGGGCATTGTCGATATAATATGCATGTAAAGGAAGAGACTGTGCTACCAGCCCCTTTAAGTTCGCAAGTCTAGTGCGGTAGTGTTGGTAGAAGTTAATCTTTTAGGTTAGCTTCTTTTATTATCCGGTAAGCTTTGGCGAAATTAATCGTCGCTCGGGATAATATATACAACGCTATCACTAGCGCCATACCCGCCCTCCGTTTTCTAGAAAGTGCATACTCATTCCCCCTTTATCTAGGATAGGTGTGAATGTGAGCCTGCACTATACTCACTAAGCCGGTGTCGGGGTAATTAATTCCTTCCTTGATTATATTTATATATATACGCATTTGCGTATACGGTTAACCTTTTTTATAATTTATTTTATTAGACACAAAAAGCCCCACTATCATTGAGACAGTGGGGTCTACCAATATGCACAGATTAGTCCTTTTGCTTTTTCATGAGCTCTATTATATTCATCGTTGGTAATATTAAAGTTGGCATATTGTTTGAAAGCATCGTAACAGATGATACTACCGATCTGAGATAAGGAAATAAAATAGCAACCGCGTTAGTTGAAAGGAGTTGCTCCGCTCCTACAGAATCTTTGTCATCCTCTACGGTGTATTTAAATTTTCCTTCTATAGCCACCTCCAGTTTAAAAGGTGAATTCACATCTAAAGTGACACTGAGTCCAACCAACGAAACATTCCCCTCCAGATTCGATACTATCACATGGAATTCCGGTTTTAGACGTATTTTTTCTTGTTCTACAAAAGATATATTTTCTTCGAAATTTATTTTTTTTACTTTATATGATTTAAATTCTATCACTGCCACTATGCAATCAAACTCCTTTTTCCATCAGTATCAAAAGATTCATGTTTCGTAGTGGTAGAATCTTCGATGTCGTAAATATCGTGTGTATCAGACAGATAGATTGTTTGTTCATAGAAAGAACGTTCCACAAACAATTCTATTTCAGGTTCAAAATTTTCAGAATAGTCTATAGTTACAAACTCACCACTAGTTGACTTTATTTTATTATCAGTACTGCTTTTATCATACTTACGTCTCAAACTTTTTATTTCATCTTCCGATAATTCATGTTTAAAATTTAGTGCGTCAGCATCAAAATGAAAACTCATCTGAAATAACCTCCTTTGTGGGATCCGCAATTTCTCTTCTTTGTAATAAACTCCTGTCCCTTACTGCATACACTGTCTTTACTTTGGAAGTAGGAAGTGGAATTACCTTTTTCCTGTCCCCATGGTACCCTATTTCGTTGCTCCCGATCAACCCTTTGATCTTAGTTTTGGGATATAGCCCATGTTCCTTAACAACAGAAAAAATGTGCTTTGCTTGTCGTTTTTCTAAAACATCATGTAAAAAATTAATCACTTCTCCATTTTTATCCATGTCGAGATCCACATCGAATTCACCAGAAAATCTAATAGCAAAGACTTTTACCTCTTGGCTTGTATCAGTCCTTGTCATGTCCAGGATGTCTTTTTCAGAACAAATCAATTTGCTCTTCGAAGTATTGAAATTTTTGTCAGGCAAGTGAGAATGCTGTATCTGTAGCCAATATTTAGCGTTGCTAAAATTGTCCCAAAAATACATTCCTTTTCCTGCCCAAACACCGTCCTCTTGAGACGGAAAAAAGCCACCGTGAACAAATTTATCGTTCTGACTTTCCGTATCAACATGATAAACGGGTATCATTATATCAAATCCAGCCAAATCCGTTTCTCCCATCCGTACTGTTATAAGTCTGAACAATGATACCTTATTTTAAAAAAAACTGCAAAAAGCCACCCACCTCAATTAAGAGATGAGTGGCTTTAACTGTCTCATTAATCAGTTTGTTTCCGCTGATATACAGACCATTCGCAAGATTTAATCGTGATCCATTTCCGTATGCTTGTATCCCAACAATCTCAAATTCAGTTCCTTTTGGAAAACTATCGACCTTATTCTTTAACGCAACATCTTTATACCGTCCAGTTCCCTTAACGGATTCAACCACTTTAGGCGCGTCAACAAAGTATTGGTTATTAACGTAATCCTTATTAGCCGTGATCCAGTTACCATTAGTTAATTGGAATCGGTGACCGTCACGATCCTTTAGTTTTAGAGTCGAGTTCTTGCCATATGTGGCAACAGCGCTTTTTCCGGAGCCAACCTGACTAGCAGACTTATAAGCCTTCACTAGTTTTTTTGTAAAAATAATTTTTGGCGTCCAGTCGAAGTAACTGGCTTTAATTCTGATTTCCGTGGAAGTGGTGCTATCACTTGCCCCATTTTTGAGGTCCTTAGCAAACTGAGCTTCACTGATACCCCGCTTAGCTAGATAGCCGTATAGTCAACGTGACTTCCACCGTAATGCTGAGTACACCAGTAGTGCGATTTAATTCACTTTGTACCGGTACCACCGGCATCTAATGTTAGTGGAATATTGTGCTTTTTAGCGTATGTTTGAATTACCAAATATATCGCTTATACGATTCATTAAATCGACTTTGACTATTAACATGCGCTAATTCTACTTGCATTGGACTATATGGATTTGCATCCAATGAACCCCAAACAACATAACCTGGTTCTCCAACCTGATGATATATTGCCTTATCATCCACAATAAAGCGAGTATAAGCTGCCTTACTAATGATGGCTTTGGTCCACTAAAAGCCCTCAATCAGTGCGAGTGATCCAAGTTGAAAAGGAATTGTTTAACATGCTGGATATATATCGGCGATCACAGCAACGTTTGAACTTAAACAATCCAAACAATTTGATATTTGCGCAAACCAACGGCAATCCATCAAGCGACAGCGGCGTCAATCAAACGCTCAAAACGACCCTAAAAAGGATCAATGCGGATAAGATAATAACGTTCCATGGACTGTGACACACGCACGCCTCTTATCTGATCTATCAGGGCTTATCAATCTACGCTATATCACAACGGCTAGGCCACGCAAATTATATGGTCACGATCAAGACTTATTCTCACTTGTTGCACGTGATGGAAAAAGCCGAAAATAAGAAACTTATGACTGCTTTACAGGAACTAAGCGAAAGAAGTTTTGGTCAAGATCACGCCCTCTAACCCGTTGAGCGCCAACGAGTTTCACGATTGTAAATTTCAACTTTTGGTCACAGACCAAATCGACCATATTTTCCAGTTTGTGACCAAATTCTGACCAAAAGTAAATCATTATCAATCACTTTTAGTCACTTTAACAAAAACAAAAACGCCCATTTCTAGGCGTTTCAAGGTGATTCATGATGATGTAATAGGTATCCGAATGCCCTGGGCAAGATTCGAACTTGTACTTGGTTTCCCAAACAGCGACCTGAACGCTGCGCGTCTGCCAATTCCGCCACCAGGGCAACAACAATATTATTTTACACTACTTTTAAAAGTAAGGCAAATTCTATAATTAATCCGA
>NZ_AZGJ01000064.1 GCF_001436395.1 Secundilactobacillus malefermentans DSM 5705 = KCTC 3548 | reverse complement strand
ACACCATTTTAAAGGAAGCTGATTTTTTTTGTCCGAACAGCTCAAACCGGACGTTGCCGTTCTGGATATCGAGATGCCCAAGTTAACCGGATTGGATGTTGCCGATAAGATTCATGACAGTGAGTTACCAACAAAAGTCATTATTTTAACGACCTTCGCACAGAAGGCTTACTTTGAACGCGCCATTGCTGCCCAAGTAAATGGTTATTTGCTCAAAGATAGCCCCAGTGATGATTTGATTGACGTTATTCGAAAAGTGATGACGGGCCAAACGGTTTACGCCCCGGAATTAGTCACGAATATGGTGACAGCTGAAAGCAATCCCCTCACCGACCGCGAACTCGCTGTTTTGGCGGCAGTCGCCAGCGGCTTATCGTCAAAACAAATTGCTGCCTCGCTATTTCTCTCAGAAGGAACCGTTCGTAACTATTTGTCCGCTATTTTCAGTAAGCTCGGTGTTCATAATCGAATTGAGGCCGTGCAGATGGCTAAGAAGAATAAGTGGTTGGAATGACTGTTTTATCAAATCAAAATTGCCCTTTTCTCAATTTGTTGAGAAAAGGGCAATTTTGATCTGCTTTTCGTTTTAGGTAAAGCTTGAGAGGCGTGACTTATTTTTGTAACACCTTAATACGACTGAACTGTAGCCCCAATCAGCCCTGGCCCTGTATGCACGCCCAATGACGGTGAGACCTCACCAATAAAATCAACTGGCCGACCAGTCGCTTCACGAAGTTTCTCTGCCAACTTTTTAACTAAAGATGGGTTTTGCCCGTGGGCTACTCCTAAACGATAGTGGGTGCTTTTTAAACAATCCTGTTTGACTTGTTCAACCAACTTTTGAATCGCTTTTTCTTCAGATCGCGCCTTAAAAAGAGGGTAGTAGACGCCTTCTGGATCACATGAGATCACCGGTTTAATGTGCAAAACCGAACCGACAAGGCCTGCCACTCGGCCGATTCGACCGCCGGCACTGAGGTACTTCAAGGTTGGCACGTAGAAATAAATCCGACTTTTGACGATTGAGGCACGAACTTTTGCAATCACGTCCTGAAAAGATTCCCCTGCATTGATCAATGATGCGGCATAGGCTGCTTGGATGCCACTGCCAATGCCGATGCTTTTTGTGTCAAGAATGGTTACGGTGTCAGCGGGAAAATCTTGCGCGGCCAATTGAAAGACGTTGTTCGTCACAGACAACGCGCTCGAAATTGTGATACCGAAGATCTGCTGATAACCAGCCGCGAACAGCGCATCCATCGCTTCTTTGGCAGCTTGTGGTGACGGACTGGACGTCTTCGGCAAGGTTTCCGCCGTTGCTAACGCCGAATAAAATTCATCCGGTGTGATATCAACTGCATCAAGGTAATTATGCCCATTCATAGTAATATTCAGCGGTACGACTGCAATATTTTTATTTTCATCAAGAACACTTTGAGGGACATCAGAACCCGAATCAACGACAATTGCAATTTTTTTGGTCATGTTCTGCCTCCTTGCGGCTTTAATAACCATATTATATGGTTTCTAAGACTAGATGTAAATAGGTTCACCACATATATCTTTTTTCGTTCATGTGAATATTCAGCCAGTTTTGCCAACAAAAGTCGCTTCCACAGCAAAAAGAGAGTCAACCAGTCACGGTCAACTCCCTTTTGTCCTATTTCCGACGAAGTTTTGTGGTTACATCGCAATATCCCCATTCTTAGAAACTTTCATGAAGATTAGCAAGGAAATCACTGTCAACGCGGTCAAAATCGTTGATAGTGCAGCTGCAACGCCGTAATTTCCACGAATAACTTCGGTATAAATGGCTACTGTCATTGTCCGAGTCTTGACGTTGTACAACAGAATGGATGTGGATAATTCTGAGATCATCGTGACCCATGAAAGAATGGACCCATACTAATCCCTCGTTTTGAATGCGCTTACGCATATCAAGCTTACACGAGCCGATCTGTTCTGTCAGGCATGGCGATTTTTATGGACTTTGTTCCGGGCGATTTGGCCGCTTATTAAAGCTTCTTAACCAACACCAAACAAGGATTCCAAGCATCCCATAATGTCGGGAAAACTTCCAATCGCTCAAATCCCACTGACTCGTAAAAACGGATGGTTTGATCATATTCAGGACCTCAATTTATCCGCAAATAATTTATCAACGTCTTTTAAAGCCGCTAACTGTCGATCTAAATGTTGCTCCTTGGAACTCACACGCGCATAACCGATTTTAGCCATTTCCAGTTCTCCTTTTGGACAGTTCTAATGAACACTTGTAATTCCTAGTATAGCACAGAAATAAAAAAGACCAATAGGGTATACCCTAGTGGCCTTTTGGGTTCAATTAATAATAATCAATAGTATAAAATTTTAGCATGAAGGTTAAACTGCGCTTAATATTCAAAACGTTTAAGACGCTTTTCAGAATTACTCGATTGTTTAATAAACCGCCTGGAACCCAGCGCTTTTACAATTATGGTAGTTAGAAAAACCGTTAATTAAAATCTAAGATCATTAATAGAGAGCGTAAAATATCTTGTGTAAATGCATAAAAGATTTCTGAATTGTATAGAAATAGGGAATGCCTTCCCTTATGATATTTAGTAATCACAGAAAACATCACAGGAGGCATTCCCCATGAATGAACTTACCACAGAAATTATCGCTGCACTAGCCCAAAAGCAAGATTTGGACGAAGTTTTTCGTCACCACCTCGAAATTGCGATTAACCAGCTGCTTCAAACCGCATTGGCAGAGTTTTTGGGTTACGAACGCTACTCATACGCTGGGATTAACACTGGTAATAACCGCAACGGCAGTTATGAGCGCTCGTTTGATACGAAGTACGGCCAGCTTAACTTAACCATTCCTCGAGATCGCAATGGCCGGTTTGAAAATCATACCTTGCCAGCCTACAGTCGGCACAGTGATAATTTAGAAACAACGGTCATTCAGTTGTATACCAAGGGCATTACCACTGCTGAAATTGCCGAACTCATTGAGAAAATGTACGGTGCTCACTACTCCAAAGCCACGGTTTCCAACATGACTAAAGCCGTCAATGAACAGGTTCAAGCTTTCCAGCAACGTCGACTGGCTTCACAATATGCGGCCATCTTCTTAGATGCCACTTACTTGCCGTTAAAGCGGGATACCGTTCAAAAAGAAGCTGTTCATATTGCGATTGGCATTCGTCCAGATGGTACGAAAGAAGTGCTGAACTACCAAGTGGCGCCAACGGAATCGACTGGAATCTGGACTGAACTGCTGGGAACCTTGATCAAGCAGGGCGTTAAAGATGTGCTGTTGTTTGTGGCCGATGGGTTAGTTGGTTTGGATGAAGGCTTGAATCGGCATTTCCCTAAAGCCAAACGACAACGTTGCCTGGTTCATGTTGGGCGGAATCTGATGAACAAAGTTCGCGTAAAAGACCGCAAGGCCGTGATCAGTGACTTTAAACAAGTTCATCGGGCCGCCAACCGTGAAGCAGCCGAACTGAAACTGAATGAGTTCGCCAACAACTGGCATCAGACCTATCCCAAATTAATCAAAGATCTGCTTAAAATGCCGAATTTACTCACTTTCATGGACTTTCCACCAGCTATCCGGCAATCACTATACTCCACTAACCTGATTGAGAACTTTAATAAGCATCTCAAGCGCACCACCCACCACAAAGAACAATTTCCAACGGAAGATTCACTGGATCGCTTCCTGGTTTCTCAGTTTAATGTTTATAACGAGAAGTCTCTGAAGCGGATCCACCGAGGGTTCAAAGGACTCCAGGACACCTTGGAAGCATCATTTATTTAAGTTAGATACATATTATATGTACGAAGGCATTTCATTTACACAAGATTCTTGACGCTACCAAGATTTTACTTGCCATACGTTTTAGGTATAGTGATAGCACCTATAATAGGTGGTTTAGTTGGAAAAAGAAGCAAAAAAATTTCTTTAATTGGAATGACAGTTGGACTGATATTAGTATTAATCACGCCATTTTTTACAAGTAGTGTTTTAATATTAAGCACTTTTAAGAGTGTTTTTAATGGCTGGTTGACTGAAATATATAGGCATCAAGATGAGTTACCAAAGGATAAACGTATCTGGGTTAAGTACACTATTCAAAGTATGGGAAGTATCGCCCATCAGTTTGTTTTAATGATAATAGGTTCTTTACTTGTTATGGGCAATCAATCATCAGTTAAAACCTTTTTTGTTGTGACTAGTCAGAAAATTCCTACGGTCGAAAGCAGAACTTTGATGACCAACTGGAATGGCATTGCAACAGAAATCCTGTTGATTGGGTTGATTGTCTATGGACTAGGTTCAGCAATCAAAATAAACGTAAAATGATGTCATTTTTGCAGCGATCCACAAAAATTTGAGTGAATTTTTAATTGGGCACTAGCATTCAATGGGTTGGGGCGACTTGATTGTAGCACAGGACGATAGGCCCTTTTGTTGTGCATAAAAATAGTGTTGATGGATTTTATCCATCAACACCAAAATATCATAAACCCCATAAAAATTACTTTTCTGTAGTACTAATTATCTTATAAAGTTGCTGATACTGACTAAGCATCCAAGTTTTATAAGTTTTTCCGGACGGTAAAGTTTCAGTAACAGCCAGAACTGGAACATTATTTTTTCTTGCTAAACTTACTAAATTGTTAACAGTTTTTGAATCCACTTGTTTGTTAAAAACAAAGAACGCAATTTTGTGATTCTTAATATTTGTTTGCATTGTTTTAATAGTCTTTGGAGATGGATCAACACCATTTTCATTGTCTTCCTCAAAACTATGATCTGCTACTTTAAAACCGGCGGCCTGTAAAGCGTAATCAAATACCGGTTCACTAACGTAAACCTCTTTATTGGTAGTCTTCTTAGCGACTGCATTGATTCGTTTAATTTGTTGATTAATCGAAGCTAAAGACTTAATATATTGCTTGGCATTGGCTTTAAAGTAAGCTTCGTTTTTAGGTTGTAATTTACTGAAATGTTTAGCCAAGTCGTTAGCTAGTTTAGGCATTGTTTTTGGGTTATACCACAAATGCGGATTATCTCCATCCTTTTTATCTAAAAGATCTTCACCAACTTTAATATATGTAGCCTTAGGGGCATTTTTAGCCAACTTGCTCATCCAGCCATCATAACCCACTCCGTTTGCAACCAATACATTGGAGTTAGCCACTTCTTTAGCTATTTTGGAGGTTGGCTCATAATCATGTGGATCAACACTAGGATTATTAATCACAGACGTTACATGTCCCTTGTTGCCGACAACTGCCTTAGCGACTTCCCCATAAAAATCAGTTGTTGCTGTTACTGTTATTTTATTATTTTTAGTGGATGAAGTAGATTGTGAGCACCCAGCTATAAACGTCGCGGTCCCAATAAAAGTAATAATCAATGTTAAAAGCTTTAATGTTTTTTTCAAAATTATTTACTCCTCAAACAATAATATATTTAATGGTTGAAATACCATTTTACCTAATGCACGTACTGTGTAATTCCTCTTACTACATCACGGGCAACTAATCTTTGATATATTTTAGATTTTATGTGTTTAAAATCATGTGTGCTATCCATAAATCCCATTTCAATTAGTACTGCCGGTCTTTGATTATCGCGTAACACTTCAAAATCGCCAAAAGCTATTCCACGATTAACTAACGGAAGATTAACAAAATTATTGTTAAGTTTCTGAGCAAGCTTACGAGCATTCTGATGGTATTGAAACACTTCAAACCCTTGGGCAGCATTTTTCTTTCCCGCAGAATTAAAATGAAAACTAATAAACAACGTTGCCTTATCCATATTAGCTATTTTAGGCCGTTTAGACAATGATACCGATTGATCTGATTGACGAGTTAGTATAACCCGTGAATATTTTGACCTTAATAACTGGGCTACTGCCAAGGCGGTTGGCAAGGTGTATGTTTTTTCCATGGCGCCATGCAACCCAATGGTACCGGAATCAATCCCACCATGCCCTGGATCAAGAACGATTGTTGCTTCTGCCAATGAATTGATAGCTCGATACTTAGTTTGATGAATCAACCAGCTTGCAACCCAGCCTTGATGATGGCCAACTTTAACACGCCACCATTTAGTATGAACGTTCTTTTTTTCTACCTTTAATCTGGTTCCGTAAGCGAGCTTTTCGATAATGTGACCCTTTGGTGTCGGCATGTCACGCAAATTAATTGTTTGTGCAGCGACTTTAGGCTCACAGAAATATTGAATAGTTAGATGTCCCACGATATATACGAGACCAACAATAATGATGACACGTAATATAAACAATGGCTGCTTCCAGAATGGTATTTTGTTATTAATCAATGTGCTCAAATCCTTAATCATTTAATGTGATTTAAGCATAGTGATTAACAGTCTCTTTGTAAAGTACGGCAGAGGCTCTAATTAGTCTGCCCGGGTAAACAGCCGTCTCTGTTTTTTAATCACTTTAATCGTTTTCAACGCACGTTTTCTTGTCTTTATATTGGGACTTTTTAGATGTCTGCAAGCACTCGAATGGTCTTCCTTTTCCATGATAGTTATCCTCACTACAAAATTTTATAATTACCAACTGGCCTTGTGTATCCCAGAAATTTGTCCCAGTAAGGCATATTTGCGGAAATTTAATCGGGACATTCCAAACTTACGCATATACCCACGAGGCCGCCCATCTAAAACATCTCGATTTCGTAATCGGATTGGATTAGAATCCTTGGGCAACTTAGCCAGTGCCACGTAATCTCCCTGTGCTTTTAAATTTTTCCGTTCACCAGCATACTTCGCAACTAACTTCTTCTGACGCTCATATCTAGCTATTTTTGACTTCTTAGCCATTAGAATTTTCCCCCTTGTGCCCTAATTAATCTCAGTGAACCAAACTCTGTGTTTTAACTTTGGCGAGTATTTTTTTAATTTGATCTTATGAGGTGTATTCTTAGGATTCTTACTTGTCAAATACAGTTTTTCCTTTGTGTCCGCATTAGCTAAAATAATTGTTTTCCACATTTTTGCACCTTCCTTATTGGGTTTAAAAAGAACAAGCACCTAGCAGACTATCCATAGCATCTTCATCAACTGATGAAATCACAAATTTTACTTGTCGCGCCATTGAAAAATCTATAATTTGTCCTTGATGGTCTAAAAAGAGCAAATCGTATTCTGCCTTAATCATTCCTAGAATAGCGACTATTAGCCAGGTACTATTACTTAAGGGTGATTGAACCGTCAAGTAATTATTAGAATTACTAAACTTAAGATTAGCTTTTGGACAATCATAATAATTAAAAGCACACTGGAAACATTGTTTTATTAGCTGATCCGAGAATTCCATGCTAAGACTCCTATTGCTCTTCATCATCACTTGAGCGATTTATGAATTACCTGTTTTCCGTGATAATAACCCGATAATGAGACATGATGTGAAAGTACATATTCTTGAAGTTGGTTATCCCAATGAATAGCCGGCAACATTAACTTTTGTGTAGCTCTTCGTTTCCTCTTTCGAGATTTGGACTGACGGCGTGCAGGTGTAGCCATAAAATCATTTCCTTCCGTTCTAAATAGTAATCGCTACGATTTAGCATACGATATTGCGTTTGCTATGTCAATATAAAATATCCTTGACAAAGCATAGGCAATGTAGCAGACTACAAAAAGCAATTATTACGATTTACAATCGATTTTTACTTTTCCCTTTGCTTAGAGAACCCCCGCTTTAAGTAATCCCATTCTAGGGACTACTCCTAAAGTTCATGCGGAAGTCACTTAACTTTAGGAGTTTTATTATGGAAATAATTTCAAATACAACAATATTAAAAACATTACTAGGTAGATTAAAAATTCGATCCGATTTTTTACAAATTGGTTAGCGTAACCTGATAAGGTGCTTGCTAGTGGGGACTTTAGATGGTTTTTGGTTAATCTGGAGTAACATAGTTGTTAAATCTTGATCACAAATGTGACCAGAACAAGTCCCTTAGGTTAAAAAATACAGTGTTTGACTTATCTCCTGATAATTAATATTAATATACTTGACATAGGATCTATATGGATAATCAATGTTTGATGACATTCTGAAATAAATAAGCGGCTATACCAACGATTATCTCCATGTTAGTATGAGCCGCTTATTGGGCCTAGAATAAAAAGTGTAC
>NZ_AZGJ01000063.1 GCF_001436395.1 Secundilactobacillus malefermentans DSM 5705 = KCTC 3548 | reverse complement strand
CAACACCAAAAATTCTAGACCCAATATAATCTACCCAAGCGCTTTTTGAGATATGTCGCCGACGTTCACGAACGCGCACGATTTGATACCGATGACGAAACTGGCGCAACGTTAGTCATTTTTGACGTCGTGATCTCGTCAAAATTTAACGGAATGGACAACACTGAACCCGTGGCTTTCCTAATCAATAAGGACACTTTCATTTCGTTTAATCACTCCAAAACAAGTTTTATCAATCACACGATTAAAGAAGTTATTACTAAACGCGCTCACAAAGATCACCAGTTAAACCAATTTGAATTGCTGATTCACCTGTTATTTAACCTATCGCTTCAATTCTTCGACGTTATCGATGATGTAAACGTTGCACGAACAGATATCCAGACCCACCTTATGCAGCAGAAAAGTCATAAGGCAATTACCCAACTGATGAACTTAGAAACTAGCCTGGTGTTCCTGCTGACTTCGCTAACGTCAAACTATGAGTTATTGAATGACATGAAGCGAACCTTGGATTTATCCGATACGGAGACTCAAGCTTTAGATAACGTTTTGATTGAAGCAAAGCAAGGTCAAGAAATGGCGCAAATGGCGTCAGGTATTATTGATCGCGTTTCGACGGCTTATTCCAACCTGCTTGATAGTAACCTGAACAACACGATGAAGTTTTTAACGGTCTACTCAATTATTTTGACCATTCCATCAATTGTCTTTAGCTTTTATGGGCAGAACGTTCCAATTCCCTTACAGGATTCACCCGTGGCCTGGCTATTAACCATTTTGGTGGCTGGAATACTGGTTGCTTTCTTGATCCGTTACTTCCATAAAAATGATTTGTTCTAAGCATTCCTAATATGGGAATGCTTTTTTTAATCCGCTTGCCGTTCATTTGCACGCAAACGCGCTAACGTTTGACCAAACGCCGCATCAATTTCTGGTTGTAATTTTTCGATTCTACTATCATTTTGGTTATTCTCCGAGACCTCTGTCACCGTTTGTAAATAGGCAAACAGGACCTGACTGGGTTCCAAATGAAAATCGTTTGCTAATTTTGTCGCCAGTTCAAATCGGGACTCCCCATTCATTTTTTCAAATGGACTTTGGTACTTTAAATGTTTTCTTTTCATCGTTATCTCTCCTATTTGTAAAACATTAAGTATAGGGCGTGGCCATTTAAACATCAAGAAATTCGCACTCAGTTAGCTTACAGATAAGTAAAGTTTTAAAAAATACACCCCAATCACCATTTAACCTATGGTAGAATTGAGTGTGATTGAATTATTATAAATATATGTTGCAAAAAGGGGAAGCATTGACTATGCAAGAACAACTACATAAGCTCCATAAAAATCGAATATTTTCACTGATCGTCTGGCTGGTGGTCATTTTTATTGCCATCATTTCCATGCCAAAAACCAGCACCATGATTCAGTACTACGGCCAACCACAACTTTCAAATAGCAGCCAAGCTATGAAAGCTGCAAAACTCAAAAACACGTGGGGACGCGAGCTAAATGGCACCTATAATGTCAACGCCGTTTTTAATAATAGTAATGGTAAATTAACGGCTAACAACAAAGCCCAAATTTCAAAAATCGTTACTAAATTACAAAACAAGCAAAAGTACTACGGCATCAAAAAGATTACAACCATCACCAACACACCTGAAGCTAAAAACCAGTTAGTTTCAAAGGATCAGTCAACTCAAATAGTTCAGTTGGCTGTTTCGCGGGATCAAGGAACTGTACGAAATATTTCTAAGCAGCTCTATTCTCAGGTTCAAGCGGCTGGTTTGAAATCTTACGTCACAAGTCCAGAAATAATCAACGACGACAATAACTTACGAATCGCTGGATTTGTCCAAATTGCAGCCATTATTCTCTTTGTTCTTGCAATCATCACAATGGGAATCATTTTTAAATCAGTTGCTGCACCATTAATTTCATTTCTGACATTACTAATTTCTTACCTAGCATCACTCAGCATTTCAAACAATCTGACGTATCGAGAGAACTTCCCCTACTCTGAATATTTGCCACTTGCGATTTTACTTAGCACCATTCTAGTTGGTACCTTCGAATTATTCTTCCTATATCGTCGGTTTAAGCAAAATGTGGCTGAAGATGCAGAAGGTTCTGCCACAACGTCAAAAACGATTCGTTACGTTCAATACCCAATTATTGCAATTGGCGTGACCCTAACAATTATTTTTGCAGCATTCTGGTTCCTTCCATTTTCAACAATCAGGTCCTTTAGTTCACTTGCATTTACGTTTATCGTTTTAACGTTAGCTGTTCTGACAATTTCACCCATTTTCATGGGAATGCTGGAAGAAAACTTCTTCTGGCCAACTCAAAAAAGTGGTGAACCAAAAGAACGTCACTTCTGGAATAGACTTGCCCGCTTTGGTATGTGGCAACCAATCGTTGCAATCCTAGTTGTGCTTTACGTAGTTGGCCCATTTGCCTACAGTTACCACAACAATTTAACCTACTCCGTTATGAATAACCTTCGGAACGATAATCAAGCGGCTCAAGGTGCCAAAGTATTGGCTGCTCATTTCTCTCAAGGGAAGGCAAGCCCAATCACCGTTTACCTCAAATCAGATAAACGATTAGATAGTGCTAATTCGCTTTACCAAATTGATAACTTAACGACTAAGTTAAAGAGTATGCCTGGTATAAGCAGTGTTACCTCGTTAACACAACCAAATGGGATGCCAATCAGTCAGTATTATGTGTCAGCTCAATTAACTTCAGTTACGCAAACCCTTAAAGGGGCAACGGATCAGCTTAATTCAATTCAAGGAACTTTGAAGGATAACAACTCTGATTTAAGCGTTTCTGATTTGACCAAGATTAACAAGAGTTTAACCAAATTATCAACGGCCACCACTAAACTCTCCACCGACAGTAGCACGGTTCAAAGCCAAGTTAGTGAAATTGCCGGACGAGCAAGTGCCCTTCAACAAAGTAGCAGTTCTAGTCAATCTGCTAGCTATCGACGTCAGGCCCGAATTGTTGCAGCCCAATTACAAACTGCCGCAACTAACGTACAAGCATTAGTTAACCAAGCAAATCTGAACAATACTTCCGCCACCACTAATCAAACTGGTCTCGATAGTTACCAAACTCAGGTTAAGTCGGTTGCTAAGAGCTTGAAAGCTTCTCAAAAGAGTTTAAAGAATCTGGTTACCCAATATAATGATATTTATAACTATTTAACGAAGCTTCGGGCTTCAGACGCTGCTAAGATTTACTTCATGACCCCTGAACAAATCATGTCACCAACGTTCCAACGTTCAGTCATTAATAATACGAGTCAAAACGGTAAGATGACCGCTTTAACCGTCTACATGAAGAATTCACCTGATAGTCATAAGACCCTTGCAACCACTCAAAAACTACAGGATGAAATTAAGACCCAACTGCAAGGAACATCACTAAAGAAAGCGACCGTTGCAGTTAGTGGTCAGCCAATGGTTCAATCGGCTATTCAATCTGAATTTGAACATTACTTACCACTATTAGTTTTGATGACAGCTTCAATTTTGCTACTCGCTCTGATGCTGATTAGCAGATCAATTCTGCAGCCTTCATTCTGGTTGGCGACGTTCTTCGTCAGCTCACTTGCCGGCATGCAAATTGCTCATTTGACGATGCGCTTTATGGCTGGTCAATCCCAGTTCAACTGGCAAGTACCAGTGATCGCAATTGTGCCATTAGTGGCAATCGCCGCGCTCCAATTAATACCTTTGGCAATCGAATACAGATATAATGAAGACTCACTGCTTGGGTGGCTCACACCTGCAATGACGGAAACTGGTCAAACATTACGTCATACATTATTCATTGGCATCATAAGTGTGATTGGGTTGGCATTCTTACGATTCAATCCACTTACTGAAGTCATGCTAATTGTCATTTACACGTTAATTATCTTCAACATTGTCTTACCAATTACCGTTACGTCACTTGGAAAGCTTACCGTTACGGTGCCAAGTAAGAAGCCTCATCTGAGAAGACACGGATAAGTAATTTAACTTAAAGATAGTCAAAAGCCATTCACCTGGTGCTTTCAGGTGAATGGCTTTTTTTGATGTTACGGCCCCTATTTGATTCTTAACGGCAATGCAATTAGTTTGTTACATGCTCGTCACATTTATTTGGTAAGGTTTTCATTGTAAACTTAATAAGGAGTATATCTGATGAAAAAAATAATCTTACATAGCATTGTACTTGCTTCACTCGTTGCACTATTCATAATTGGCTTTGGTGGCAAATCAGCTCAGGCCGACACAACAGATTCTACTGATTCTTCTACAACATACAGCAGCATCTACAAAGTAGCTAAGTCAAAATTAGGCTCTTCATACAGCTGGGGTGCAGTTGGCCCTAACCGATTTGATTGCTCAGGGTTCACTAGTTACGTTTACAAAAAGGGAATTGGCAAAACCATTTCTCGTACTGCACAAGCTCAATATAACAAGTACACGCACGTTAGTTACAGCAACATCAAAAAGGGTGACCTCGTCTTCTTCGGTTATTCAAAATCAAGCATCTCTCACGTCGGCTTATACGTTGGCGATGGCAAGATGATCGATGCTCAAAATCGTGGCGTCGTTAAAGAAGCAGTTAAGGCTCCATGGTGGCATGCAGTAGGATATGCCCGCGTAACAACTTTAAGTTAATAAATACAAAGAATCGATTGAAATTAATCAATCGATTCTTTTTTTTGCACTAAATTATAAGTCATTTTACGGTGTTTAATATTTGCCTCAAGAAATGGCTCGCTGGTAATGACAAAGCCCATCTTTTGATAAAATCCAAGCGCTGTCTCCTGTGCATCAAGGACTGCTTCTAGAAAGCCCTCATCCTGGGCATCAGATAATATCCGTTTGATAATTTGGGTATTATATCCATGATGTCGGGCAGCTTTCAGAGTTGCTACCCGCTGAATTTTTACCCGCTGATTAAAAAGCGGTTTAATCCGTGCAGTTGCCACTGCCTGACCATCGACATAGCCGACGTAGTGTTTAACATCCTCGTCTTGACCATCAAGTTCAAGTGCCTCACTAACACCCTGCTCACCGATAAAAACGGTTCGCCTGATTGCGATAGCATCTGGGTAGACAGGGTTCTCTGTTCCAATAACTGATTTTATTTCCATCATTTTCGCACCTTTAATTGAATTACTCATACTTTAGCGCGTAAATTAGCTTTTGTCATGCCCTATTTTTGATTATATGAGATGACCTTAACGCGATTACCATCAAGTTCAAGCTTCGTCAAACTGCCATTTGCTGGTCGAGTTGATAAATCATACTTACCTTCACCATAACGTTCCATCAAACTGAGCAGTGTGTTTCCATGACTAATTAGCAAGACGTTATCGCCATCTTTGAGTTGGGAATTGTTTCGGATCAATTCAAATCCCTGATCAATTCGTTTCCAATAGTCGTCATTATTTTCTGCCAAATGAAATGGGTCAGCTTCCTTCAAGAAGTCTTTGGCTTTTCCAATGGAATAGGTCGATTGGATATCCTTAAACATTGGAACCCCATGAGGCGCCCCGGCAACGTACCACGTTTGGTTCATGTCGTTACCCTCATAGTAGCCATAAAATTCTTCACGGAAAAATGGGCTGGTGGTTGGGTGGTCAACCGCAGACACCGTATTTGCTGCCAATATAATATTAGCCGTATCCATCGCCCTAGTGGTATCACTGCAATAGGCATCTGCAAATTTGGTGTCGGCCAATTTAGCGGCCGTTTCCTTTGCACCATCAATTCCCTTTTGAGTTAGCGGTGAATTACTCCAACCCTGAAGTTTATTGAAAATATTAAAATAGGTTTGACCATGTCGCACAACGTATAAATTCAGTTTTGCCATCTAAAATCGCTCCTTTGGTTTGCTAACTTCAGTATACCAATATAAGACCGCTTTCACTCACTAATATTTTACTAAGTAACCCTGAATCAGCTTCCTTTAATTCCTGAATCTGCTACCATTACAATGTTCACTTTAATTTTGCTGAATGTGATACAATTTATGAGTTAGTTTTTATTTCGTATATAAAGGAGCACCATTTTGAAAGTAATTAAAACTTTTTGGGAGAAACGTAACACGCGACTCGGCTTTTTCAGCTGGCTCGTCCTTTTATTTTGGATTAAAACCCTCATTGCCTATTTTGTAGACTTCCACCTAGGCATATCAGGGATTTTCCAATGGTTTATTCTCCTGATTAATCCACTCGCAACTACCGGTTTGCTCTTCGGACTGGCAATTTATTTACGGAAAGCGCGCCTATTTTATCCAATCATCATCATTATAGATATCGCCAACACGGTCCTGCTCTATTTAAACGTCATTTACTACCGTGAGTTTACCGACTTCATGACTATTTCAACAATGACCGGCTACTCAAAAGTTAACCAGGGACTTAGCGGAAGTTCATTAGCGTTAACAAATATCCACGATGTTTTGTATTGGTTAGACCTTGTGGTAATTGTCGTCATGCTACTTTTCAAATGGATTCGGATTGATCACCGCCCCCTCAACAAGCGAATTGGGCTCACGATTACCTCCCTCGCCTTTCTCCTGTTTGGCGTTAATTTAACGCTAGGCGAAATGGATCGCCCACAATTATTGACTAGAACCTTTGATCGGACCTACGTCGTTAAATATTTAGGGATTGACGCTTTTACGGTTTACGATGGCGTCAACACGCAGCATACTGATGCGATTCGAGCGACCGCGAAGAAGTCGGAACTGCGGTCAATCTTAAAATACACCCGAAAACACTACACTTCGCCAAACAAGTCGATGTATGGAAAAGCTAAGGGTAAAAACGTCATTGTCCTTCATTTGGAAAGTTTCCAACAGTTCTTAATCAATAAGAAAATCAACGGCAAAGAAGTAACCCCCTTCTTAAATAAAATCTACAACAGTCAATCGACTTACTCGTTTGATAACTTCTTCCACCAGGTTGGCCAAGGAAAGACAAGTGATGCTGAAAACTTGCTGGAGACCAGTACTTTTGGCCTTTCACAAGGATCACTATTTGCCCAACTCGGCAGTGATAACACGTTCCAGGCCGCTCCTTCTATTTTGAATCAGAGGGAAGACTATTCTAGCGCGGTATTCCATGGAAACGTCGCTAGTTTCTGGAATCGAAGCGCCACTTACAAGAACATGGGCTATCAATACTTCTTTGATGCCAGTTATTACGATACATCGGGCGATCGATCAACTGGGTACGGGTTAAAGGATAAGCTTCTTTTCCACGATTCCGTGCCATTCCTGGAAAATCTGCAACAGCCATTTTACGTGAAGTATATAACCGTTACCAATCACTTCCCGTACACGCTTGATTCAGAGGATACCACGTTTAAAGGCGCCAATACCGGCGATAACACGGTTGATAATTACTTTGTGACCGCCCACTATCTGGACCAATCAATCAAAGAATTTTACGCCTACCTAAACAAAACTGGTTTAGCCAAGAAATCATTAATCATGATTTACNGGTGACCATTACGGTATTTCAAACTCGGAAAACAAGAAGCTCGCTAAGGCGCTTGGTGCCAATCCAAACACCTGGAATGACTACGACAACGCCCAACTTCAACGGGTTCCACTAATGTTCAACATGCCTGGAACTAAGGGTGGTAGTATTCAACACCAATATGGTGGCGAGGTTGATGTACTGCCAACACTCTTACATTTGTTAGGGGTCAGTTCAAAACGTTACATTCAATTTGGAACAGACTTATTCTCTAAGAATCACGATCAAGTGGTCGCATTCAGAAACCAGGATTGGGAAACACCTCAGTATACATCGGTTTCTGGGACCCTTTATTCCAACGCAACTGGGAGCGAAATCAAGAATCCTTCCAAGTCGCTACAAGCTAAAGCGGCCAAGATTCAAGCCCACGTTAAAAATGAATTATCACTTTCTGATTCACTAAACGAAAAGAACCTTCTTCGTTTCTATAAACCAAAAGGATTCAAGGCGGTTAATGCCCGAGACTTCAATTATTCCGATGGCTTACAAAAAGAAGAAAAGCTGGAAGACAAATTGGCGAAGAAATCAACCAGTCTCTTAAGCGAGAATAATGATAAGTCAACGTTGCCATTCTATAAAACGGATGCACCTGAACTTAATCACAAATCAACCGATTCTAATCGAATTAAGATTACGAATCCAGATGATAATAGTGGCAAATAAGTGGCTCTCTGTCAAATCCTGTT
>NZ_AZGJ01000062.1 GCF_001436395.1 Secundilactobacillus malefermentans DSM 5705 = KCTC 3548 | reverse complement strand
CAACTACTTAAATATATCACTTATATTAATTCATGTCAACGTGTAATATGAATAAAAATTCATTTTATATTTTCTCGTAATGTCTCGCGACAACAAATAATAATATATCAATTTATAGCACAAAAAGCAAGACCAAATTAGCATATTTATCGTTTTTTAATGTAACTCTTAATAAAAAACATCCCATGGTTACCAGCAAGGCTGATAATCATGGGATGTCTCTTAACTACTTTTCTTCATCTGGTTTCATTGTTGGGAATAGTAGAACGTCTCTGATTGTTTCTGCATTGGTCAAAAGCATAACAAGACGATCGATTCCGATTCCAAGACCTCCAGTTGGTGGCATACCATACTCAAGAGCTTCGATAAAGTCTTCATCAATACCTTCTGCCTCATCATTACCTGCTTCTCGCTCCTTAACCTGAGCTTCGAATCGTTCACGTTGATCAATTGGATCATTGAGTTCCGTAAATGCATTCGCATACTCGTTACCTAAAATATAGAGTTCAAAACGATCAGTAAATCTTGGGTCTTTAGGATTCTTTTTGGCTAATGGTGAAATTTCTACTGGATGACCATAAATAAAGGTAGGTTGGTCCAGCTTATCTTGCACCAATTCCTCAAAGAATGCATTAATAATGTGACCAACAACCCAATACTTTTCATAGCGAACGCCATGCTCATCAGCTAGTTTTCGAGCTTCATCAACAGACATTTCTTTCCAGAAGTCTACACCTGTGTATTCCTTAATCGCATCAACCATGTGCTCACGCTTGAAATCTTTGTTCAAATCTACTTCTGTTCCCTGATAATCAACACTACCTTTATCAGTGACAGCCTTTGCAGCAGCTTTGAATATGCCTTCAGTCTCGTCCATCACATCGTTGAAATCAAAGTAGGCAACGTAAGACTCGAGCATCGTAAACTCTGGATTATGACGCTTGTCCATCCCTTCATTACGAAAGACTCGTCCGATTTCGTAAACACGTTCCATTCCACCGACAATTAACCGCTTAAGGTATAATTCAAGGGCAATTCGCAAATATAAATCGATATCTAACGCATTATGATGGGTCATAAATGGTCGCGCATTAGCACCACCAGCTTGTGTATGTAACACCGGCGTTTCTACTTCAGTAAAATCGAGACCATCTAAATAAGCTCTGATGGCAGAAATAATCTTACTACGGTTTTGGAAACGTTCAAAACTCTCAGGATTAGAAATTAAATCCAAATAACGCTGACGATAAATCTGTTCCTTATTTTGTAAACCGTGGAACTTATCAGGAAGTGGTCTTAGCGCCTTTGATAAGAAAGTTAATTTAGTAGCGCGAATTGTTAACTCGCCCATATCAGTTTTGATAATATCTCCTTCAATTCCAAGGTGATCACCAATATCAGCACGCTTAAAGATATGGTAAATTTCTTCACCAAGAATATCTTTTCTAACGTAAATTTGAACCTTCCCACTTCGATCTTGAATGTCAGCAAAGCCAACTTTTCCTTTACCACGTTTAGATACCATTCGGCCCGCGATAATTGCCTTTTTTTCTAACTCATTCAATTCTTCCTTATCCTCATCAGCAAACTGTTCATGTAACTCTTTTGCCAGATAGGTTCTTTCAAATCTATGTCCAAATGGATCAATTCCTTCTTCGCGTAGTTCATTCATCTTTTCGCGTCGAACTCGCAATTGATCATTCATTTGCTTCTCGTTCTTTTCAGCCAAGCTTAACCCTCCAGTAATTATTCATTCTTTTCAATCATGATAAAAAAGCCAAGAAAATGCAAGTTTATTTTGCAATTTTCGTTATACGATCGTTTCTTGACGCTAATTTCTCTACAAATTGATCAAAAATATCGATCATTTCTTGCTCAGTTTCCGCATTATTCAAAGCCGCTTTGGCTCTTGCAGAATGAGAAATACCCTTCAAATAGTACGCAGCTTGTCCCCTAAACTCACGAGGACCACCATACTCACCCTTAATACCAACTAGTCGATGCAAGTGTTCTTTTGCAGTGGCGACCTTTTTCTCTGGAGATGGTTCAGGTATTAATTCACCAGTTTCCAAATAATGTTCGGTTTGATGAAGCATCCATGGATTACCCATTGCAGCTCGACCAATCATTGCTGCATCTGCTCCAACGTACTCGATCATTTTTTTAGCATCTTGAGGGGTTGTAATATCGCCATTACCCATAAATGGGATCGTTAATTGACTTGCAACGTCCTTTAAAATCTCCCAATCAGCGTTTCCTTGATACATTTGTTTTCTAGTTCGACCATGCATTGCGAGGGCAGAAGCACCAGCACGCTCAGCAGCCAACGCGTTTTCTACAGCAAAAACGTGATCACTATCCCATCCAGTCCGCATTTTAACCGTAACGGGTTTCTTAACAGCATCAGTGACATATGAAACCATTTCATACACCTTGTTTGGATCTAGAAGCCACCTTGCACCTGCTTCAGTCTTAACAACTTTATTCACAGGACAGCCCATATTGATGTCAATAATATCTGCAGCTGTGTTTTGGTCGACAAATTTTGCGGCTTCAACCAGCGATTCCTTCGTCCCACCAAAAATTTGAATACTCATCGGGTGTTCTTTGGGATCAACAAACATCATACTCAGTGTTTTTTTATTTCGATACATAATTCCGCGATCAGAAATCATTTCACAAACAACTAGACCTGCACCAAACTCCTTACAAATCATGCGAAATGCGGAATTAGTTACACCAGCCATTGGTGCAACAACAATTTGATTAGGGATTTTAACATCGCCAATTTTCCATTCCATTTGATTGTTCTCCTAAATTTTGTTTATTTGCTTTGCGCTTGAATCTTTTTTAATTCTTCTTCACTAAACAGGTATTTTTTGCCACAAAAGCGACAAACAGTTTCTGCCTGATGATCTTCCTCAATAAGCTGTGTCAATTCCGTGGGATTAATACTACTCAACGCTTTAGCAAATCGGTCTTTTGTACAATCACACTTAAATGCAACCGGCATTTTATCAAGTATTTTTACATGCTCTTTTCCAAATATCAAGTTCAATATGTCCTCTGGCGATTGCCCCGCCATTAGAAGCTCTGAAACAATTGGCATCTTTTTTAATCGGGTTTCTAACTTGTCAATTGCTTCATCACTTGCGCCTGGCATTACTTGGATTAAAAACCCTCCGGCAACGCCGACTGAATTATCGTTTTCAACAAAGACAGAAACGCCCACTGCTGAGGGAATTTGTTCAGATTGCGCCAAGTAGTAGGTAAAATCATCACCTATTTCCCCGGAAGCTAAAGGAACTTGGCCAGTATATGGTTCTTTCAGTCCAAAATCTTTTGTAACTGAGAGAAAGCCATCACGTCCGACCGCTTTTCCAACATCAATCTTGTGGTTTTTATTTAACGGTAAGCTGATGTGCGCATTTTGAATATATCCCTTTACGGTTCCGTTAGCATTTCCGTCGACAACAATTCCGCCCACTGGTCCGCCACCATTAATGCGAACCGTCAATTTTTCATCATTTTTCAGTACTGACGATGCTAATAATAACGTTCCGATTAATGATCGACCCAGCGCTGCAGATGCTGCACTCCAGGTGTCATGTCGAGTCTGTGCTTCTTTGACAAGGTTCGTCGCATCTACTGCATATGCACGAAACTGCCCGTCATCGATTATACTTTTGAGTAAATAGTCGCTCATTGTTTCCTCCTAAAAAAATCAATAATGTTTGTATTATAACAGGTTCTTAACAAACCGGCTATTATTCCAATCCAAAATAAAAAGTCGCAAGAATTACTTGCGACTTTCTCTTTATTCATCATCTGGTTTATCAGACGACTGATTCTCATCTGAGCTGTTGTCGCTTTGAGTTGAATCTGAGCTATCGGAATCAACATCTTCTGGTTCAGTAGCATCAGAATTTGCCTTTTCTTCAAGTTGTTGCTGACGCTCAGCTTCCCGACGTTCAAGCTCCTTCTTTGATTCTTCAAAGGTAGCAGCTTTTTCACTAGGAAATTCACTCTGTGCGTCTTGTTCTGGCATCTTACCAGTCTTAAACAGGCTGAGAATTTGCTTTTCATCAAGTGTTTCGTATTTAAGCAAAGCTTCCGCAATAATCTTGTGTTGTTCACGATGAGCATCAATGATTTCTTTTGCTTCTTCATGTCCTTCATTGATAATGCGGCGAACTTCAGAATCAATTGTGGCAGCAGTATCTTGTGAGTAAGCGGGGCCTTGTCCATAGGCAGCACCTGCAAATGGTTGACCGCCGGAACTTTCAAGCTGAACAGTTCCCAACTTGTCACTCATACCATACTGGGTGACCATTGCTCGAGCAAGTTGAGTTGCTTGCTCAAAGTCATTGGATGCACCAGAAGATTCTGAATTAAAGATAATCTCTTCAGCAGTCCGACCACCCATTAAACCAGCAATTTGCTCCATTGCATCTTTTTTACTTAAGAGCATCTGGTCTTCGCGTGGCAACATGATTGCGTATCCGCCAGCACGTCCACGAGGAACAATCGTAACTTTATGAACCACTCGGGCATCATTGAGGACAAGTCCTACAATAGTATGACCAGCTTCATGGTATGCGACCGTATTTCGTTCTTGTTTGCTAATTACACGATCACGTTTAGCAGGTCCTGCAATCACACGATCTTCTGCTTCGTCTAGGTCAGAGGCGTCGATTGCCGTCTTATTGCGACGAGCAGCCAATAACGCAGCTTCATTCAAAAGGTTTTCCAAATCAGCTCCGACAAATCCTGGTGTTTGCTTTGAAATCTCTTTCAAATCAACGTCACCAGCCAATGGCTTGTTCTTGGCATGGACTCGTAGAATAGCTTCACGGCCCTTTACATCAGGTCGGCCAACAAGAATCTTTCGGTCAAAACGACCAGGACGTAATAATGCAGGATCAAGGACATCTGAACGGTTAGTAGCAGCCATGACGATAACACCTTCGTTACCCGTGAACCCATCCATTTCAACCAATAATTGGTTCAAAGTTTGTTCACGTTCATCATGTCCACCGCCCATTCCGGCGCCACGTTGACGACCAACAGCATCAATTTCATCGATAAAGATAATTGAAGGAGAGTTCTTTTTAGCTTGATCAAACAAGTCACGAACACGGCTTGCCCCAACACCAACGAACATTTCGACAAAATCAGAACCAGAAATTGAGTAGAATGGTACCGCTGCTTCACCAGCAACAGCCTTAGCAAGTAAGGTTTTACCTGTACCAGGAGGTCCCTCTAGAAGGACACCTGATGGTATTCGAGCCCCAAGTGCATTGAACTTCCTCGGATCCTTCAAGAATTCAACAACTTCAACAAGTTCTTGTTTTTCTTCCTCTTCACCAGCAACATCAGAGAAGCGAACTTTGTTTTCTTTACTATCCGCTGGCTTAGCCTTGGACTTACCAAAGTTCATCACTCGACCATTACCGCCACCTTGGCCAGCTTGGCCCATCATCATATAGAAGAAGAAGATGAAGATTACTAATGGCAATACATAAACTAAAATGTTGACCCAGAAACCGCTAGATTCTTCGGCTTTCGTGTTCATTTTAACGTTATGCGAATTGGCTGCCTTCGTAATTTCAGAAACGGTTGAGTTGTTCTGAAGCACAGAAGTCGTGAACTTTGTGACCTTGGTACTACTGTTCGTGTTACCAATAGTAAATCCAGTCGAAGGCTTGGCTTTCTGTGCAGTTCGGTAAGTTCCGCTGATCTTATAAACCCCACCAGATGGCTGTACCGAAAAACGCTTTATTTTGTTGCTATTAAGCTTTTGAATAAACTCACTTGTTTGGATATCTTGAGTCTGTGAGCTTGAGTTATTTCCCTGGAAGAAATAAATAACACCCATAACCAACAAGAAGACCACAATGTAAAATAGACTATTCCTAAAAAGCCCATTTTTTTTGTTATTCATTTAGTGCCTCCTCAATCGTGTCCCTATTGCTTTAAACAGGGACAGAATTTAGGCCGAAGCCCCTTTTAATAAGATAAAGTCTACCACATCTGACTATTTTTGACTAATTATTTATTCTCGTAAATTTCGGGCTTTAAAACCCCAACGTAAGGCAAATTTCGATACTGATCGCCATAATCCAAACCATAGCCAACAACAAACTCGTTAGGGACAATAAATCCAACATAATCTGCTTTAGCTTCAACGACTCGGCCAGATGGTTTATCGAGCAAGGTGCAAACCTTAATTGAATGAGCGTGTCGCTCTTTCAACAGGTCCTGCATAAATTTGAGTGTTCTACCAGTATCAATAATATCCTCAACTAGGATAATGTCGCGATCTGCCACGTCGATACTTAAATCATGAACTAATTTAACTTCACCCGAAGATGCAGTTCCACCGTTATAGCTCGAGACGTCGATAAAATCTAGTTCTGCAAGAATGTCCATTTCTCGAATAACATCTGTCATAAACAGAACGGCTCCCTTTAAAACCCCAACGATTATCGGATTTTTGTCTTGATAGTCATGTGCCATTTGGTGTCCTAGTCGCTGACAAGCTTCTTTAATGGTTTCTTCACTATAGAGTACTCTTTCAATGTCGTTATCCATTACGTCCTCCAATTCTAGTAATAATCAACTTGTAATTTAGTAAACCCGGATGATCCTTGTTTCGCCAAGCTTTTTTTCGATTGATAAGCCACAATACCTCGCGTTGACTAGTCGTCACAACTAAGTCATTGTGCCGTTCAGAATCGGGTACCTTTTGGTCAATTTGAATCCGTCGAATTAACTGGTGTCCACCGCCTTTAATGACTAATGAATCGCCAAGTTCAACTGTTCTAACAGCCAGAGGCATGTCACTTTTTGAGAGTGACAATCGCATTTCTGCCAACACTTCTACCTGTGGATTCGAATCAATCGGAAAAATACCAAGCTTGTGTGAATCATCTAGGTTCACCCAGTGAGTTAATACTAGCATAATTTTTTTATCTAATCTTGGCTTTTCTGTTGATTTAGTAACTATTTTTAAAGAAAATCCATTATAAGATTTAATAAATCGATACTTATTAGCTAGATTAAGGGTTGCTTGCGGTTTTCGTTTGTTATGGAGCAACTTCATGCATTCTTCTATCACTTCATCATTGATACTCTCCACAGTACGTTCCAAATACCAGCGTAAGAAAACACGTTGACTCGCCTCTTCCAGTTCCATAAAAGAGGTAAGATCCATTTGGTCATCTGCCGCTTTTAGGTGGAGTAAAGACTGCGCCCATTGATCAATCACAAACTTTTGATTCGTTAACTGCTTTGAGAAGCTTGCAACATGCGCCAAAAATTGGTTATTTTCATTTTTTAATTGAGGCACAATTTCATGACGTATTCGATTTCGAAGCACGTCATTGCTCTGATTCGTTGAATCCTCAAACCAGGTTAGCTGATGATCAACCGCGTAATCCTTAATTTCATTCTTCGAAAATGACAATAGTGGTCTTATTAACACAACTTTTTCAAATGGCTGCGATGGCTTAATCCCAATTAATTGATTGAGACTGCCGCCCCTAATTAACTTCATCAAGACCGTTTCGGCCTGGTCATCCGCATGGTGCGCCGTCATCAAGGCGTCCGCGTTTTCCTCTGAAATAATTTGACTAAAAAAATGGTATCTAAACGTACGCGCGGCCGCCTCAATTCCAGTTTGGGGGTGATCCTTTTTAGGCCACACTGCCAAATGGAAGCTAATACCACGTTCATGACAATACTGCTCAAGAAACGCCGCTTCCCGTTCACTCTCATCCCGAAGCTGATGATTAACGTGAGCAACCACAATCCTAGGCTTTTGCCTAGGAGAAATATGTTGCAACAAATCTAACAGTACCATGGAATCAACACCTGTCGAAACTGCCACTATAACGGTTGATTTTGACTTAAATTGATGGTTTCCGACAATATTCTTTTTAAATTTTTCCATTAAGTTCATTTAATTGCTCCAAAAAAGAAAACCGTGGATTTTCATCCACGGTTAATTTATTAACTACGACGACCGCCACGGCCACCGCGCTTGCCTTCAGTATTTCGTTTTAAGGTTGCTAACCGATCTTCACTATCTTTAAGAAAACCAGACATCAAGTCATCAAAACTTCCGCCTTGTCCACCTGAATGTTGGCTAGCTTTATGATTGTTGGAACTACCGTGAAAGCTTCTACCATTGCTATTATGAGTAGTATTACTATGATTGCTGGTACTAGTATGATTGCTAGTGCCGTGATTATTATGAAAATTACTCGTAGCCTTGCCTCTTGCATGGGTAGCTTCTGCTGGCTTATCTTCAGCTTTTCGAATAGAAAGGCCAATTTTACCATCATCACCGATTGTTAAAACTTTAACGGTGACCTCATCACCAACAGATAAAACATCATGAATATCTTTTACAAATCCATCTGAAACTTCACTAATATGGACAAGCCCAGTTTTGTGCTCGCCCAAATCCACAAACGCTCCAAAGTTCGTAATTCCTGATACTTTTCCAGAAACTTTCGCTCCAACCTCAATTGCCATAAAAAAGATTTTCCTCCTTGAAAATGTATATAGATAAGTATAGCACAATTTCACTAAACACCAATGACAAGTCACGACTAAACGTTACTTTGCAGTCACATCAGTTGCCTTATCACTCGGGAAGCTATACACGGTTTCTCCCGGCTTAGTGTAAAAATACTTTGCTCGAATTAATTTTTGCATGTAATCATTATTATGTAAGAGTTTAACTTCTTCTGTCAGCTTTGAATTGTCCTTCTTTTGCTTCGCTAGCTGCTTCTTCGAGGTGACAACCTGGGTCTGAACTGAATGTAAATTGACCTTTGAGTAAATAATTTGCGCACTAAACACGGCCACAAAGACTAAAAAAATCCCCAAAATAATCATTGCACGCTTTTTGCGCAATTTACTCATATGGCCGCCATCACCACGAGCCGATTGGCTGGCATTGTTAATTTGCTTCGTATAGTCATTTTCTAGATGTTTTACTTTTTGTCGATCAGCCATCGCGAGTCCTCCCTACAATCCCATCAATACGAGTAAAGTATAACAACTATCAAATAGACTGTCCATTCCCCTTTAATGAATATTATCAAACAATTTTAGATTCATTGATTTGATTTATGAGCCTGACATAAAAGGCAGTTCGCTTCCAACCGCTTCAACGGCGTGATAACCAAACAAAAAAGTGGCTGGGACAAAACT
>NZ_AZGJ01000061.1 GCF_001436395.1 Secundilactobacillus malefermentans DSM 5705 = KCTC 3548 | reverse complement strand
ACAGGAAAAAGTATAGAACCGAAAATGTTTGGCAATTTGCCAAACATTTTTTTGTAACCAGAAAGAATGATAGAATGTAGAAAAGACTAGTAGGTGAGTAATTTGGAAAATCAAACAATTGAGCTAACTCGAAGAAGATTAGCAGAAATAAAAGATCAACTTTATCATGGAGAAATTTACCGGAATTTGGGGACAGAACTTGATGGGGTTATAAAGAGAATCAAAAAACAGCCTAAGACTGCCGTTGAGCTACCAAATGATGACGGTGTAAAAGAGTTGCTGGTAACGTTAAATACGGCAATTCAAGAGGATAATTTAGAGGGCATAGATGATGATCAACTAATGCTACTCGTTTCTCATTTGGGATCAAAAAATCCCCAAATCAGAGATAAAGGGATTTACTACTTTTTAAATGATGCTATCCAACTGCACGTCATTACAAAAGAACAATTACTCATGATTACGAATTATTTATTGCAGGATGAAATTTTATTCAGCCATATTTTAGAACGTCAAAATGCTGCGGTTTTTCAGCGATCATTTGCTATTTTATTCTTGTCAGTTATTGCATTCATTGACCGAAATGGCGATTCATTTTTAAGTACGGATATTATCCAGAAGATGACGAATCAGTTTGAACTCTACATGGTTTTGGAAACAGATACGAGAGGGTACATTGGCATGCAGGGTTGGGCTCACGCTTTTACTCATGTTGGAAATTTAATTGAAGAGCTTGCTAGTCGAGACGAATTGCGCCGGGCAGATAAATTGTTTGAGTTGGGCATTCTACTTTCAAGATTTAAGTCATTGGAAACGCCCCTTATTTTTGGCGAAACCAATCGAATTTCAGCATACCTTGCGAACATTACGAATAAAAATAAATTGTATGAAGATTATGTCGTCACAGAGTTAAAAAAATGGAGTCGACATTTCATGTTAATTAGAGAAAAAGAATCCGAGGGTATGTGGAATCAGATTTACAATCAAGCCCGATTATTTGGAAATATGCGAATGAGAAATGATTTTAGTACTCAAATTACGAATTTAATAAATAACGCGCCTGAAGAGTAAACTAAACCTTGGAGTGATTATTTATGGAAAAGCATCGTTGTGACTGGGCAGAGGGTTCTGATAGATTATTGAAGTATCATGATGAGCGGTGGGGAAACCCTTGCCACGACAATAAAGAATTATTTAAAATGTTAACGTTAGAGATTTTTCAAGCTGGTTTAGCTTGGGATACCGTTTTGAAGTTTGAATCAGGTTTAACTGAAGTGTTTAAGCAATTTGATGTTCAAAAGGTAAGTCAAACGTCCTTAAATGATCAGCAGAAAATGTATGAAGATAAGCGAATTATTCGAAACCATGCAAAGATTGATGCGACGATTGCAAATGCGCAGGCAATCGAAAGCTTGGAAGAGGATGGGAGCGACTTAAATGAACTTGTGTGGGGAGCTTTTAGGGAAGCGCCGTTAGATTTGCACGGAACTTTGACGGAATTAACGGCAATCAGAGAGTTTACAAAGCCATTATGCAAAACGTTTAAGCAACTTGGGTTTCTAAGAGTTGGACCAACGACTTGTTTTTCATTCTTGCAAGCGGTTGGGGTTGTCAATGATCATCGGTTAGATTGTTATCGTCATCAAGAACTACTTCAATAAAGTTGAATCTAAAAAGGTCTCGGAAATTTTTCCGAGGCCGTTTTAAATTAACCCGCAACTTCGCGGATTTTTTGATGCAATTTAGAAATTACTGAGACAGTATCGTTTGCAGTGAATAGGGGAATTTGATGACTTAGGGCAAACCTAGTTAATTCTTCACCTAATTCAGAATCATCTTTTGAACTGATTGCAAATGTAACTTGATCAACACTAATTTTATTTTTAAAATCAAATTCAGAAACTTCAAAACCTGAGCTAAGAATTTCTTTTTTTAACGTACTAGGGATTCCTACTGCTAGAACCTTATTTGCAGATTTACTAGGATTAAAGCCGTAACTATCAATTAAGGCCTTGCTTAAAGCAGAGGCAAACGTATTACCAGATCCCAAGACCTCTCCCGTGGACTTCATTTCTGGACTGAGGACTGTTGGGGCACCAGGTAATTTCGAAAACGAGAAAACAGGAGCTTTAACATAAGTTTTCTCAGGTTCCGTGTCTAAGCCACTTGGTAAAGCTAAATCTTCCAAACTAGCTCCTAAGATGAGTTGAGTGGCAAGTTGAGCTAAATGACGATGCGTCGTTTTACTCATAAACGGAACGGTCCGAGACGCCCGAGGATTCACCTCGATAACGTAAACATCATCCGCTACGATGAACTGAATATTCATCATTCCGACACAATGGACCTGTTGACCAATCTTAATGGCAGTATCACAGATTTGTTGCTTTTGGTTTATTGATAAATGCTGTGGTGGATACACGGCAATTGAGTCGCCGGAGTGAACGCCAGAAGCTTCTATTTGTTCCATAATACCTGGAATGAAGACGTTTGCGCCATCGCTTAGGATATCAACCTCACACTCAATACCACTAATGTATTGATCAATCAAGATAGGTTGTCCGGCACTAGCAGCAAAAGCTGGTTTTAGAAACTTTTGTAACTCAAAATCGTTGTGAACGACTGCCATTCCGCGGCCACCAAGAACAAAACTAGGACGAACAAGCAGAGGGTAGCCAAGTTTAGAAACAATTTGGTGTGCTTCAAAAATAGTTGTCGCCGTGGCACCTTTAGGATGTTTAATTGATTCTTTTTGCAAAAGGTCCTCAAAGTCATGGCGGTTTTCTGTTTCTTCAATCCCCTTAAGTGACGTCCCAAGGATTTTAACGCCTTGATTGACAAGCCCTTGGGTCAGATTAATCGCAGTTTGGCCACCAAATTGAACGATAACGCCAAGGGGCTTTTCTAATTTGACGATATTCATAATACTATCTAAAGTCAGTGGTTCGAAATATAATTTGTCAGAAATTGAAAAGTCAGTTGAAACGGTTTCGGGATTGTTGTTGACAATGATGGCTTTGTAACCGGCTTTTTGAATCGCTTTTACAGAATGAACAGTCGTGTAATCAAATTCGACTCCCTGACCAATTCTGATGGGACCAGCTCCGATAACAAGAATGCTATTGCCAACGGGAATGCTCTCGTTTTCTGTTCCAACTGTTTGGTAATAGTAGGGGGTTTGGCCCTCAAATTCTGCGGCACAGCTATCAACCATTTTATAAACCAACTGTTGATCACCCATTTCGTGAAGTTTCAACAGATTATATTCTGTCAATCCAGTTAGCGTTCGAATCATGGTGTCATTAAAACCAAGCTTTGTGGCATCAAGAATCAATTGTGCAGTGACCATACCTGTTAACAGTTTCTTCTGAATGTTCACAATATGGACGAGTTTACTGATGAAGAATGGATCGATTGCGGTTGCTTGATGAATTTGCTCAATACTAGCTCCCTTACTAATGGCAGTGAATAAGTCGAATAATCGATTTGATGTTGGCGTTTCGACGTCATGGAGAATCTCAGCAATCGATTTTTTAACGCTTGAGGCTGAAAGCAAGTCGACTTGTTCAGACTGACTTACTTCTAGTGATTGGACAGCCTTTAATAGGGCTTCTTCAAGTCGGGTACCAATCGCCATAACTTCACCAGTTGCCTTCATTTGAGTTCCCAAGGTATTATCCGCCTCAGGAAACTTATCAAACGCAAACCGTGGAATTTTTGCAACAATATAATCGAGAGCTGGTTCAAAAAGGGCGTAAGTTGTTTTTGTAATGGGGTTAATTATTTCATCCAAATTTAAACCAACAGCAATTTTTGCAGCTATTTTTGCAATTGGATAACCGGTTGCTTTAGAGGCTAATGCGGAGGAACGGCTCACTCTAGGGTTAACTTCAATAATATAGTATTGATTACTGTTGGGATCTTGGGCTAGCTGTACGTTACAGCCGCCCTCAATCTTTAGTGCGTTGACAATTTTCAAGGCGGCATCTCTGAGATTCTGATAGATTTTATCCGTTAGTGTTTGAGTTGGCGTGAAAACAATTGAATCTCCGGTATGTACACCAACTGGATCAAAGTTTTCCATTCCCGCGACAATGATTGCGGAGCCGTTTGAATCACGCATGACTTCAAACTCAATTTCTTTGTAGCCGGCAATGCTCTGCTCAACTAAACATTCCGTTGAAGGCGATAATGATAAGCCTTCTTTTAAAATTGTGGTTAGTTCAGCTTCATCGCTGGCAATTCCACCACCTGAACCGCCAAGGGTAAAGGCGGGACGAATGATGACAGGAAACCCAATTTTGTTTGCAAAGGCTAGGCCTGACTGAACATCATACACCGTTTTAGATTCTGGAATAGGTTCATTTAACTCAACCATTAAATCTTTAAAAGCTTCACGATCTTCAGCCTGGTTGATGGTCTTTAAACTGGTCCCCAAAAGCGCAATATTAAGTTCTTCAAGAATCCCAGAATTACTCAATTCAACGGCAAGGTTGAGTCCAGTTTGTCCGCCCATAGTTGGGACAATCGCATCGGGAAGCTCAGATCGAAGGATTTTGCTCACGGAGTCAAGGGTGAGGGGTTCCAAGTAGACTTTATCAGCAATATCTGTGTCGGTCCTGATTGTTGCGGGGTTAGAGTTGATTAATATTACTTCGTAGCCTTCTTCTTGCAAGCTGATACAAGCTTGACTGCCGGCGTAATCAAACTCCGCTGCTTGACCAATAACGATTGGACCAGAACCGATAATGACGATTTTATGAATTGTCGTATTTTTAGGCATATTAATGTCCTCCGTTCATGAGTGAGGTGAATTTGGTAAAAACATTTTTAGCATCATGGGGGCCAGGAGCAGCTTCAGGATGATATTGGACAGAGAATACTGGCTTACCTGGCAAACGGAGTGCTTCGCAACTTTGATCGTTGAGCTCGCTTGCAGTGACCTCCAGTGGCGTGTCTGCAATTGAGGCCGCAGACACAGCGAAGCCATGATTTTGAGTTGTCATTTGAAAGGATCCATCAATGAGGTTCTTAACTGGATGGTTGCTGCCTCGGTGACCAAATGGAAGCTTGTAGGTAGTGGCGCCTTCTGCTAGTGCAAGTAATTGATGTCCGAGACAGATTCCTAATAAAGGATATTTATCGGCCAATTGTTTGATGAGCGGTAACGAATTAGCGTACTCAGTTGGGTTTCCAGGGCCATTAGAAAGTAAAACCCCGTCTGGGTGGAGAGCTTCAATCGCCGTGAGTGTTGTTGATGGTGAGACAACGGAGACGGTAACCCCTAAGGTTTCCAAAGATTCGATAATTCCGTGTTTAACACCAAAGTCGAGGAGAACGACATGTAAATTTTTATTAGGATGACTCTCTAAAGGCTTAATTTCCAAATCATGTAGAATGGTTTGGTTTTGAAAACTGGTGTTAAAGTCCTTTACCGGTTGATTTGTTAAACTAGCGTGAATGGTTCCCTCTTGACGGATTATTTTTGTGAGTTGGCGAGTATCAATTTCGCTTATTGCAGGAGTGTGATTCATTTTTAACAGATGATCAAGACTCGGTTCATCGGAAATTGAAGGGGCTAACTCCTGGACAATCATTGCAGAGGCCTTAACCGATTCAGATTGGCTAGTATTAGATTGGACACCATAGTTACCAATAAGTGGGTAAGTGAACATGACTAATTGGTTTGTGTATGATGGATCAGTCAATGTTTCTTGATAGCCGGTCATGTTGGTTGTGAAAACAAGTTCGCCCCAGCGCTCTGCTATAGTATCTCCACAAGCAGTTCCGACAAAGACTTGTCCCGTTTCTAATGTTAAATATTTTTTCATATAGCCAACCCTTTCTTTAATGTATTTCTAATAAACTTAGTCTTTCAAATTGGAGTTGTCAAGACAAATATACATAAAAACAGGATAAAACGGGTTTTGATAGAATTATTAATGTATATTTGTATCTTTATACATAAACTTGTAAAAACTGGCGCTTGAGATAAAATGAAACCAAATAAGCTTTTTCCTCATTTTGTCACAAAAAAAGAGCCTCAGGATTTTCTCCCGAGACTCATGAAACAATTTTATTCTTCTGGTTTTTTCGCTGGTTTATTTTCCAAATCAGTTCTGACAACTAAAACATCGCAGATTGCTGTACGAGTTACATATTCAGTAACCGAACCAATTAAAAGCCGTTCCACAGCATTTAATCCTGTGGCACCAATCATGATTAAATCGATGTCAAGATACTTTGGAATATCATTCGCGATGATAGATTTTGGTGCACCATATTCAATTGAATAATCAACGTTATCAATACCATTGGCCTTGGCTTCTTCAATGTACTTATCAAGTGTTTTTTTAGCTGTATCAGTAACTTGTTCGACCATTGTTGTATCGAAACTTGAAATATTTTGGAATGCGCGCGTATCAACTACATGGACTAGATGTAGGCTAGCATCGTTACGATTTGCAACCGCAACCGCTTTCTTGAAAGCTAATTCTGCTTCATATGATCCGTCTACTGGAACTAAAATGTTTTTATATTGTTGTAACATTTTATTCACCCCTCATCTCTTTATACCTCTATCTTACGTTATTTTATGATAAATAAAAAGCAAAAAGGCAAAAAAAGATAAGCGCTTACTTCTTTGGAAAGTAGGTAAGTAGCATGAGTTCAAACGCAATGACCGCTACAACGCCAAGGAGCAGTGCAATGGAAATTAAAATGGTGCTTTGAGTGGCTGTTGCGACAATTGCAAAGATACTAATGATTAATAGAGAATAGCTCGTTGTGATCAGCAGATGTTGCAAATTTTGATTACTTTCAGGATGAAAGACCATGAATGATTGTTTTCGGTGCTTAAATAAATAATAACTAATTCCTAACATTAAAAGGATGAATATAATCATTAAAATAGTAATTAACACAGTGGTACCTCCAAAAAATAAAATAAAAAAGACTGGTTCGCAAGTGCTCACCAGTCCCTCAAAGTCATACTTTGAAGCTCTAATAGTGCCGTTAGACTATCTGTTAGTTTTGGCCCGCGGTAAAAGCAGGTGGGAACGAAAAAACTAACTTTAAACTTCCAACTTAAAAGGCATGTTTGCCGCTAGCTTTAAGATGTTCCCAATGTAATAAGATTGTTCGGCAACACTTAAGAAGATAACGCGTACACCCTAGAGCCTATGGTCATACTATCATATATTATTAAGCAAAACAAGAAATAGGTTACTTAGTTTGAGCAGCTCGTAAAGCTTGGTAACGTTCACCGTAAGCTCTCTCAAATCTGCTGGTTTGCTTGGGTTTGTAGTACTGAGTGCCAGCTAATTTATCTGGGAGGTATTGCTGTTTAATCCAGTCATTAGGAAAATCATGAGGGTACTTATAGGTGGTTCCGTGTCCTAGTTTCTTGGCACCAGAATAATGCGCATCCTTTAAATGATTTGGAATTTCGCCGCTTAATCCACTTCGAATATCTGAAAGTGCAGCATCAATGGCAGTCATTCCAGAGTTAGATTTAGGAGATAGGCATAATTCAATGACGGTATCGGCTAAGGGGATTCGAGCTTCTGGGAACCCAAGCTTATTAGCTGCCTCGATAGCCTCAACGGTTCGTGAGCAAGCTGCCAAATTAGCCATCCCGATATCTTCATAGGCGATAACCATCAAACGCCGAGAAATTGATTGCAGATCGCCACCCTCAATTAGACGACCCATGTAGTGAAGCGCAGCGTCAACATCGCTTCCGCGGATTGATTTTTGAAAGGCGGAAATGACATCATAGTGGGCATCGCCATCCTTGTCCTGTGTAATAGCTTTTCTTTGAACACATTCTTCGATAATTGGCAGGGAAATGTTGATGACATTTTCTCTATCGGCACTAGTTGACTTAACAGCGAGCTCAAGTCCATTTAACGCGCTTCTTAAATCACCATTCGTTGATTGTGAAAGGAAATTAAGTGCAGGATCTGATAGATTAACCTTAACATTTCCTAATCCACGCTCTTTATCTGACAATGCGCGGTTAACAGCAGTTTTGATGTCGTCAGGCGAAAGGGGATGAACCTCAAAAATTTGCGTCCTACTTCTAATTGCAGGATTAATACTAATGTACGGATTTTCGGTGGTGGCACCAATTAAAACAACTTGCCCGCTTTCTAGTAAGGGAAGCAAAAAATCTTGTTTAACCTTATCAAGTCGATGAATTTCATCCAGTAATAAAATGACAGTCCCACTCATTTTAGCCTCTTCTGCAACAATTTGAAGATCCTTTTTTGAATCCGTCGCTGCGTTGAGCTTTCTGAATGCGTACTTTGTAGAACCGGCGATTGCACTAGCAATACTTGTTTTTCCAGTGCCAGGGGGACCATATAGGATCATGGATGAAAGCATTTTTGCTTTTACCATTCTGTTAATGATTTTTCCCTCGCCCACCAACTGTTGTTGTCCAACGACTTCTTCAATCGTTGTTGGTCTCATACGATATGCTAAAGGTTGTTGCAAGGAATCATCTCCATTCTAAAAATAAATGAACAACTGGACATTTGTTCGAATTTTCGAGTCAATTTGAGTTATATTATATCATGTAATGAATCGGCAGGAAGGGAGTGAACGTGATGTTTAATAAAAGTGATTTTGAGGTTTTCGAAATTCCTGATTTAGCCGGTCGACTGGCAGCAGTTAGAAAAACACTGGATCCTAAGTTTGATGAAATCGCTCCTAGGATTATTGAAATCCTATCAAACGAAAAGGAAACATACGCTCATGTGGCAATGCACCGGCGTCGCCATAAGAATCCACCGACTAACACATGGGTTGCCTTTAGTGAGAGTAAAAGGGGGTATAAAATGATGCCTCACGTTGAACTCGGCTTTTGGGACGATCGATTATTTCTTTGGCTTGCGGGACTGACTGAATTGAAGGATCGAAAAAAGTTTGTTACAGATTTAAAAGACAACGACAGTTTGAGTAGTCACGTTGATTCTGCAGACTGGCAGCTATGTGGTGACCATACTAAAAAGAATATTGTGCCCTTAACAAATGATAACTATGTGCGGCTTCTTCAGAGGTACAATCAAACGACAAAAGCAGAATTCTTAGTAGGGCGAGTTTGGTTGAAAGATAATCCAATCTTTAAAGATCCAGTTGCCCTGAATGACAGTATTATTCAAGTGACTAGGGGAATTGCACCGTTATATCAAATTTTAAACAAATAAAAAATCACTTCAAATTTTGGGCTTGAAGTGAACCCCAAATATT
>NZ_AZGJ01000060.1 GCF_001436395.1 Secundilactobacillus malefermentans DSM 5705 = KCTC 3548 | reverse complement strand
ATGTAAGTACCAAAAGCGATGTACGTAAGTACTTTATGCTTGATAAAGTACTTACGTTTTTGTACAATAAAAAAGCATAGAGAAGATCTACTTTTTCCCTTAATATTTTTTCTCTAAATATAAGTAAAGGAGTTGTATCTATATTTATGAATAATGAAATATTACCACGAAAAGTGTTACATATAAGCGACTTAGAAAACCAAAAAGCAGTGGAACATAATGACTTAATCACCAGTGTAGCTAAAATGGATAAAATACCGCTAAAAATTTTTGAATTAGCTGTTTCTTGCTTAGATACAGAAAATATTCCAAAAGATAATACGGTTTACGTATCAAAAGAAACATTATTCTCTTTTTTTGATGTAGCAAGCAGCAGTAAACACACTCGCTTTAAAAATGCTTTAAGAAACCTACATGAGCAAGCTATTTTTGAAGTTCAGGAAGTTCAAAAAAAAGATGGGAAGTTCGAGTATTCAATTATTTCTCCTATTTCAAGAAGTAGCTGGAATGATTATAACGATTCGGTTTCTATTAAATTCACAGAAGATATTATGCCTTATTTAATTAATCTAAAATCAAATTTCACGCAATATCTCATCACAGATATTATGGAATTGAACAGTAAGTACAGTGTTATATTATATAAATGGTTTTCTATGTATTATAATCAGTATGAAAATTACAATGAAAAAGGGCAACGTAGGGAAGAACAATTAGAACAGCTTAGAAACCCGTATATTGAGATACAAGAGTTGCGCAGGTTAACAAATACAACAAATGAATATGAGTTGTTCAGTAATTTTGACAAAAAGATATTAAAAAATCCAGTTGAGGAAATTAACAAAAATACCCATTTTACAGTTACTTACGACAAAATAAAAAAAGGACGATCAATTGTAGGTATAAAGTTTTATATTGAGAAGAAAAAAACAACCATAGCTCCAATGGAGTACAAATTGAATGATCCTATTTCTCAAAAACATCAACAAATTAAAGAAGAAAATGAAAATCAATTATTAGGATTAGCTATGCAAAGTCCGTATACAAAGTCATTATTAAAACAATTGTTAATCAATCAGTATGATTTAATTGATAAAAAAGTCATGGTTGGTTTGCAAAGAACCGTATTTCCAAAGTATGAAGAATTAGCAAATTTACAAGGTCGAAATTCAGTGAAAGAACATATCCAGTATGTAGCTGCACATAGAGTACCATCTTCCAAAAAAGAAAACATTGTAAAATATTTAAAAGCTTCTATAGAGGATTATCTTGTAACTGTGAAAATAAATAATATCTATAGAGGTGAATAATATTGGCTGATATGACGATAAAAGAGCTGGCAGACGAATTAGGAGTATCAAAACAGGCAATTCGTAAACATTTAGAAAAGTTACCACCAACCTTATCGGTAACTAAAAAAGGCAATACTATTTATTTAAACACTGATGTGTCAAATTTAGTGAGGAAAAAAGTTACTAGAGTTACCAGTAAAGTTACCGGAAAGTCTAGTAACTTTGATAGTAATCAATTTAGAGAAGATGGGCTTAGAAATAACTCAACAAGTGATAAAAAAACTGCTAATAATTATGATGTTGAAAAAATACTTAATGAACAATTAAAGGTAAAAGATAAACAACTCGCAGAAAAAGATAAACAAATACAAACTATGCAAAAGTTACTTGATCAGCAGCAACAATTGTCACTACAAACAAATAAACATATTGAACAACTACAGCTTCAATTATCTAATGAAACTACAGAAGATTCGGCCTTTTCAACTAGTAACCCTCTAGTTAATGATGATTTTGAAAAAAAAGGGTTTTTAAGCCGTTTTTTCAAAAAAAGGCCGTAGTTTAAAGTAAATAGCAAAGAACCCTGACATAAATTAATACGCCAGGGTTCTTTGCTTAATGGGCTTTATGCTAAGTAATTATAGACGAAAAAAGATTAGGTTCTTACCTAATCTTTTTTAATTGCTCATAAAAATTTTCATGCGTTCCACATAGTAATATAGGTATCACTGTATTATCTTTAATTTCATATGCAACTCGATATGTCGTACCTGCATACTTAAATCCCATTGCCCAAATTCCTGATAGATCACCAGTTTTTTGTTCTCCCGAATGAGGATGAACGGCTATCTCATCATAAATTATCGTTAAAAACTGTTCTTTTAATGCTTTCTCTTTTACTTTTTTTAGATACTTTACTACGTGTTTAGAAGGTAGAATCTCATAAGCCAATTTCTACTGCCAACTCCTCTTTTGTCATCGGTTTAGAATTTACAACAGTATCTTCAGCAATAGATCTAAATGCATAAGTTAAATCACTTTTTCTATTTTTAAATTCTTTTAATATATCTTGTTTGTTATAACCTTCTGAAAGAATATCAGCTAAAACATCTTCGCTAAAATCAAAAAACTCTTTTTTAGGCTCTACAAACTCATAAAGGATACCATTCTCTACAAGCTTAGCTTCTACTTCAACACCATTGGGAACATCGAATTCTTTAGGTACAGTTAACATAATAGAATTTCCTTGTTTTCTTGTTTTTGTAATCATATGATTTCCTCCATCATTTAAACGTTGTGTAATTACTTAGTAATTACATTGTACTCTATTTTTAGCATAAATACAAAATAATAAAACTCCTTCAGAATAATTTCCAAAGGAGTTTTACTTGGCTTAATGAAGATTATGTTAACCAATACTTTTAAGAACCATTGAAAAATTAAATTTTTTCTTTATTTCTTCTCCTGATTCTTAAAAGTTCAATTAAAGTAAGTGCTATAGCGGTATATAATCCTCCACCGATAATTTTTTTATTTACTATATACTCAATTGAAATACCTATAAAACTGGTAAATACCATTATTAATATGACATAAGCATACGGGTGCTTTTCTGTAAATTCTTTATATTTATCAAACATAAACTCACCTCTAACCTATATAGCTACTTCGTTTTGTATGTAGTTGCAACATGTTTTCCTGCTGCATTACACCCTTATAGAATAATACATAATTAATAGAATTAAAGTAGTTAATATTTTAATTATAGGACAGACTGGGAGATGAGTTAATGAAAAAAAATCTAAAAAACAGAATCACAACTAATATACAAAATAGAAAATGGTTTATTATTGGTGCAGTGAGTGCAGGTTTGATTGGTATACTACTTAGCTATTTTGGTTAAAAGTCCTATTTAGTTTTTTTTTGTGTGGTACATATGAATTAAACATTTAAAAACCTAATCTAAAGTTCAACAAGGTTTCACTAATCTCATCTTCATTGATTCCGATATAGCGCTTGGTGATTTTTTCGCTGCTGTGACCGAAGATTTCCATGAGTGTAGCCACGTCTTTGGTTTTCTTATAGTAATGATAACCGAACGTCTTGCGCAACGTGTGCGTGCCGATATCGTCTCGATCCAATAGGTCGCCCACCTTTTGAAACATCTGGTACACCGTGTTGACCTTTAAATGGCCACCGGTGGTGCTAGGAAACAAATAATCCTCTGGCTTCAAGTCTTTGGTGTAGTCTTGGATCAACTCCTGCAGGCTGCTTAAATATAAAATACGTGTTTTCCCGGTCTTTTGTTCCACAATGCGTGGATTCTTCGAGGTAATCACGTCTTTTTTCTTTAGTTTCACGATATCGGACATGCGTAAACCGCTATTAATACCGATCAAAAACAGAAAAACATCGCGTTTGGCGTTCTTATTGCGGCGCAAACAAAATAAAAAGTCGTTGATTTCTTGCTGCGTTCTTAAAGGTTGGACGTTATATGTCATTGAAAATGGCTCTCCTTTCAAAAAAACGATACATGATTTCATTCAGTATACCACGAAATCATGTATCGGAGGGGCTTAGAAAAAAAGAACCCTATAGAGATAGTATTCTGGATACATGATTTTAGGTAATTTCATGTATTTAGGTCCGATATTATTTATTATAAAAGAAGTCTCAAAATTTATTGGTACCACATTTAATTTTCACTTCATTTTTGAAAGTAAATAAGAAGGAAAATGATATTCCCCCCTTCGTATTATTTTTGGTTGGACATGTACCTAAGTACATGGTTTATAATTAAAAAAAGGATGTGATAGCATGGCTTATTTTATTAGCTCCTTCTCTGAAAAATGTGGTGTAAATAAGGAATCCATTCGATATTACGAACGAAAAAACTTACTACCAGAACCCGATCGGACTAATTCCGGTTATCGAGTTTATTCAGAGGAAGATGTAAAACGAGTAAAATTCATTAAACACCTACAAGAAATTGGCTTTTCTTTAAATGAAATTTATAAATTACTTGGTGTTGTAGATAAAGACAACATTCGTTGTGAAGGTATGTTTGAATTTGTCTCTAAGAAAGAAAGAGAAATTCAAAAAAAAATCGAGAATTTGAATAGAATAGAATATATGCTAAAAGATTTACGAGCAAGATGTCCAGATGAAAAAGAACTATACGCGTGTCCTATCATAGAAGTATTAATAGAAAATTAACGGGGGTAGGAAAATGAATCAATTTAGAATGCGCATTCAAGGAATGACCTGTACTGGCTGTGAAAAACATATAGAAAAAGCGCTTGAGAGCATGGGAGCTCTCAACGCTAAAGCAGATTTCAGTCAAAGCGAAGCGGTATTTCAATTACCAGACGACTATGCAATAGAAAACGCGATAGAAGCAGTTAAAAAAATAAATTATCAGCCCGAAGAAGTAGAAAAGTTACCTGTTCAAAAACGCGTGATGACTAATAACAAGGAAGATTATGATTTGCTCATTATCGGTTCTGGTGGAGCAGCTTTTTCAGCAGCTATAAAAGCAGTCGAGTATGGATCAAAGGTGGGCATGATTGAACGCGGAACTGTAGGCGGAACCTGTGTGAACATTGGTTGTATCCCTTCAAAAACGCTGCTTCGAGCTGGAGAAATCAATCAATCAGCACATGTAAATATTTTTGAAGGATTGCACACTTCTACGGGAGAAGTAGAATTAGACCGCTTAGTCGATCAAAAAAATGAACTAGTTGATGATTTACGCAAACAAAAATACACTAATTTAATTGACGACTATGGTTTTGATTTAATTAAAGGAGAAGCAAAATTCATTGACGAAAACACTGTGACAGTTAGTGGGCAAACATATTCTGCCCAACGGTTTTTAATCGCAACGGGTGCTTCTCCACTCTTACCTCGTATTACTGGACTTAAAGAAGTAGATTATTTAACTAGCACAACCCTCCTTGAACTAAGAAAAGTACCAAAACGATTAACAATTATTGGATCGGGTTATATTGGAAGAGAACTGGGACAGCTCTTCCACAATCTGGGTTCTGAGGTTACCCTTATTCAAAGAAGCAAACGACTTTTAAAAGAGTATGATCCAGAGATTTCTGAAGCAATGGAGAAAGCTTTAATCGAACAAGGAATAAAGCTCATTTCCGGAGCAACTTATGAACGAGTAGAGCAAGACGGAAATATTAAAAAAGTTCATATTATTGTAAACGGCAAAAATAAGGTCATTGAGTCAGACGAGCTACTAGTTGGAACAGGAAGAAAACCGAATACAGAAGTATTGAACTTGAGCGCAGCAGGCGTTCAAGTTGGGCCAAACAATGAAATCAAGATAAATGCTTTTGCTCAGACAAGTAATAGAAAAATTTATGCAGCAGGAGACGTGACATTAGGACCTCAGTTTGTCTATGTAGCAGCCTATGAAGGAGGAATTGCAGCAGGAAATGCAATTGGTGGGTTAAATAAAGCAATCGATTTATCGGTAGTTCCTGGAGTATCATTTACCAGTCCGCAATTTGCAACTGTTGGGTTAACACAACAACAAGCGAAAGAAAAAGGATACGAAGTAAAAAAAGCGGTATTGTCATTAGAAAATGTTCCTAGAGCGATTGTCAATCATAATACGACAGGGGTGTTTAAACTTGTGGTTGATAGAAAAACACAGAAGATTTTGGGAGTTCATATCGTTTCTGAAAATGCAGGAGAAGTTATTTATGGAGCATCCTTAGCCGTTAAATTTGGATTGACCGTAGCTGATTTAAAAGATACTTTAGCGCCTTATCTAACAATGTCAGAAGGCTTAAAGTTAGCAGCTCTAGCCTTTGATAAAGATATTTCGAAATTATCTTGTTGTGCAGGTTAATATTTCTATTTAGTTTCTTGTAGTAGCTGGTAACACCTTGGTTTATCTTTCGTTATTATCTATAACGATAGGAGTTGAAGATTATGACATCAGCAAACGTCTACGTGCCAATTAATAGCTCTATTCTAGTGGAGGTTGAAGAAATAAAAGACTATTTAGAAACGCAATTGCTCATTTAGGCAACGCAGCAAGATATTATTGAAGATGCGATTGTTGCCTTACGTGCTTAATATAGATAATTAAATCGTATCAAAAAAGGATTCTACCGCTTAAAAAGCAGTAGAATCCTTTTTTATTAAACATGCTTGCACTCAATTTGAATGGTTTATTTGTAAATATTTTTTCTATGACCAATCTCTAACATTAAAATGGTTACGGTCTCGTCATTGATATCAGCTATTAAGCGATAATCACCGATTCTATAGCGCCATTCGCCTGATCGATTGACGGTTAATCCTTTTCCATGCTGCCTAGGATCGGTACAATTCACTAGATTCTTTTGAATCCATCCCATAATTAAAAGGGATTGGTATTTGTCCATTTTTTTTAACGCTTTTTGAGCTCCTTTTTCAAACTCGACTTGATAACCTGAGCTCATTTAATCAGATAGCTCCTTTAGCATGTCTTCAAAAGAAATACTTTTCGGATTCTCTTTATGATCCTTCATGGCTTGATTATATAGGCCCAAATCAATTTCATCCTCGATTTTTTCCAAGACAGAACTTCTAATCAGAGCCGAAACCGAAATATTCTTCGCCTTAGCATATTCTTTAATTAATTTATCTTCCTGAGTATCAATTCTGAGCGATATGACAGTCATTAGAATCACCCCCTTCTTTTTGTATATACATTGTAATACAAAATTAGAGAGGCTGCAAACTTTAGATACATGATTTTATCCAATTTCATGTATTTATTTAGACTTTAATAATCGAAGACCATTTAATATCACGACTAAGGTACTTCCTTCATGAACAATCACACTAATGGCTATATCCGTTAATCCTACTAAGCTTACGGTAATTAGAAAAGCGACAACTACCATTGAGAAAATAATATTTTGCCAAATAACTCGATTCATTTTTAAAGAAATTTCATGAGCTTTTACCAATTTAGACAAATCATTTTTCATTAATACTAGATCAGATACATCTACTGCAACATCCGTACCCTCTCCCATAGCAATTCCAACATCTGCCTTCACAAGAGCAGGTGCGTCGTTTATACCATCTCCCACCATAGCGGTTATACCATAGGTTTCTTTTTGTTCATTGATAATGTTAGATTTATCTTCTGGCATGACGTTTGCAATTACTTGATCTACTCCTAATTGTTTACCAACAGCTTGCCCTGTCATTTCAGAATCCCCAGTAATTAAAGTGGTATGGATACCACACTTCTTAAAGTAATCTATAGTTGCTTTCGCATGTTCACTTGGAATATCCATTAATGCTATCAGGCCGATTACTTTTTCATTTTCTGATACATATACAACCGTATTACCTTCTGAAGCCCATTCTTTATTCAAACGTGTATAGTCATCCGATACAGCCTCAAAAGAAGTTGGTTTACCTATACGATAAGTGTTTTCGTTATAATCGCCTATTAAACCTTTTCCAATCTGATTTTCCACTTCAATAGCTAGTTTATTTTTTGGTTCAAACTTGTCTAAAATAGCACTTGCTAACGGGTGATTTGATTCTTTTTCAAGAGCCACTACGATATCAATCATATTTTCCTCGTTCACAGAATCAGAAAAGTAATAATTGGTTACTTCCGGTTTCCCTTTAGTTAATGTTCCTGTTTTATCAAAGGCAATGGCTTGAATATCCGCTAATTGGGACAAATAGGCACTTCCTTTTGAAAGTACGCCTCTTTTTGCTAGATTAGAAGTGGCTGACAATGTTACGGATACGGTAGCTGCTGCTAAAGCACACGGAGAAGCTGCGACTAAAAGGACTAATCCTCTATAAATACTTTGTGACCATGTCAAATCAAACAGCATAGGAGCAAGTAAAATGAAGAGTGGGATTGCAATTAAAACAAATTTAACATACTTAGGCTCAAACTTTTGGATAATACTAGACGCTTTTGTTTGATTCTCTTGATTTTGATTCACTAGTTGTAAAATCTTTGAAAAGACAGTATCGTTAGTTTCTTTTGTGACTTCCATAGTAAAGGTACCCGTTCCATTAATTGTACTCCCAAAAACTCCGTCTCCCTTTGATTTCTCTTTAGGTATACTCTCACCATTAATAGAAGATTCGTCAATCGAAGTAGAGCCTGATACTATTACTCCGTCAATCGGTACTTGGTCACCGTTTAACACTTGAAGTTGATCTCCTACTTTCAACTCACTAACATTAACGATTGTTGTATTGCCATCTTGCATGATTAGCCTAGCTGTTGTTGGATTCATTTCTAATAACTTGGTAATTTCTCTTTTACTTCTTCCTTCAGCATAATCTTCAAGAAAATGTGCTCCAGAGAAAATAAGAACCAATAACGTTCCTCCCCAAAAATTTCCTATCAGAGAAGCACCTATTGCAGCTATTCCCATTAAAATATGAGAATTAGGGGTAAATTTGTGTTGTCTTTTTGAGTTTTCAATCGTTTCTCCAATTCCTTCAAGAATAATGACATGATAACCAGCACTAATTGAAGCAATTGAAAACAAAGTGTTTTGGATTAAATTATTTTCTCCGTTTACAAATAACGCAATGAGCGACAATGCTAAACCAATAAAGTACAAAATAATTGGCATTTTCCCATGATCGTGACTATTATTTTCGTGTGAGTGTTGCTCTTGAATCTCTTTCATTTCTATCACCTTTCTTAATAAAACTTTTTTTTAGAAATCGTAATGCTTACGAATTACGTTTGAACGAACATTCATATGTCTATACATTCATTTTATATCGCTCTATCTAATTTGTCAAAAAAATAGTTATCTTATTTAGGTGATAAAAAAAATAGGACTCTAAAATAGCTACCCTTATACAAAAAATCTTGCTTTATAAAAATATTATGATAATCTAAATGTGAATAAACAAACATATGAAGGAGAGAAATTTTTATGAATTCATTATCAACTTCTCCATTAAAAAATGAATCTATCCAAGAGGTAAGTAAAATATTTAAAATGGTCAGTGACCCTACCCGACTTTCAATTTTATTTCTTCTGCAGAAAGAAGAACTTAGCGTTGGAGCTATTGCGCATTCTTTGAGTATGGAACAATCAGCAATTTCTCACCAGTTAAAAACTTTAAAGACTTCAAGATTAGTAAAATCAAAAAGAGCTGGTAAAAATATGATTTATAGCCTTGACGATCTTCATATTTTTAGTATTCTTGAGCAAGTTTCAACTCATATCGAAGAACAAGAAAAAGAAAAAGAAAAATAAAGACAAACTACAAGGTTAAAATGATTTTACAATTCATTAGTTCAAATAAAAAAAGACAGCG
>NZ_AZGJ01000006.1 GCF_001436395.1 Secundilactobacillus malefermentans DSM 5705 = KCTC 3548 | reverse complement strand
TAGGACTTTTGTCCCAGCCTCTTGTTGCGGTTAACTTAAAATCCCATTTGCTGAAAATCTTCCAACAACAGGTTCATTTCGTCATCCTCTGGTACAAGTTCCAAATACTTTTTAAGTAAGGTAAAGGCCATTTCCATTTGCCCGACTTTTCTGAAGAAGTACACGGCAGGCTTTAAGAAGTCTTTTTGATCCATAAAGAATGGTTGTGCATTTTCGTACGCTTCCTGCGCCTTGTCCAAATTCTCAAGGTGATTATAGGAGACGGCTAAGTTCCAGTAAAGCTGTGGATCAACTTTTTCCTGATCTAGATAACTTGAAACTAGGTCAATGTTGTCCTGCCATTTCTCCTGTTTAACAAACAAATTCGATAATTGAATCGCAATTTCCAAGTCTTCAGGATCCAATTGGCGACCTTTATCAAGGTATTGCTTCGCCAAATCTTCGTCATCCAGCTTCAAAGCTGTTTTGGCGGCCTGCAACCACAACTTTTCATTATATTCATCAACGGCTAAACCTTCCTGCAAGACTTTCAAGGCTTCGTCATTCTGATTTTCAGCCTCATACGCCTGCCCTAGGTATGGATATAGGGAAGTGTACTGGGAATCACTTTCTTGTAGCTCAGAAAGCGTCTCAATCGCTTTTTTGGTATCTTTCAGTTGGAGATAGGTAAATCCTAGCTCAAATTTGACGTCAGGCGTCATCTCACCGGAATGGACTTGTTCCAAATAACCCACTGCTTGCTCAAAGCGGCCCTCGTTTGCGTAGGCTACCCCGACTCGCTCCACAATGTTAACGGCAGAGAAAGTTAGGTTCCCCGCTTCAATAATCTGCATGTAAAGGGGAATTGATTTGGCGAATTCACGCATGGTGAAATACAGTTCCGCCAAGGCAAATCGAATAACGGTTTCGTCAGGTGCCAGTTCCAGCGCTTTTAGTAACTTTTGTTCGCTAACTTCAAAGAGTTCCTGCGTTTGGTAAAGATCAGCGGCCACCATTAGGGATTGGACGTAAGCCGACGAATCAGGTTTGATTTCGTTTAAAAGTAACAGTGCTTCATCGGTTTTGTCTTCCCCCACCAAGATATCCGCCAAATTTGTGCGTAACTCATCTTCGTCAGGATATTTTTTAAGTAGATTTTCGTATATTCGTTTGGACTGGTTGATAAAGCCAAGTGAGTACAGTTCTTCCGCAAGGCCGTAAAGTGTGTCATCATCATCATGCCTAAGTGCAAGCGCAAATTGTTTTTTAAAATCGTCAAGTTGACCTTTTTCAAGCAGGTCTAATGCAGTTTCAGAATAACTCAATAAAATTTCATCCTCTTTTTAAACAGTTTAGGGTTAAACATTAACATGACTCACAACAAATGCAACAGAAAGAACTCCAACAAAAAAACCAGCCGACAAGCGTCGCACTGGTTTCTCACTGTAAAATAATTGCTTATTTAACAGCATCCTTTAAAGCTTTACCTGGCTTAAATGCAGGTACTTTGCTTGCTGGAATTTGGATTTCTTGTCCAGTTTGTGGATTGCGACCCTTACGAGCTGCACGTTCACGAACTTCGAAGTTACCAAAGCCGATTAATTGGACCTTTTCGCCCTTAGCTAAAGTTGCTTGAACAGAACCAAATACTGCATCTACTGCAGCAGTTGCATCCTTCTTTGTTAAACCAGTTGCTGATGCAACATCGTTAACCAATTGTGCTTTGTTTGCCATGTTAATTTCACCTCCCGGAATATCATTAGATGGAAAACCATCTAAGCTGTCATTCTTGAGTGGTCCAAAAATGATGAAACGAATACGGACAACCGTATTGATTCTTAATCAAAGATAGCACAAGAAGGCTTATATGACAAGGTTTAAAAGCGCTTTCTGACCTTTTTTATGAATAATACGAACGGTCTGCATAAATATACGAAAAGTTTTCGTAAAAATGGTAGTTTACCCGTTGAAATCAGGGCATCTACCTACTTCCGTTTGCGTTCAATAATTCGAATTGGGGTTCCTGAAAAATCAAAGTGTGCTCGAATCTGATTCTCAAGGAAACGCTCATACGAAAAGTGCATTAGTTCCGGATCATTAACAAACACGACAAATGTTGGTGGCTGAATAGCCACTTGTGTTGTGTAGTAAATTCGCAGTCTGCGTTGATTAATTGTTGGGGTTGGATTCATCGCAACCGCATCAACAATCACATCATTAAGCGTTGCAGACTGTACTCGTTTGGCATGATTCGTTGCAACCTTTTTGATAAGTTCAGGAAGCTTTTCGAGTCGCTGTCCAGTCTTTGCAGAGACAAAAATCATAGGTGCATAGGCCAGATACTGGAATTCTTCACGAACGTGCACTTCGAAGTCATGCAAACTGTGGTTATCCTTTTTAATCGTATCCCATTTGTTAACCACAATAACGATTCCTCGACCAGCCTGATGGGCGTAGCCTGCAACCTTCTTGTCTTGTTCACGAATGCCCTCTTCAGCATTGATAATAAAGAGCACAACGTCTGAATTATCAATTGCCTTCATGGCCCGCATAACACTGTAACGCTCGGTATTTTCGTAAACTTTACCACGTTTTCTAATTCCGGCAGTATCCACCATCGTGAATTCATCACCATCCGGCGTCGTAAACGGCGTATCAACTGCATCTCTAGTTGTACCAGCGATATCGGATACGATAACCCGGTCAGTGCCCAAAAGTGCGTTGACGATTGACGATTTTCCAACGTTTGGTCGGCCAATTAAACTAAAGCGGATTGTTTTATCCTCTTCATAATTAGCTGATTCAGGAAAGGCCTTCACGACTGCATCTAGGAGATCTCCTAAACCAATTCCGTGAGATCCTGAAATTGGGAACGGATCGCCAAATCCTAGCGCGTAAAAGTCATAAATGCCAACTCTCATTTCTGGGTTGTCAACTTTGTTTACGGCTAAAATAACGGGTTTATTTGATTTGTACAGAATTCTTGCGACGTGCTCATCAGCATCCGTCACGCCACCACGACCACTAACTAGAAAGACAATCACGTCAGCTTCATCAATCGCAACTTCTGCTTGTTCTGAAATTTGTTTCAAAAATGGCTCGTCACCAATATCTATTCCGCCTGTATCAATAAGGCTAAATTGGGTTCCCATCCATTCCGAATTTGCATAAATTCGATCTCGGGTAACACCAGGGGTATCTTCAACAATCGAAATTCGGTCACCCGCAATTCGATTAAAAATTGTCGATTTACCAACATTTGGTCGACCCACAATTGCAACAACTGGTTTTGCCATGCAAAACACTCCCTTCTCTTTTAAATAAAAGCTTCCATATCAATAAAAAAGGACGAGGCGAAAAATGACTTCGTCTCGGCCCATTAGCGAATTAACGCTTATTTTTCAGAATCTTCACTGTTCTTTAATTGATCACCAATTAGGTCACCTAAAGTAAAGCCAGTATCTTCTTCAGGAGCATTGGCAATTGAACGTTCGTTTACGTTGTTGTTACGACGCTTAGAAGGTTTGTTGTTGCTTCTCTTGCTCTCGTTGTTGTTGTCTTCTTCAGCAAGACCAGCTGGCTTTTCAATCAAAGCCTTGATTGATAATGCTAAACGATGACGCTCTGGGTGTACTTCAAGAACCTTAACGTTAACCTTTTCACCAGTCTTAAGAACATCATTTGGTGTTGCAATGTGCTCATGAGCAATTTGTGAAATGTGAACAAGTCCTTCAACGCCAGGGAATACTTCAACAAAGGCACCAAAACTAGTCAAACGCTTAACAGTTCCTTCAAGAACTGCGCCTTCTGGTGCTTTTTCTTCGATACCATCCCATGGTTCTGGAAGTGTTTGCTTGATTGAAAGTGAAATTCGGTTACGGTCTTCGTCAACAGAAAGAATCTTAACGTTAACCTTTTCGCCAACCTTTAAGACGTCTGAAGGCTTGCCGACACGTTCGTATGAAATTTCTGAAACGTGAACTAATCCATCAACGCCACCAAGATCAACGAAAGCACCGAAGTCAGTCAAACGAGCAACTGTTCCTTCAACTGTATCGCCAACAGTCAATGTTTCCATAACCTTTTCACGACCTTCAGCCTTTTGTTCTTCAACAATGGCACGGTGTGACAAGATTAATCTGTTTTCACTAGGTTCGATTTCAATAATCTTAAACTCTAATGATTGGTCTTTAAATTGGTTCAAATCTTCAACGAAATGATCAGTAATCATTGATGCGGGTACAAATCCACGTACACCAGCATCTACTACTAAGCCACCCTTAACAACTTGTGTTACTTGGGCAGTCAATGTATGACCAGCTTCGTATTCTTTTTGAATATCATCCCAAATCTTTCGGGCTGCTAAACGACGAACAGATAGTAAGTAACTGCCGCCTTCTTTATCGTTACCAATCTTTGAGATGACAACTAAATCAAGCTTGTCACCAACTTTAACAACATCTCTGATGTCTTCAACTGGCTTTGTTGAAATTTCTTTTTGTGGTACAACACCTTCGATACCGGCGCCTTCAATACCAACAATGGCTTGCTTGTCATCATCAATGGCAAGTACTTCACCCTTAACAACGTCACCAATTTTAACTTCTTCAACACTGTTTAATGCGTTTAATAAGTCTGCATTATCATTCTTTTCACTCATATGAATATTTCCTCCTCGCGACAACTCTAAACACTATTTTAGCTGAAAAGCTTTCTAAAAGCTAGTGCCAAGCCCTTATCTCTTAATTATTTTATTTTATTTGATGTAATTTGAATAATTTCGTCAACAACCTCTTGAATCGTCATTGGCGTTGTATCAACCTTAACAGCGTCTTCTGCTTGCGTTAATGGCGCTATTTCTCGATGAGAATCTTTGTAATCTCTCGTCTCAATTTCCTGCTTTAAAACTTCTAATGGGGTGTGAATTCCTTTTGCATCGTTATCTGCAAATCGGCGCTTCGCACGTTCATCAACGCTGGCAACTAAGAAAATTTTAACTTGTGCATTTGGTAAGACGGTTGTGCCAATATCTCGGCCATCCATCACAATGCCACCCTCATCAGCAATTTGACGTTGCCGATTGGTTAACTCTTCTCGGACACTGCCGATTGCAGCTACCGTTGATACGTTATTGGTAACATCAGGTTGGCGAATATCGGTTGTGACCTCTTTCCCGTCCAAAAAGACCTTTTGATCGGGTTTACCTGGCTTAAACTTAATCTCAGTCGTTGAGAGCAACTTGACTAGGCCAGCCTCATTCGTCAATTCAACGCCCTCTTGCATCGCTTTTAAAGTTAACGTGCGATACATTGCACCTGTATCACAATAAATAAAATTAAAATGCTTTGCGACTAATTTAGCAACTGTGCTTTTTCCAGCAGATGCTGGTCCATCAATTGCAATCTGTATCTCTTTTCCTGCCATCACTAAAGACTCCTAAATATATTCTATTTAACTCTTAACCGTTGTCCTGGCGCTAAAGTTGAGCTAGACGATAGTCCATTTAACTCAAGTAGCCGCTGAACGGTTATGCCATTGTTGACGGCGACTCGGTAGACACCTTGTCCCTGCGCAACGGTCACGTATTTCTTAGAACTGGTTTTTGTGCGACTACTCGAACTACTAGCCTTTGTCGCAGCACTGCTTGAGCTGGCCTGTTCAGTTGAAGAAGATGAGCTTGCCTTTGAAACAGAACTACTGCTCGTTACGCTTGCCTTGCTACTACTAGCTTTTGAGCTGGTTGCAGCCTTTTTTTTAGAACTTGAGACTGTTTTTTTTTCTGCTGAACTCGATGACTCAACTTTGGAAGAGCTCACTGATTCGACCGTTTGTGGCTTATTCATTGAGCTTTGCTTAGCTAAGCCAATAATCAACGAAATAATTGCAATCAAAATGATAACGGTAACCAGGATAATCGTAATCAACGTGTTATTGTGATTCCGTTTATTACGCTTTGTCCGTGACAAATTTCCCTGATCATCCCTATCATCAGTGAAGGTTTGGTCCCAAGGTTTGCTGTCCTTTTTAGATGAGTGATCATCATTTTTCTGACTCATTACTTTACCTCCCGAAATCTTTCAGAAATTATTGTACCATACGGCCCAGTTGATTTGTTTAATTTTTAAGTAAGAATAAGTTGGAAATAACCCGTTTCCAGTCTAATTTAACTGGGTTCGTTGTATCTAATATTGCTGGTTCTGGTAAATTTAAACTTTCGATGATTTCGGATGTTATTTCATTACTGCAGCATTTTTCATCATGATCCTTCATGGTCGCTTTGAAGTGTCGGCCAATGAGCTCTCGTTTGCATTCAGCATAGTTCACGTAACTGACCATTTCACGAATTGATTGCGTTCTGCTCTGCTGGCGCTTTTGTAACAGTTGCACCAGTTGATCTTCACGAACGCGATGGGTTGCGTAAAATTTGACGAGTCGAAATTTGTCGTCATCCACTTTCGCAAACCGCGATGGATTTTGATAATAGAGGTGAATTTCTTCGTTTGTCGGTAGCGAGCTTTCGGCGAGTGATAACTGAATTCGTTCGTCATTTTTTTGATAGAGGATAATTGCGACACTTTGCTTTCCATCCCTACCAGCCCGGCCAACCTCTTGCCAATAATCTTCAAGGGTTGATGGCATGTGATAGTGAATGACAAATCGAATGTCATTTTTATCAATCCCCATGCCAAACGCACTTGTCGCACAAATCAGCTGAATCTGGTTGCTCATGAACTGCTGCTGAACCTTAAATCGATCATCACTGCTCAAATCAGCGTGATAAGCAGCGACGTTAATGGCCAGTTCGTTATTGAGTTCCTCAGCCACCTGATTCGCCACTTTTTTACTTGAAAAATAAATAATGCCCGGCATCGTCAAGTTGCTAATGAGTTGCTTAAGGTGATTCATCTTATCTTTGGCGCTATCAACGTGCTGTACCCCAATGAAAATATTAGGTCGGTCAATCGTGGTCATCACCTCTGTTGCATCAGGTAGGCCCATTTTGGCTTTGATATCTAATTTGATCTTAGGAGTTGCCGTTGCCGTGAGCATTAATGTCAGCGGACTACCTAGTCGCTCCCGTAATTTACCTAGTAGTAAATACTCAGGACGAAAATCGGGACCCCAGGTTGAAATACAGTGGGCCTCATCAATCACGAGTAGCCCAGGCTGCAACTGCTTAATTCGGTTAAAAATGGCATCGTTGACCAGCATTTCTGGTGACATGAATAGGAACCGGTACTGATTAAGATGAGCCTCGATGTACGCCTTATCCTGGCCCATCAGCAATGAGGTGTAGGCTACAGCCCGTCGCTCCCCACGATAATTCAAACTGGAAACCTGATCCTGCATTAACGATAATAATGGCGAAATAATAATCACGAGTCTATTGGAAATTTTGCCGTAAAGTTCGTAGATGAGCGACTTTCCTGCACCCGTTGGCAGAATTGCTAGGGTGTCTTGATTAGCCAACAGGGACGTTACCGCAGCTTCCTGCCCATCCCGAAACTCGTCAAAGCCCGTGTATCTTTTTAATTCAGCATGTAGCTGTGCCCTATTTAACATGTTCCTTACTCCTTAAAATTTGATAGAGTCGAAAATAAAAGAAGTCTAAATCGGGTAGTTTTGCCGTCAATTGATCAAACTGCCATTCATCAATCTCCTGCCCACTTAAAATTGAGGCTAACTGTTTACGAAGTGATTGGCTTATTAACGCATCATAGGGAATTTCGTCGATTGGCAATAAAATGGCGGCTTCCAAGATATGCTCTTTGACGGTACTTTCCTTAAGTCTTCTTTGCTGACTAATTTGCTTAAATGAGTGATGCTGCCACACCTCGGCTAGCGTTTGCGTGGCACTTGCTGAAACCCGTGATGAGTCAATTCCAGCAATTAAAGGACTCAATAGACTTTCAGGATTTTCCTTAATCCTCGGAATAAATCCGAGCATCACGTCGGTTTGAATAGCTGCAATTTGGTCAACGTCGCTATTATATTCGACTGCTAACTGTTGTGTTGTCAGACCCATGGTGCCATGTCCCATAAATCGAAAGGCCACCAATAAGGCTAAGCGGTCATCATTCAAGTTTTGAAGCAAGTCCTGAATTTCTTTGGCAAATAGGTCAACAGTTCCGTTTATTTTAAACCATCTAAACCATTCACGCGCAAACTGGAGATTCGCTTGTGACGCCAACTGTGGGTAATATTGGCGATTATCAAAACTGTACTCTGAAACTACCTGAATAATCAGCAAGAGCCTTTCCTGAAATAGTTGCGAATCATAGAACTGACCCACGGCGAGATTCTGTGGCTGATAATGCGTCTTTGCCAATTGATTGAGTCGAGCTGTTCCAAATTCAGTTAGTCGAAATTGTTGATCAACGGCCTCCACCAACTGTTCCTGAATCAATTGATCAAAAACTGAATCATACGTATCCCGCTGTAACTTTTTTTCATAACCTAGCCAATCTAAAATCCCGTATCGCATCCCCCAAAAGAGAGTTGAAACGGTTCGCCGACCCTTTAATATATTTTCAACAACCCGTTTTCTGCGAGGCTGTTTGTCCGAAAGCAAGCTCAAGAGACGAAATTCGTCCACCTTATTTACCACCTTAAATTAAAAACGATTTATGAACAGTATAATACATTTAACAAAAAAGAGGCCCCAAATTGGGGTCTCTATCATATACGAATTTAAAGTGTCATTTTGCCTTGCTTATTCAGCCATCTCTTCATTCGCCCAACAATTAGCCAGGAGACACCACCCACTAAAATTCCCTTGATGATGTTAAACGGAATCACACCAATCAAAACTAATTTAGGAAGCGCCATTGGCATTGTCATGCCCAGTAGCTTTGCATAGACTGGCAATAAAACAAACAAGTTAGCTAACGCCATGACAACGGTTAAAAAACCGTCCCAGAAATAATCGCAATTGGCATTTTCTTACTTAGTGAAGCATGTTGCATATGTTTCAAAACTGCAGCGATTGGTAACAAGAACCCCACGCTCGCAGCAAATGACGCCAATATTCCGATAAGGTTTATGACGTCGACCCCCGTCAACAGCCAATAAAGGAAGCCTTTAATGGCGGCAATTAATACACCACCCAATGGGCCAAAAATAACGGCACCGAGTAAAATTGGGATATCAGAAAAATCAATTTTCATCCATGGTGCAAACGGAATAATTGGAAATGAAATGTACATAAGTACAAATGAAATTCCTGCGAATAACGACATTTCGGCCACCTGCCGAATACTGTAATGCGACTGACTACGTTCCATATGAAACTCCTCCTGTAGTTGGTCATCTCGCAAAGAGCACATTATCTAACCGAATACGAAAAGAGACCACACCAAGAAGATTGGCATGGTCTTTGATTGTCTCCACTCAAATAACTAATCTTCTATATACCAGACTTTACTGTCGGTACTGGAATTACACCAGTTCAACTAGCTTACGCTAGGTCGCGGACTTTAACCACCGGTCGGGAATTACACCCTGCCCTGAAGATGAACCTTAAATTAATTACAAATTGAGCATACATGATAACTTTAGAGAAAGCAAGAGTTTGTCTTACATTTGCACTTGCTTCTTTAATTGCTTAACCTCTTCTGGCTTAAGTCTGCGCCATTCACCAGGACGTAGGCCCCCCAATTGGAGGAATGAATATGATTCGCGCTTTAGTTTTTCAACTGGGTGCCCAATTGTTTGAAGCATTTTTTTCACTTGATGGTTCTTGCCTTCATGAATGGTCATCGAAACGATGGCCGTTTTTTTGGCGCGATCCGCAGACGTCACTTTAACTCTTGCCGGCGCTGCCTTGAAAGTATCGACCTGAATCCCGTGCCGAATTGTTTCCAGCTCATCGTTAGTGGGAATTCCTTCAACCTTAGCGACGTAATTCTTTTCAATTTCATACTTTGGATGGGTTAACCGATTCGCAAGTTCCCCATCATTAGTGAGTAAGAGAACTCCCGTGGTGTCGTAATCCAACCGACCAACAGGGTAGACGCGTTCGTTGACTTCATCTTCCAGCAGGTCCATCACGGTTGCCCGGTGCTTTTCATCGGATACGGTTGAAATAATGCTCTTGGGCTTATACATCAAAATGTAAACCGGTGCCTCATTCGCAATTGGCACACCATCTACCACAATCTGATCATTAACCGAAACTTTGGTTCCCAGTTCGGTCACGACTTGGCCATTGACCCGAACCCGTCCCGTGGTAATCATTGACTCAGATTTCCGTCGTGATGCCACACCTGCATGTGCTAACACTTTTTGTAGTCTTTCCATTTATTTATCTCCTGCTTCCCATTGTTTGTTGAATAGATTTATCAGCGTCTCACTTTGCGACTCATCATCCGCTTCTTCATCCTTCAGTGGTGGTAATTCTTTAATTGTCTTTAATCCAAAATAATTCAGAAACTCGGCCGTCGTCTTGTAGATAATTGGTCGTCCCGGCTCATCAGCCCGTCCCGTATCTTCAATCATCTGGCGCAAAACCAATTTTTGAATGGTCGAGGAACTCTGAACACCCCGAATATCATCAATCTCAATTCTCGTAATTGGTTGTTTATAGGCAATAATTGCTAATACCTCGAGTGAAGCTCGCGACAGATTCGTTGACAGAGGCGATTCAAAGTACTTTTTAACAACCGGTTCAACTTCCGATTTAGTTGCTAGGCGATACACGTCAGCGCTTTCTAGGACCGTAAAGGGACAGTCCTCATCAGCGTCATAACTTTTTTTCAGAACAGCAACCATCTCGTGAATTGCTGGTTTCATGAAACCAGTTAGTTCCGCTAGTTGACCGACACTAACGCCCTCATCCCCACTGACAAAGAGCAAACTGGCAACTTGCTGTAAATTTGTTGTCATGCCTGTGCCTCCTTTGATTTCCGTTTGCCTTGATAGACTAACTTAATCGAGGCAAACTGATACTTTTGGGTGAGACTGAGTTCATGATCCTTGGCAAGCTCCAAAACGGATAAAAAGGTCGCAACGAGTTCATCTGAGTCGGAATGACTATTTAGAAGATTTTCAAAGTAAATTGGCTGCTTATTTTTAGCCAATTGATTCATGACGACTTTCATTTGTTGCTCGACCGTAAATCGATCGGCATGAATTCGTTGAATCACCGTTTTTGAGTCCCGCTTATTAATTAATCCTAACAACGCCTGCTGCAAATCCTGAGTCGTCAATCCAGGCGCAACCATTTCGAGTTCGGTCCCAATCGGAACTTCTGCTTCTGAACGTGAGAATTGCAACTTCCGCGTTTCTTCTAGCGCCTTTAAATCTTGCGCAGCACCCTTATACTTCTTATATTCAATCAATTGGTTGACTAACTCTTCACGAGGATCTGCCATTTCAGCATCCGGCTCTACCGGTTCTTCTCGCTTTGGCAGCAACGTTCGCGCTTTAATTTTCATTAAGGTGGCAGCCATGACAAAGTATTCACCGGCAACGTCGAGCTGATTTGCTTCCATTTGATTCAAATAGGTCATGTACTGCGTAGTTATTTGGACAATTGGAATATCATAAATGGAGACCTCTGACACCCGAATGAGGTGTAAAAGAAGGTCGAGTGGCCCTTCAAAGTCATTTAGCTTTATGGTTAATTCACTATTCGCCATGCTCCCGCTCCCATTTTTCAACTATCGCCGTCGTTTCCAAAGTTCCAATTAGCCGTTTCTTTGGATATATATTCATTAATTCGGTTAATATTTTGCTTGAGGTTTGCTGTCCCCGTGCTTGAGGTGTCAATGCAATTAATCTCAGCAAGACGTATTGTTCCATATTTTCAGATCCAACAAGTCCCACGATATTATCGAATTCATTTTTATATAAGAAAAGTTCCCGTTTATCACTTTGCTGATACCATTCGAGTTGATGGTTAACTTGATGAATATCCTTAAAATCAGGGATTAAAGATAACAGTCCCATCGCAACTTTTTCATAATCATTTCGATATTTTAAAAGCAACCGAATCCCCTCCTTTGAGCTTTCCTGTGTCTTATAAACTGTACCATAAACAAAATTCGACAACAATTCAACATTACGCTCGTGGATGGTACTTTCGATAAACTTCCGTCATCCGCTTCTTTGAGATATGCGTGTAAATTTGGGTCGTTGAAATATCCGAGTGACCCAGTAATTCCTGAAGAACTCGTAAATCGGCACCATTCTCCAAAATATGAGTGGCAAAAGAGTGGCGTAATGTATGCGGGGTAACGTCCTTTTTGATTCCCGCGAGGGCCACGTACTGCTTAATCTTTTTCCAAATACTTTGACGACTTAGCCCGGATCCATGGGCATTCAAAAAAACGTAAGGAGATTGACGATTCTTTAACAGTTGTGGCCGACTATCTCGTAAATAGCGGTTTAACCAGTCAATTGCAACGTCGCCAATTGGAATAATACGTTCCTTATTCCCCTTACCCAAGGTTTGAATCAGGCCCATTTCTAAGTGAAGATCATCCAGTTTTAAATGAACAAGCTCACTCACCCGTAGTCCAGTTGCATACATTGTTTCCAAAATTGCGCGATCCCGACAGCCATATTTAGTACTGGTATCCGGTGCATCCAGCAACGAATTTACTTCAGTTTCAGTCAAAACTTGAGGTAACGGGTGTGCTTGTTTGGGGGATGATACCTGGACCATTGGATTTTCTGAAATAAATTTTTCCTGCATTAAATAGCGAAAAAAGCGCCGAAGAGTTGAGACCGCATGAATAACGGAGTTTCGCGCTTTATTTTGCTTGTTCTCATATTGAAGATAATCAAGAATGACGAAACGATCAATCTTGTTCCAACTTGATAGATCCTTGGTCTTTAAATAGGCCATGAATTCTTTTAGATCTTGATTATAGCTCAAAATGGTATTTCGTGATAAGCCACGTTCCACTTGGCTGTAATGTAGATAATCTGCAACTTGGGTTTCTAACCCCATCATTTCACCCCCGAATATATAGGTTTATGACTTTGCTTCGCCCGCTGGTAACAGGATGATATTTTCAGTATTTTCAGAAATTAATCGTTCCTTTAGTAAATGACCTAAAGCCCGCTTAAATTGACCTTTACTAATACCGAAGTAGGCTTTAATGTCAGCTGGGTCACTCTTATCCGTAAATGGCAGTTGATGCCCATCTGCGTGTTGAAGTGCCACCAAAATCATCTCAGCATCTTCACCAATTGCCTCATAAGCCCGGGGCTTCATTGATAAATTGAGTGTGCCATCTGGATGAACCCCGATGACCCGTGCTTTGATTTGCTGACCAAGTCTTGGTTCTTCGTCACGTTCACTTGGATGGACAAATCCTAATTGGTACTTGTCCGTAATAACCTTCGTTCCAGCAAGCTTTAATCGATAAACCGTTGCTGTCACATTATCATTCATCATTTGTTTATTGGCAGGCTGTGCCAATGCGGTATAAATCTCTTCATCGGCTAATTCACCCCAGATTCGATTCTTCTTATCGACTTTCAAGGAGATCAAGAGCTTATCTCCCGTTTGAGGCCACAATGAGTTGATCGTTGGCAAATCATCCAAAGAAACGGCAATATCCTTGTTTGGAAGACCTACGTCAACGAAAACGCCAAGGCTCCGTTGTGATCTAACAACCGTTCCAAAATCATAATGGCCAACTTGAACTTTTGGTGCATTCCGGGTAATTTGGAATTTATGGGATTCGTTCTCATAAGCAAATCCAGAGAAGTCACTGCCCTCCTTCAAAGGCTTTTCAATCTCTGCCTTATCAAGGCGGAAGGTTTCTCCTTCAACCTGTACGTAATAATCTTTCTCATTTTCATCAGTTACTTTTCCGGTAATAATCCGGCCTAATAATTCTTTCATTTTAGGTTCCTCACTTTTTACAATTTCGTCTTAGTTCAATTCTTGCAATGCCTTATTTTACACGTCTTTTAGTGAATAAGCGAGACACAAAAAAGGACCTGGTCGCCCAGATCCTTCTTTTTTGACTTTATTTACTATTAAAGTGCGTTTGAAGCACCGTGATAAACGATACCACGACGTGAGTCAACGGTGATTAATTCGCCATCAGAAATCTTTTCGATTGCTGAGGTAGCACCAACGATAACTGGAATTCCCATTGAGATTCCAACTACTGCGGCGTGTGAAGTTAATCCACCATTTTCAACAACAACGGCGCTTGACTTTTCGATAGCTGGCAAGTAGTCCTTGTCAGTGTTCTTAGCAATCAAGATTCCGCCTTCAACGGCTTTTTTGTTAGCTTCGTCAGCTGAGTTAGCAACAACGGCTTTACCGATAACAGTTTCGTCACCGACACCTTGGCCTTGAACTAACTTTGAACCGATCAATTGGATCTTCATCAAGTTAGTCGTGCCTCGTTCGCCAACTGGAACACCAGCAGTGATTAAGATAAGGTCGCCTTCCTTGGCTAAACCTGATTCAACGGCCTTAGCAGCTGCTAAATCAAACATCTCATCAGTGTTAGCTGGCTTCTCAACAACCATTGGGTAAACACCCCAGTTAACCATCAAACCACGACGGGTACGATCGTCAAAAGTGATTGCAAGAATGTCAGCATCTGGACGATACTTAGAAATCATTCGAGCAGTGTAACCAGAAGCAGTTGCAGCAACAATGGTCTTAACACCTAATTGCTTAGCAACACGGGCAACGGAAGCACCAATTGATTCAGTAACATCACTAGTGTCGCCTTCAACATCAGCAGTACCGAAGTCGCGTAATGCGTTTTCAGCCTTAATGTCGATACGGTTCATAGTAGCAACGGCTTCAACTGGGTATTCACCGTTAGCACTTTCACCAGAAAGCATTGTTGCATCAGTACCATCAAATACGGCATTGGCAACGTCAGATGCTTCGGCACGAGTAGGACGTGGGTTTTCTTGCATTGAGTCTAACATTTGGGTAGCAGTAATAACTGGCTTACCTAATTGGTTACACTTGCGAATCAAAGTCTTTTGTACCAAAGGCACATTTTCAGTAGGAATTTCAACACCCATGTCACCACGAGCAACCATCAAACCATCTGAAACCTTGATGATATCATCAAAGTTGTTGATACCTTCTTGTGATTCAATCTTAGGGAAGATTTGAACATGTTCCATGTTCTTTTCCTCAAGTAATTTACGAATATCAAGAACATCTTCTGGCTTACGAACAAATGATGCAGCGATGTAGTTGATTTCATGATCCAAACCAAAACGAATATCGCTTGAGTCTTTGTCAGTAATACCTGGTAAGTTGATTGAAACGCCAGGTGCGTTAACACCCTTACGTGAACCAAGTAACCCATCGTTTTGAACAGTTACGACTAATTCGCGGTTAGAATCGTCCTTGTCGTCAATTAACATGTCAAGAAGACCGTCATCAAATAGAACGTGACCACCAACAGTTACATCATCAAAAAGGCCTGGGTAAGTAACAGCGATTTTGTCTTTAGTACCTTCAAGGCTTTCGTCCATAGAAATACGTAACTTTTCGCCGGTCTTAAATTGAATCTTACCGTCTTTTTGAACAGTTGTACGGATTTCAGCACCCTTTGTATCGAGCATAAGGCCAACCGTCTTACCAGTAATCTTTTCTGCTTCATGTACCTTTTCGATACGGTCAAGGTGCTCAGCGTGATCACCATGTGAAAAGTTGAAACGGAAAATATTGGCACCAGATTCAATCAACTTTACAATAATGTTAACGTCGGTGCTGGCAGGACCAAGGGTACTAACAATCTTGGTTTTCTTCATTAGAATTATCTCTCCTTTAATTTAAGTATAAATGCTTCCTTTTGATTCACATAAGCAAACAATCATACTTTTTAGATTCCGTTAGTATTCTAGCACTTTTAAAAACGGTTGTCTTTATTGATTATCCCTTATTTATCAAGTAACCGGTTTCATTTGATTAAAATGAAAAATCCATAAAATTTTAACGTTTTATGGACCTTGTTTTTAACTTATTTTTTCTGAAAGACAACATTTTTTTCGCCTAATATTGAAATTAATTCTGGCTGAATTTCAGCTGAATTTGATAACCACAGATTTTTATTCAGCAATTGGGTTTGATCCCCTTCAGGACGATAAAAAATGACCGGAAATTCGCCTTGGTATTTCTTTAACACCTTGAGAATTGCCTGATGAACTTCGGGTTTGTCGTGATCAGCATCAATCCTGAGGAACCACCTGCCCGCTGGCTGGGTGGGCGTCTCATCAACCTTAATCGTGCTAGCAAGTTGAATTTGATCCGCAACAATTTGAACATCCCGTTGCTTTTCAACTTTCCCCCTAACGACGACAACCTGTTCCTTTTCAAACCAGTCCGCAATGGTGCGATACAAGTTGGGAAAAATAGTCACACTAATTTCACCAGTCAGATCCTCCACCGTTGCAAACGCCATTTGATCTCCTCGTTTGGTCCGGATGACCTTAATCCGCTTGATGTACACCAATACAACACATTTGGAATTTAAACTTAAATCACTAACTGGTGTCGACTTGAGCGATTTCATCAAGCCCCGATACTCTTCCACCGGGTGACCGGAAAGGTAGGCGCCCAACACGGCCTCCTCCTTTTCCAACTTTTCAGACAGCGAAAAATCGGGAACTGGCCGCACTTTTGGTGCAAGCTCTTCGAACAATTCCATGCTGCCACCACTTAATTCGAGACTGCTTAAAAATTCAGGGAGTGCCGTCACCAGCTCAGCTCGATTTGCGTCAAACGAATCAAAGACGCCTGCGTAAATTAAATTTTCAATTAAATCTTGCTTTTGCCATTTGTTGCCAATTCGTTTCAAAAATTCATAAAAATTCTTAAAACGGCCACTACTGCGCCGTTCCTCTAATAGATCACGTAGAAAGTCCTTTCGAACCCCCTTAATCGACGCTAATCCAAATTGAATCGTTTCTTTGGAAACCTGAAAAGTTGCGCCACTGTTATTAATATCGGGCGCCACAACGTCAACTTCATGCTGCTTTGCTTCCATCAAATAAACCTTCGTTTTAGCCGGATTATTCATCACGGAATTCAACAAGGCAGCATAGAAGGCCGTTTTGTAATGAACCTTCAAGTAGGCCATCTCGAACGCCATCTTACTGTACGCGACCGCATGCGATCGATTAAACCCGTAATTGGCAAACCGATCAATATAGTTAAACGTTTGCTCAGCAACTTTTTCGGAGTAACCCAATTTTGAGGCGCCATTTAAAAAGCGTTTTTTCATGGCGTCCATTGTGGCCTTTTTCTTTTTACTCATCGCTCGCCGCAGTAAATCGGCTTGTCCAAGACTAAAGCCACCCATTTTAGAAGCAACCTGCATCACTTGCTCCTGATAAACAATGATTCCGTAGGTGTGTTTTAGAATTGGGGCCAGTGAAGGATCCGGATAGCTAACCGGTTCTTTTCCGTTCTTTCGGGCAATAAACGTATCAATATTTTCCATTGGCCCTGGTCGGTAAAGCGCATTGACGGCTGCGACCAGTTCAAAGTTATTGGGTTGCAACCGCCGCAAAACACCCTTAATCCCGTTTGATTCAAATTGAAAGACGCCATTCGTATCTCCACGAGCAAAGATTGCCAAAGTTTGTGGATCATTTAAATTAACATCCTCCACCTTGAAGTGCGCATCCCCCTGCCGCTTAATTGTTGCTAAGGCATCGGCCATAATTGACAAATTTCTTAATCCAAGAAAATCCATTTTAAGAAGCCCAACACTTTCAACAATGTCCTTTGAGTATTGCGTCATCATCATGGATTCAGATCCATTTTGGAGGGGAACTAAATCCACTAATGGATTATCACTCAAAACAATTCCAGCAGCGTGGGTTGAGTAGTGCCGGGGTAATCCTTCAAGCTTGCAGGCAGTTTCGTAAAGCATTTTGTTCGTGCTACTGTCACTAATCATATTTTTTAATTTTTGTGACTGGTCTAGTGCCTCTGTCAAACTAACGTGCAAAACGCTTGGAATCGCATGACTCCACTCTGAAAGTTCCGGTGTTGAGAGGCCAAACACACGGCCAACATCCCGAATTGCCTGTTTTGCCGCCAGCGTGCCAAAGGTAATAATTTGGGCAACTTTATTGTGTCCGTACTTTTGATGAACGTATTCCAAAACTTCTTCTCGCCGATTATCAGGAATATCCAAATCAATATCTGGCATTTGCGCCCGCTCTTCATTTAAGAACCGCTCAAATAGGAGATCATACTCAAGCGGATCAACATCCGTAATGTTTAAAACATAGGCGACCAGCGATCCCGCAGCTGAACCTCGACCAGGTCCAGTCGTGATACCAGTTTGATGAGCAAATCGAATCACATCCCAAATAATTAGGAAGTAATCATTGAATCCCATTTTATTGATTACTGATAATTCGTATTCCAGCCTTTTTTTGTAAGCCTCGTCCGTCGCCGTGTGGGGGGCGTGGGTCAATCGGTTGTGTAAACCGGTAATACACTTTGATCTAAGGTAGTCGAAACTACTAGACCCATCATCCGTTTTGAATTGCGGTAACTTAAGCTGTTGAAATTTCAATTCAATCTGACTTTGCGCCGCTATTTTTTCTGTATTCTGAGCCGCTTCAAGCAAGTTGGCATCCCTAAAGGAACTTTCAAACTCTTCGGCAGGCTTTAACCAATGAGTTCCTAGCTTTTTCATTAACTCACCGATATTCGTGATGGTCGTCCCATCCTTGATTGCCCTTAACACTTCAATACTGAAATGATCCGTCGCATTCAGATAGTTCACTTGAGGTAATGCAACCAAACTCACCTTGTAATCTGTCCCAATTTTGTAAACCAGTTCGCGGTAAGCCACCGACTGAGTGACGTCGATGCCAATATAAATATCTGCGGGATTTGCAGCACCCTTTAGTATTTCAAATAGTTTCTGTAATCCCTCTTTGTCCTTATTAAGGATGAGGGGCGTTAGCTCTGAATCATTTGGAAAAATGTAGAAAAGGCCGGTTAAATAATCTTTGATTTTATTAAAGGTTAAGGCAGCCTCACTGGTATTTATTAAAGTCGAAATGACCATCAAATTTTGATAGCCCTCGTTATTTTTAGCAATTAAAATTACGCTGTATGTTTGACTAGGATCCGTGACGCCTTGAAATGTTAGTTTAAGACCGATGAGTGGCTTTATCCCTTGTTTCAAGCACGCATTATAAAAATCCACAGCGCCATACATGATTTGATTGTCAGTCAACGCAATTGCGCTGTATCCCCGCTCTTTAGCGGTGGTTACTAGCTCGTCGATTTTGGTGGTGCTTTGTAGCAAACTAAACGTACTCGTAACCTGTAATGGGACAAAACTCATTTCTCTCATCCTTTCTTTTGTCATTATAACAAACCAATTGGCTGGCGCCTCATCAAATATAAAATATAAGAATTGCATTTTTTTGGTTCTGTGCTAAAATTTTATTGATTGAGAGGTGCAACTCGATGAAAATTATTGAAGCAAATCTCGTTGTTATTTTCTGGGCTATTATTTTTGGTGAAGTGATTGGTTATATCGGAAGTGCTCTTGAAGTGATGACGTACAGCCCATTTACCATTGGTATTGTGACTGCAGTTATTGGGGTTATCTTTGTAAATGGCATTCACTTTCTTGGAATTAGTAGAACAGAATAAAAACAATAAGAACAAACAAAAAGAATCGAAGCAGACTAATTATTTAGCTGCTTCGATTCTTTTTTATTTATTTAACGATGAATGTCAGTTGATCATTTGCAACATCAATCATAATGTCATCATTCGGCTTCACTTCATTCCCGATAATTTTTCGGGCAAGTGGTGTTTCGACTTCATTGGTAATGAGTCGTTTCAGTGGTCGTGCCCCATAAGCTGGTTCGTACCCTTTTTGAGCCAACCACTCTTCTGCACTGGCACTAATTTCGAGGGTCATATTTTGAATTTCTAATCGTTTTGCGAGTGACTGGATTAATTTACCAACAATCTCGGTAACGTTCGCTAATGAAAGTGGCGTGAACATGATAGTGTCATCAATTCGGTTGAGAAATTCTGGCTTGAAGGCTTGATGTAACCGATCGTTCACCTTCGTTACGGCCTCATCAGAAATGTGACCCTGTTCATCCGTCCCTTCCAGCAACAAATCGGAACCTAAGTTGGAAGTCATAATTAAGATTGTGTTCTTAAAGTCAACGGTATGTCCTTGACCATCCGTTAATCGACCGTCATCTAAAACTTGAAGCAGAACGTTGAAAACATCTGGATGCGCTTTTTCAACTTCATCAAACAAGACAATAGAATAGGGATGTCTTCTGACCGCTTCGGTCAGTTGGCCGCCCTCTTCATAGCCAACATAACCAGGCGCTGCCCCAACCAATCGAGAGACAGATTCCTTCTCCATATACTCACTCATGTCAATTCGGACCATTTGCTGCTCGGAATCGAAAAGATCTTCCGCTAATGCTTTGGCTAATTCGGTTTTTCCGACGCCAGTTGGTCCCAAGAACAGGAATGAACCCAATGGTCGGCTAGGATCTTGTAATCCTGCTCGTGACCTTAAGACAGCATCAGATACCGCTGTAACGGCTTGATCTTGTCCCACAACTCGCTTATGCAGATTATCAGATAAGTGGAGTAATTTTTCTCGTTCGCCCTGAACGAGCTTCGCAACTGGTATTCCAGTAGCTCGAGCAACAGCTTCAGCAATTTCGTTTTCAGTAACCGATTCTTCTACTAGCCATTCACCAGAGTGATCGGTCGATTCCATTTTGGCTAACTCCTTCTTTAATTCTGGAATTGTCCCATGTTGGAGAACGGCCGCTTTATCTAAATCATTCCGATTTTCGGCTTCTTCCAAATCACGCTGCGCACGATCTAGTTCAGACTTCTTAGTTGAAAGAGCATCAAGGGACTTTTTCTCTTGATCCCATCTAGCTGCTAATCCAGAAACTGTCTCCTTGATATCGGCTAACTGTTTTTGCAATTCTTTCAATCTTGCTTGGGACTCTGAATCGGTTTCCTCTTTAAGTGCGCGTTCTTCAACTTCCATTCGCATTTGCTTACGACGGGCTTGATCAAGCTCGGTTGGTGCCGAATTCAAGGCAACTCGAATCGTTGCGGATGCCTCATCGATTAAATCAATTGCCTTATCTGGTAAGTACCGGTCCGTAATATACCGATCTGATAGTTTGGCAGCGGCAATCAACGCGTTATCGTGAATTCTGACGCCGTGATGAATTTCAAATCGTTCTCGTAAGCCACGCAAAATGGTGACGGTATCGTCAACGCTTGGCTCTGAAACGAGAACCCGCTGGAATCGTCGTTCAAGCGCCTGATCTTTTTCCAAATACTGACGATATTCATCCAGCGTGGTGGCACCAATTAAGTGAAGTTCGCCCCTTGCTAACATCGGTTTCAGCAAATTACCAGCGTCCATACTACCTTCAGTTTTTCCGGCACCCACGATGTTGTGAATTTCATCAATGAACATAATGATGTTACCTTCGCTCTTTTTGACTTCTTTCAGCACCGATTTTAGTCGCTCTTCAAATTCACCACGATACTTGGCACCGGCAATTAATGACCCCATATCTAGGGAGAAAATTGTTTTGCCCTTTAGGTTTTCGGGAACATCCCCCTTAACGATTCGTTGTGCAAGTCCCTCAATAATCGCCGTTTTCCCAACCCCGGGTTCACCGATTAAAATGGGGTTGTTTTTGGTCTTTCGTGACAGAATTCGAATAACCGATAAAATTTCTTCGTCACGCCCGATAATGGGATCCATTTTGCCAGAGCGCATTGCTTTGACCAAATCCGTCCCATATTTTTCTAACGCTTTATAATTATCCTCTTGGTTCTTTGAGGTAACCCGCTCGCCACTTCGAATTTGACTAACGGCATTTTTAACCTGTTGCTCCGTGATACCAGACGTTTTTAAATAACTGGTTAATTTTTCACCATTGAGATCCATTAACGCAATGGCCAAAATATCAGTTGCCATAAAATCATCATTAAAGTCTTTTTGAATTTGTTCGGCCTTTTGGAATAACTGCATCGTGTTTGGAGACAGTGATTCACCGTAGTTGATGTTTTGACCTTCAACAATGCTAATTTCATCTATTTCTTGATTAATTTCTGATTCCATCGCTTTTAAATCCACGCCAGCGGTACTGAAAATTTGTCGCACAAGCTCACCGGGTTGAATAAGGAATTTAAATAAGTGTGAAATATTGATTGCTTGGTGTTTTCTTGTTATCGCAATTTGTCTTGCTTCATTTAAGGCGTCAACAACTGCTTGAGTCATTTGATCTGGGTTCATTGATAAACCACCTTTCAATTTTTAATTATCATTTTTAGTTACCGTGATTTTATCACAGGAATTGGCTGAAGTGTTAAAATTTGACCTATTTTGACCTTTAATTTAAAAAGAAGGACGGTTACCCGTCCTCACTATCTTAACGACAGTTAATTTCATTAATTTTAAGCAGGACGTCGGTCGCCTTTTCCATCGTTTGTTCGGAGACGTATTCAAACCGACCGTGCATGTTTTCGCCACCAGCAAATAGGTTCGGCGTTGGAATCCCCATGAACGAAATCTTGGACCCATCTGTCCCACCGCGAACTGGATCGGTATCAGGCGTAATGCCCAATTCCTTCATGGCGGACTCAGCTAGGGTCACCACCGTCATGTCCTTCTCAAGGATTTCTCGCATATTGTAATACTGATCCTTTACAACGACTTTGATACGTTCAGAACCATAGGCTTGATTCATTTTATCAGCTACGTCCTTAAATAACGCCTTTTGAGCCTCAAACTTCTTTGAATCATGATCCCGAATAATATAGCCCATTGAAGCTTGATCAACGGTTCCTTCTAACTTATGCAAATGGAAGAATCCTTCTCGGCCTTCTGTTTTTTCTGGACGTTGGTTTTCAGGTAATTGATTGTGGAAATCAATGGCAATCTGCAAGGCGTTGACCATTGTGTCCTTGGCCTCACCAGGATGCACGTTAGTCCCAGTAATTGAAACGCGCGCATCAGCTGCATTAAAGGTTTCAAACTCAAGTTGACCGAGTGGGCCACCATCAACCGTGTACGCCATATCAACTGCAAAATCAGAAACGTCAAAATGATCGGCGCCAGTTCCAATTTCTTCGTCCGGTCCAAGGCCAATCATAATTTTGCCATGCTTAACTTCTGGATGAGAAATTAAGTAGTCTGCAAACGTGACAATTTCAGCGACTCCGGATTTATCGTCAGCACCCAACAGTGTTGTACCGTCAGTTGTAATAAGGGTGTCACCCACATAATTTTTTAAATTAGGAAAGACTTTCGGATCAAGAACAAACTCCCCCTCTTTATCTAATTTGATGATTGACTTGCCATCATAATTCTCAACTATCTGAGGATTGATACCCTCCGCATTGAAATCTGCCGTATCGATGTGGGAAATAAATCCAATAGAAGGAACCTCCTTCTCAACATTTGATGGTAACGTGCCAATAACGTAGCCACTTTGAGAATTGATGTGTACATCGCTAACCCCAATTTCAGTTAACTCCGTTTCTAAGCTTTTAGCAAATTTTGCCTGACTCTCAGTTGACGGAGTCGTGGTGGCCGTTTCATCAGAACGAGTTTCAGTTTGGACATACGTTAAAAATCTTGGAATTAATTTTTCATACTTTGTCATGGTTGTTTGCTCCCTTTTTAGATAAATGTGAATGGATCGGTATTTAATTTTGATTCACTAAAGTCGACTTGCCAATCATTTTCAATTTTCCAGCGGTCAAATAATTTAACCAGTTTAGGCTTACAAATGCGTTCAATATGATGTCCGGGATCAATAACCGATAGACCAGCGGCAAGCATATCATGAGCGGTATGGTAGTAAACATCGCCAGTGATGTAGACATCAGCGCCCTTTTCGATTGCTTCAGGATAAAACTTTCCCCCGTCACCACCCAAAATTGCGACTCGACGAACCATTTTTTCAGGGTGCTGACTGACCAATCTCAAGCCTGGTACATTAAAAATTGATTTACATTGCGCTGCAAATTCGGATACCGTGACTGGTTCAGATAATTCTCCAATCCGTCCCATGTAAATCGTCGTCCCACCATTTTGAAGCTCCGTAACGTTATAAATTGGACTACTTGAGGGATGCACTCTTTTCATGGTTTCAATTGCCTGAGATAAATCTTGCTTTTTTACCCGTAGTTTAAGTAACACTTCATCTGCCCAGGTTCGTTCTCCGACTGAACCCAACGCCACTTCTTCATCATTCATTGGCGTAAACCAACTAATTCCAGAAGTTTGAAAACTAGAACCATCACTCACACCGTCTCGACTACCCAGATCAGCTAGTGCCAAACGAACAGCATCAATATCATTGCTCGGCACCTGAACGGATAGTAGATAATCAGGTTCAATTTTTCGAAAAACGAGTCCACTTGTATGATTCAAATTAATTAGTTGTGATAGCCAATCATTCATTCCACCGGCAACGTTGTCCAAATTTGTATGAGCCGAGTACACAGTGATATCGTGCTTAATTAAGTCGGCATACATCTGATTCTGGGGCACACTCAAATCCAAATTTTGGGCTGGCCGAAACATCATTGGGTGATGCGAAAAAATAAAATCTACGTTATTTGCAACTGCTTCTGCCACCACCTCTGGCCGAACATCTAGGGTAACCATTACTTTTTGAATTTCTCGATTAATTGAACCAAGTTGTAGACCTACAGGATCCTTGGGTTCTGCAAGATCTGTTGGTGCAAATTTCTCAAACCGAGTGATTAAATCACTTGCTTTCAACCTAATACCTCCTCAATTGCTTTAATTTTTAATTCCACTTGTTCTAACTTTTCGACTGGTGATGTCGTTGCGGATTTGATTTGGGTTTCAACTTCCTTTAATCGCAACAATTCCAACCGCCATTTATTAATAAAAGCCTGATTTCGTTCCTTTACTAAGTATGGACCAAATAGGAGCTCCTTGGGTTGGTACTCAACGACAGCAGTTGTCGCGTCTGCAACAATGATTTCGTAGGAATGACCATCCTCTGCTAAGATTGCTTCTGCAGAAATCTGATAGCCATTTTCTTGAACCCATTTTCGAATATTATCTTCACCAATGTTTGGTTGCAAAATGAGCCGCTTGACGTTATCTAACTTATGCCGGCCTTCAGTTAAAATTGAGGTAATCAATGCCCCACCCATTCCCGCGATGACAACCGTATCAATTTCATCAGTTGATTCAATAGCGGCCAATCCATCGGCAAGTCTTGGTTGAATGATTTCTTCGAGCCCTTCTTTTACTATTTCGTGTTTTGCGTTTTCAAAGGGGCCCTTCACAACCTCTCCAGCAACCGCATATGAGATTAACCGGTTGTTCGCAAGATAAACTGGCAGGTAAGCGTGATCCGATCCAATGTCCGCCATTCTAGCATTTATTGGTACATATTCAGCAACTTTACTTAACCGATTTGATAAATGATTCCCATCCATTGTAATTCTCCGTTCTTCCTTTAGTCATACAATAAGTATACGTTAATTGGGGGCTGTTATCAAAAGGTCCTAACTAAGAATAGCCTGCCCAAACAGAATTATTCGAAAATAATCTGATACACAAAAATCCCTTCACAATTATCAGATGACTTATCCTTTTTCATCTGACAATCGCAAAGAGATTATCGTAAGTGTAACTTATAAAGTTTTACTCAAGGAAATCTTTTAGTTGCTTTGAACGTGAAGGATGACGAAGCTTTCTAAGGGCCTTAGCTTCAATCTGACGAATTCTTTCACGGGTAACACCAAATACTCGGCCAACTTCTTCAAGAGTGCGCGTACGGCCGTCATCAAGCCCAAAACGAAGGCGAAGAACATTTTCTTCACGATCGGTCAAGGTGTCAAGCACCCCTTCCAATTGTTCCTTCAACAATTCGTAAGCGGCATGATCGGCAGGACTCGTTGCATCATTATCTTCAATAAAGTCACCAAGGTGAGAATCATCCTCTTCGCCAATTGGGGTTTCCAACGAAACGGGTTCTTGCGCAATCTTCAAGATTTCGCGAACCTTTTCAGTTGGCATATCCATTTCAGCACCAATTTCTTCGGGCGCTGGCTCACGGCCCAAATCTTGTAGTAACTGACGTTGAATTCGGATTAACTTGTTAATTGTTTCAACCATGTGAACTGGAATTCGAATCGTCCGAGCTTGGTCCGCAATAGCACGGGTAATCGCCTGACGAATCCACCATGTTGCATAAGTTGAAAATTTGAATCCTTTGCGATAATCAAACTTCTCGACAGCCTTCATTAGACCCATGTTACCTTCTTGAATAAGGTCAAGGAATTGCATCCCACGGCCAACATATCGTTTAGCAATCGAAACAACCAGTCGAAGGTTAGCTTCAGCTAATTGCTGTTTAGCTTCCTCTTCGCCCTGTTCAATCTTAAGTGCTAACTCAACTTCTTGATCGGCAGTTAGTAAACTAACACGACCAATTTCCTTAAGATACATCCGGACAGGATCGTTAATCTTAATTCCAGAAGGAGCAGAAGTATCCTTTAGTTCCTTAGCGGTCACTTTTCTAGCGGCCTTTAAAGCTCTTGGATCTGGATCGCCATTTTTGTCAACAACACTAATACCAGCATCTTCAATGGCCTCAAGAAGCTTATCCATATGCTTTTCGTTCAAGCTTAATGGTGCAGCAATCTTATCGGTCAGAACATCATAGGTGATGTGTCCGTCTTTTTTATAATCTTTAATCAGTTTCTTAAGATCCTTGTCGTAAGTCTTTTTATCAAACTTAACAGCAGTTGTCTTCTTTTTGGCCTTGGTGGTCGTTTTCTTTGCCGTTGTTGCCTTTTTTGTAGTGGCTTTCTTGGTGGTGCTTGTTGCTGTTTCTTTCTTTGGTGCAGTATCTGTTGTTTTTTCTTTAGCCATGTAAATGCCTCCGTTTAAGCTTGTTTTTCACGCTGTATTTGCTGCTGTAATTTAATAATTTCAAAAGTAACTTCGCGTTCGCGACTAGAATCTCCTAATCGAACCGCATCAACTAACGCCTGTTTCAAGGAAATTAGTTGCGAGTCGATTGGCGCCTGATTCATGATGACATTCAAGTAATCATCAATTTCAGTCGTTGTACTCTCTGCACTAATCTGGGAAAGTTCTAGTTCCACAATAATTTGTTGCAATCGCTTGTCCTTAACGAAATCAATAAATTGTGCAGAATTATAATCCTCGTGATGAGTTTCAAAATACCCTTCAGCTAACAAATAGATTGACTGATAATCATCATGAATAAAATGGAAGGCCTCGACTGCCGTTACTTTTAGCCAAACATTTCGATCATGGAGCATCCTTACTAACAAATTTCTTTCCCCTCGTTCCGTCCGGTCAATTTTATGCACCTGACGATGATAGACAACATCAACTTCTGGTCGATGCTGTTGCTGATTGCTACCAGCCCTATGCTCCTGGCGTGGCATTGTTTGCCGCAAATCAGACAATTGTTGTTTTAGGGTTTCTTTATCAAGGTGAAAATTAGAAGACAACTGATTTAAATAAATATCCTGTTCAACCGGTGACGAAAGTGTTACGAGAACTTTTAAAACATCATTAATGTAGTCCAATTGTTCACTTTCGTTGTCAAGATTCCGATTCTTTTTAAGAAATTGAATCTTAAATCCAATCGGCGTCTCAACTGCTCCCGTAATCAGCTTTTGGAACTTATCCGATCCATACTTTTTTAGGTACTCATCAGGATCAAGCCTTTCAGGAATCTGAACAATATTGAGGTTTAAATTTGGCTCATCGTTGAGTAAGCCAATTGCACGATTTGTTGCATCTTGACCAGGCTCATCACCATCGTAACAAATGACCAGTTTCTTGGTAATACGTTCAATTGCAACGATTTGATCAGAAGTTAAGCTAGTTCCCATAGACGCAATGCCATTTTTAACGCCCGCTCGGTACGCTGCGATGACATCCATAAAGCCTTCAAAAAGAACAAGGTCTCCTGTTTGTCTTCCGGCAGCTCGTGCAATATCAAAATTGAAGAGCACTTTTCGTTTGTTAAAAATATCGGTCTCTGGACTGTTTAAATACTTAGGAGAATTTTCAGCTTTTACTAAAACTCGACCCGAAAATGCAATCGTCTTTCCAGACTGATTTCGGATTGGAAACATGACCCGGCCAGAGAATCGATCCCTTAACTGGCCCTCTTGATTTTCAATGAATAGACCAGATTGTCTTAATAATTGAAAATCGGCCTTCTTTTCTTGAAAGAATGGCAACAAGAGCCGCTTATCAGGAGCAAATCCAAGGTTATAAGTGGAAATAATTTCATCACTTAACCCCCGGTCATTCAAATATTTCAAAGCCGGTTCACCCATCTCGGTATTCACCAAAATGTGGTGATAAAGCTTAGCTGCTTGTTCATGAAAATCGATTAACTGTTGATTGACGGTTGTTTCAGTTGAAACGCCATCTGAAAGATCATTCTCAACATTTTCAGGTAACTGGATGTGACTGAATTCAGCCACTTTTCCAATGGCTTCCTTAAAGGATAAACCTTCTATTTCCATAATGAAATTAAAGACACTACCTCCACGGCCACAACTAAAACAATGATAGATTTGCTTGCTCTCGGAGACCGAAAAGGATGGCGTCCGTTCCTCTTGAAATGGACACAAACCAAATAAATTATTTCCAGATTTTTTGAGTTGAACGTATTGACCAATGACGTCAGCAATATTCGTTTCTTTCCGAACTTGTTCTATAACTTCTTCAGGTATATTCGCCAATTGCTCACCCCCAACCGTAATAAACCATTGAAAGCCATTTAGTAATCAAGATACTAAACGGCTTTCACTGCGTATTAACACAACTTATATGATACCACAATTGTGTCTTTATTCAAATTTTTAGCTCACAACAAAATCAACAAATTATTTAACAATAATTTGATCTAAATCACCTATTTTGGCAGCTAAATCAGCAATTAATTTCAACTGATTCATTCGGTTATTTTTAACAGTCTCATCATCAACCATCACCATTGTTGCTTCAAAATAATTATCAATAACTGGTTGTAGGTCAGCCAGCTTTTGGAATAATTCTGCAATGTCGGTTGTTTGAATAGCAGAAACAGCCTCATATAATTCTTTTTCAGAATCATTTTCGAATAGCGCTGTGTCTACTGGCTTTACGGTTAAGTTCTTTGCCCCTTTAACTGAAATTCGAATGATTCGGTCAAGTGACTCAATGACCGCTTTGAAATTAGCGTCATCTTCATGTTCAGTCAGAACCTTCGCAGAAATGAATAAATCAAAGACATCATCATTCTGGCCCGCAATAACAGCGTCAATAATATCATGTCGAACTTTTTTACTTTGTAGTACCGCTTTAACGCGATCCTTGATAAATGCTGAAACATCACTCAACTTTGCAAGCTGATCTAGCTTTGGTGCAACATTGGCATTTTCCTCAGCGTCAACAAATTCTTGCGCCCAAGCAGAAATTGGGAGATGCCAGTTCAAATTATTCACAATTCGAACAATTCCGTATGCCTGGCGACGCAAAGCATATGGGTCATTTGATCCACTTGGAATCATCCCCGCAGCAAAGAACGTCAAGATACTATCTAGTTTATCGGAGATAGCTAACACCGACCCAACTTTTGTTTCAGGAAGCGCTCCCTCAGCAGAGATTGGCATGTAATGCTCTCGAATAGCAGTTGCCGTTTCAGCGGTTTCACCTTGCAAGAGTGCGTACTTTTCACCCATTACGCCTTGTAGTTCCGCGAATTCTCCGACCATGCCGGTTACCAAGTCAAACTTATAAATTTCACTTGCACGACTTAAGTTTGATAATTCTGAACGAGTTAGTCCAACCGATTTCCCGATGATTTGTGCAATTTGCTGAACCCGCATCATCTTATCGTACATTGAACTAATCTTATCGTGGAAACTAACTTCCTTCAAACGATCAACGTAGTCCGCAATTTGGTTCTTTTGATCTTCTTCGTAGAAGAACATGGCGTCCGACAAACGAGCAGTTAAAACTTTTTCGTTTCCAGCAACGACATTCTCGATATGCTCGGCATTTCCATTTCGAACGGAAACAAAGTTAGGCAATAGGGTGCCCTTTTGATCCAAAACATAAAAGAATCGTTGATGATCCTTCATTGATGTAATCAAGACTTCATCTGGAATCGTTAAATACTTGTCATCAAAACTTCCTGAAAAGGCGGTTGGCCATTCAACTAAATTCGTGACTTCTTCTAGTAGTCCCTCATCAATCGTGATTTTCCAGTTATGCTCTTTGGCAATTTCTTGAATTTGGGTACGAATTAAGTCTTTGCGATCCTTCGCATTTGCAATCACAAATTCTTTTTTCAATGCTGCTTCGTAGTCCGTAGCATCTTTCAGTTCAATATTTGACCCAAGGAAACGGTGGCCGCGTGATTTGTTACCTGCCGTGATATTCAAAATTTCAAAAGGAATAACGCTATCATCCAGCATTGCAACTAACCATTTAATGGGACGGACAAACTCAAAGTGATAAGAACCCCACTTCATCATTGTTGGGAACGTCATTGATGTAATAACGTCCTTTAGCCCCTTTAAAACGTCACTCACAACCTTACCAACGACGTGCTTTTCAACGTAAACGTACTCAGTTCCCTTAAGTTCTTTAAAGGTAATGTCATCCGTCGTCACGCCTTGTCCCTTTGTAAAACCAATAGCAGCTTTGGTCCAGTTGCCATCCTCATCCTGCGCGATTTTTTTGGCTGGGCCTTTGACAGTTTCGGAAATATCTGGCTGCTTTTCGATAAGGCCTGAAATACTGATGGCTAACCGACGAGGAGTTGAAAAATCAGTCACTGTGTCAAAATCGATTCGGTTTTCCTTCAAAAATTTTCTAACTTTAGACTCTAATTGTCGAATGCTTGGCGTTACAACGTGCGCAGGCATTTCTTCTAGTCCAATTTCTAATAAAAAGGTATGTGCCATTATTTCTCCTCCTTGTCAGCTAATAATTCTTGCCGCTTTTTTTCGTCTTTAATCAATGGGAAGCCGAACTTCTTTCGCTCTGCTACAAAAGCCTTTGCAATTAGTCTAGCCATATTTCGAATTCTTGAGAGATAACCCGCTCTTTCAGTAACAGAAACGGCGCCTCTCGCATCCAAAAGGTTAAACGTGTGAGAACACTTCAATACGTAATCATAGGCCGGATGAACTAAGCCATTGGCAATTTGAGCTTTAGCTTCCTTCTCATAAGCATCAAATAATTTTAATAACATGTCTTGATTACTCTTTTCAAAGCTATACGTTGAATGTTCAATTTCTGGTTCTCTGAAAATATCACCGTATTGAACACCATCGCCCCATTGTAAATCAAAAACGGAGTTAACATCTTGAATATATGAAGCTAAACGCTCTAGCCCATAGGTAATTTCTGATGTAACGGGATCAACTTCCATTCCCCCAACAACTTGGAAATAGGTAAATTGTGTGATTTCCATTCCATCAAGCCAAACTTCCCAACCAACACCGGCACATCCCATTGAAGGATTTTCCCAGTTATCTTCAACAAATCGAATATCATGCTCAAGTGGATCAATTCCTAATTCCTGTAGACTGCCCAGATATAAGTCCTGAATATTTTCTGGAGCTGGCTTCATTACTACTTGAAATTGGTGATGTTGGTAAAGACGATTAGGATTTTCGGCATAACGACCATCAGCTGGACGACGTGATGGTTCAACGTATGCTGCATTCCATGGCTCGGGGCCAATTGCCCGCAAAAAAGTATAGGGACTCATTGTTCCGGCACCTTTTTCAGTGTCATAAGCTTGCATAAGCAGGCAGCCTTGTGCAGACCAATACTGTTGAAGCTTTAAAATAATTTCTTGCATTGTCAATTTCTTAGTCATTTGATTTCTCCTTTTTTTCAAATAAAAAACCCTACGCAGACTTTAATTGTCTACGTAGGGACGACGTTAATCGCGGTTCCACCCTACTTCTGGTATCAAAACCAGCAGCTTCGTTTTAAATTAAGTTGCTCCGAAAGTGCCAAATGATTGTTTTTATGGCTTCCTCACACTTTCGAAGCCTCGCTGATGTCAAAACAATAATCCTCTTTCATCTATGCCTGAAACATTAACAAAGACAATGATAGCCAACAACACAGCGGTTGTCAACGTCAAATGGAAGTTTGTGGTCCTTCCCATTCATTCATTTGATCGATAAATCGTTTGCTTTTGGGATGAACCCCGACCGTGTCATCATAAATTTGATCCAAGAAATGTCGAAGATGCTTCTTGGTTTCTGATTTAACGTTGATTGAATGCAGGGACTTTAGGTCAAGAACAGAAAACTGCCTTAAATAGTAAACCGTTCGCTGATCCAAGTGCATTCTCCGGGGGTCAAGGTGATAGTGTTTCTCGCAGAGCAGTCCACCATATGACTCCGAATAATCGAGCGGTGGATTTGTTTGACCACAGATAACACATCCCCTTAGCTCTGGTTGAACGCCAAATACTGGAAGCAATTGAACTTCAAAAATATTGGCGATTACGGCAGCATCTAACCCCTGATCTACTAATTTCATACCAGTAAAAAAGGGTTCATACCAACTAGTGAGAACCTCTGAATCAGGAAAGGCAAAGTCAATTAGACTCATAATGTAAGTAACATAAGCATTTTTAAAGATGTCGTTTGAGATATTTTTAAACTGCTCGGTTGACTTGCTTGAATTGATATACGAAAGCCCTTCTGACTTAATATCCCCAATGTATTTACCGTACGTAAAGGGCAGAATATCTGCGGTTAATTTAAAACCGCGCTTCTTCGCCCCACGCACAAAGAACATCTTTTTTCCAAATTCACGAGTCAGTATCTTGACGAGTAAATCGCGTTCCTGATAATCCTTTCGATACATGATGATGCCATTAAAATCGGTAATATTATGTTTTGGCAAGTGTACTCACCCTTTAATAGTCGTCCTTACGATAACCGTATGATTGAAGCGCTGATGCTTTATCCCGCCAACCAGGAACAACCTTAACCCACAACTCAAGATAGACCTTATCAGCAAGTAAATGCTCAATATCTTGACGAGCAAGCGTCCCAATTTTCTTAAGCATAGAGCCACCTTTGCCAATTAAAATACCCTTTTGAGTTGAGCGGTCAACGACAATCGTTGCCTGAATATGAATTTTCTGCTCATCCTGGCGCGCCATTTTTTCAACCACAACTGCAACTGAATGGGGAATTTCCTGACGAGTTAGCTGAAGAACCTTTTCACGAATCAGTTCAGAAACGATAAACCGTTCTGGATGGTCCGTAATTTGGTCGTCAGGATAGTACTGTGGTCCTTGAGGTAAGTTATCAACTAGTTTATTGAGAAGCTCGTTGACGTTATTCCCTTCAAGGGCGGAAATTGGATAAACTTCCTTCCAATCAAGTGCATTCTTAAATTGATCAACAATCACAATTAAATCGTCGGGATGAACTTGGTCAATTTTATTGATGACCAAGTAAATTGGCTTCTTAACTGTTTTTAAACGATCAATGATGAAGTTATCACCAGCGCCTCGTTTTTCATCAGCATTAACCATAAACAAGACGGCATCCACTTCATTTAATGAAGAAAGAGCCGACTTGACCATAAAGTCGCCAAGTTGGTTTTTAGGTTTATGAACACCAGGTGTATCGATAAAGACGATCTGCGCCTCATCAGTTGTATAAATTCCTTGAATCTTGTTTCTTGTTGTTTGTGCCTTGTCCGACATGATAGCAACCTTTTGACCGACGACTCGGTTTAAAAAGGTTGATTTACCAACGTTTGGTCTACCAATGATGGCAAGAAATCCAGACTTATAATTAGGATTATCCACGATTAACTATCTCCTCTATTGAAATAATGCAACTAGTTCTGGTACAAAAATGATGACACCAATAATAAATGCAAATGCCGCCGAAAGTAAGACACCACCCGCAGCAACGTCCTTCGCCTTTTTTGCCAAATCGTCATACTTAGGGCCAACTATTAAGTCCACCACCGATTCAACGATTGTGTTCAGTGCTTCAGACGAGATAACCGAAAAAATCGCCAGAATAATCCATAACCACTGCCCTAAATTTAAATTTAGAATAAGCCCTAGAACCACGGCCAACATTCCAAATAGCAGGTGCTTTCTGAAGTTTCGCTCAGTCGTTACAAGAGAAAATATTCCTTGCATCGCATGAATAAAGGACTGAATAAAGTTCTTATTTTTAGTCGTTTGTTTATCTTTTAAGCCCATAAGCATCTAAAATATCCCTCTGTAATTTGAACATCACTTTCTCATCTTCTGGTTTCATATGGTCATACCCATTCAAGTGCAAAAAGCCATGCACAACCAGGAATCCCAACTCACGGTCAAATGAATGTTCAAGATACTTTGCTTGCTCACCCACTTTGTCCATTGAGACAAAAATATCACCAATATTCTTAGGAATTTCCTCAGCTAACTCGTCGTCCAAGTTGAGTGGAAAATCATCGGCTTCTCCGTCTTCAATCGCAAAGCTGATCACGTCCGTTGCTCGATCCACGCCACGATACTCTTTATTGATTTCTTGAATTTTTTCATTATTCGTCAAAGTAACTGACATTTCAGTGTTCTCGGGTAGCTTAATATAGTTGCCGGCATATTCGAGAACTTTTTTAATTAAATTAAGACGGTCATCAGAAACACCCTGTTGGGTTTTATCGTAAATTTCTAAATCCATTTTTATTTGGACCTACTTCCGTTAGATTCAACTGCTTCATACGCGTTAATAATGCTTGCAACAACGGGATGACGCACAACATCCTCAGAATTAAATTGGACAAATTCAATGTGCTTTACCCCATTTAAGATTCGCTTTGCCTGCACTAGACCGCTCATTGAGTTGCTTGGTAAATCGATTTGGGTAATATCTCCGTTGACAATCATTTTCGAGCCGAACCCAAGTCTAGTGAGAAACATTTTCATTTGAGAATTCGTTGTATTCTGTGCTTCATCCAAAATCACGAATGCAGTTTCCAACGTTCGACCTCGCATATAAGCCAAAGGTGCGATTTCGATAACGCCCCGTTCCATTAGCCGATTCGTGTGCTCTGCTCCAAGAATTGCGTACAAAGCATCGTAAACAGGTCGCAGGTACGGATCAACCTTGTCCTTTAAATCTCCTGGAAGGAAGCCTAAGCTTTCTCCAGCCTCGACTGCTGGACGCGTTAGGATAATCTTATCAACATCTCCACGCTTGAGGGATGCAATTGCCATTACGACTGCTAAATAGGTCTTACCAGTACCAGCAGGCCCAATTCCAAAGGTAATGTCGTTATCCTTCACGGCGTGCACATATTGACGCTGACCGTAATTTTTAACCCGTACTGGGCGCCCCTTGTTATCCTTAATTAAGGTCTCAGTGTATAGATCCTTGAAATACTCTAAGGTCCCTCGCTCTGCCATCTTCATTGCACTAATGATATCGGTGCTATTCAACCGAATTCCTTGACCAATTAAATCAGTGAGATTCTTGAAGATTGTCATGACGGAATTAACATCATTTTCCGCTCCTGAGACTTTAATCGAAGCGCCAAACGGCTTAATTTCAACATTCATGCCCTCTTCAAGTAAAGTCACAAACATATCTTCAGTACCTAATAAGGCAACGCTTTGTTCTGGTTTTTCTAAAATATATTCTTTTTCCACATCAATATTCTCTGTCAAAAATATGGAACTCCTTTAAATTCAGATTAGTTAAAAACATAGAAGAAGCCATTTTACTTACATTGTTAATTGTATCTAACTAACCCACTTGGTGCAATTAAATCGGTTAATAAGTTTTGAGAAAAATAAAAAGCCGATACAAAACAATTGTTTTGTACTAGCCCTTCACTTTACTTTAGTAATGATTTTACAGTCTGGTTGACGACGTTGCCATCAGCTTTTCCTTTAACTTGTCCCATTACCTTACCCATAACCTTACCGAAATCACCCATGCTGGATGCACCAGTATCAGAAATGGCTTGTTTAACAATTTTTTCAACTTCATCCTGACTCATTTGCTCTGGCGCATATTTTGCCACGATCTTAATTTCTTCTTTGAGTGGTTCGCTTAAGTCATCACGACCAGCATTTTCAAACTCCACTAAGGATTCCTTTCGTTGTTTCATTTCACGAGAAACAACAGCGGTCTCTTCCTCCTCAGTTAAATCATGTTCTAATTTAACGCGGTCGTTCGTAAGTGCTGTTTTAATAGAACGAATGACGTTTAATGACATCTTGTCCCTGGCCTTCATAGCCACTTTCAAATCTGCCGTTAACTGATCCTGTAATCCCATAGTTAGAATCCTCCTAATTTTTATTCAAAAAAAAGCCCCTGGAAGCCAGGAGCTTAGTTCTTAGAAGCGTTTCTTGTTCTTACGTTTTCTTGCTGCTTCTGATTTTAATTTCTTCTTAACACTAGGCTTCTCGTAAAATTCACGTTTACGATATTCCTGTAATGTGCCGCTTTTAGAAACTGTACGTTTGAAGCGTCGAAGAGCGTCATCAAGAGACTCATTTTTACGAACAACTGTCTTTGACATATGAAAATCCCTCCCTCCGAGCTCAAGTAGTAACTGCAGGCATTTATAATTAATCAATACTTAACAGTTCTTATCAATTATACATAATGTATTTATGCACGTCAACGAATTAAGTGAATTAATAGTCGTTTTTTTTGAAACTTTTTTAAAGACGACTCGTGTTAAAATGAAATTAACAAAAATTATATGGGGGTCTCTTAATGAAAGACTTAGATGTTTTTATCGTTTCCGACTCATCTGGTGAAACCGCACTTACCATCGCACAAACCGCAATGGCGCAATTTCCAAACGTTCATCCTAAGTTCCAACGATTTCCATTTATCCAAACTGAATCAATTTTACAAGGCATTCTCAATCTTGCCAAAAAAAATGAAGCAATTATCTTTCACACCCTAGTGACAAAGAAACTTAGCAACATTGTAGATGACTTTGCCGACCAAAATCAAATGGGCCATTTTGACTGTATTCAACCAGCACTTGATTCTGTGGCAAAGCGAACTAACGAAACCCCCGTTGAGGTTCCAAGCCTTAACCATAATTTGACGGAAACCTACTTCGATAGAATCGCCGCAATGGAATTTGCCGTGACTTACGATGATGGAAAAGATCCCTCCGGCTTAGAAAAGGCAGATATCGTATTGCTGGGCGTTTCTAGAACGTCTAAGACGCCCCTTTCCCTCTTCCTTGCAAACCGTGGGTTAAAAGTAGCCAATCTCCCACTAGGACCGAAAACACAATTGCCAGAAGAACTTTGGCAGGTTGATCCTAAAAAAATTATTGGCTTAACAAATAATCCTGGTGCACTACGAAAAATTCGGCAGGAACGAATGATTTCATACGGTCTTCCAAAAGAAAGTGCCTACTCTGATACAACCCAAATCAAACAGGAATTGGAATATGCGCACAAACTTTATAAAAAGCTTGGCTGTTTAATCATTAACGTATCAAATAAATCGATTGAAGAAACGGCCTCAGTAGTAATGGAAAGCTTGGATATTGATACGTCAAATTTATAAACTAATTAATGGGCGCTTGATTTAAAATATCTGACATTAGGTTGTCATTGAACTTTTCAGCTTTAAGCATGCTGACTTCATATGCGTGTGGTGACAGTTGATGCTTTTTGTCCGGGCCTACAGTTGGTGTCTCCATGATTTTAGGGACATCAGCAAGCCTTGGAGAATGCGCAACAGCATTTAATACATCAAACCCTAATGTTCCTAATCCAATGACTTCATGACGGTCTTTATGGCTACCTCGTTCATTTTTGGAATCATTTAAATGGACCACTTTAAGTCGATCAAGTCCAATGACGTCATCAAACTCGTCTAAAACACCATCGAAGTCATTTTTAATATCGTAACCAGCATCACTAGTGTGACAAGTGTCAAAACAAACAGATAGCTTATCATTATCCTCGACCTGGTCAATAATCGACCCTAATTGTTCAAAGGTAATGCCAACTTCAGTACCCTTGCCAGACATTGTTTCGAGCGCAATTTGGACTTTTTGAGTAGGTTGAATCACTTCATTCAGCCCTTTTGCGATTTGTGCGATAGCTGCTTCAGCACCTGCTCCAACGTGTGCGCCTGGGTGCAACACAATTTGTGTGGCACCTAGAGCATCGGCACGGGCAATTTCTTCCTTTAAGAATGTAACCGCAAATTTATAATTTTCAGGTTTAATAGTATTTCCCAAGTTAACGACGTATGGCGCGTGGATAACGAGTGGTGAAATACTATTTTTTTCTGCTAATTCTTTACCTGCTGCTATATTCAACTCTTCAATTGGTTTACGTCTAGTATTTTGCGGTGCGCCGGTATAAATCATGAACGTATTTTCTCCATAACTTAATGCTTCTTCGACTGAACTCAAAAACATTTTGGGTGCTTTCATACTAACGTGTGATCCTAAAAGTAATTTACTCATTTTTAATTTCCTCCATCATATTCTTAACGACGTTTTCAGCAGCATGACCATCTTCAAAACCACAAAACTTTTCATTAAAAGCATTTAGTTTCTCCTGATATTCCGGAAAGCCGCGGTTTTTGCGAAAATTATCTAGTTCCTCGTAGAATGTCTGCACATTCGTGGCCAAGGGACCGGGCGCCTCTGCGACATAATCAAAATAGAATCCCCTTAATTGATCACGATAATGTTTTAAGTCGTATGCATAAAATAACATGGGTCGTTTCAGGTTTGCAAAATCAAACATCACTGAAGAGTAATCCGTTATTAATAAGTCAGAAATGAGATAAATATCACTGATATCCTCATCCGCCAGAATTTTTACGCGATTCTCAAATCCAGTTATATCGATTAAATCTTTCACCAAATAATGGGGTCGAATGACGAGAATAAAATCATTACCAACTCTCTCGAAGAATTTTGCTAAATCAAATGGTAATTCAAAGTGATATTGACCCGTTTTGATAAAGTCATCATCTCGCCAGGTTGGCGCATAGGTGATGACCCTTTTATTAGTTTGACCAACTAGTTTGTTCTTAATTACTTGTATATCTTGTTCACTTGCATGATACAATCGATCGTTTCTTGGATACCCAACGGTCATAAATTGGTTGTTAAACCCAAACGCCCGTTTAAAGATTTGCCTTGAGTAATCATTAGGAGCAATTAAGTAGTCCCACCGACTCGTTTCCTGCAAGAAATTACGCTTATACTTTTCTGTCGTTGTTCCGGGAATATTGACGTCTTCAATGTCGACTCCAAGCTTTTTGAGCGGTGTACCATGCCAGGTCTGAATATAAGTTGTTCGTTTATTTTTCTTCCACCAAATTGGCATTCGAGAATTAAACACCCAGAACTCTGAACGAGCAGTAATCCAAATCCATTTTAGGGAAAAGCGTTTCACTAATTGAACATCGGGATGCTCAGCTTGCACTCGATTAAATTCTCTCGCCTTAATACCAAAGTACAAGTTCTTCTTTGAAAATTGCTGGTGCTTGACTAATTCACGATAAATTGCCGCAGGATTATCATTAATCTCCTTGCCATTGAAGCTTTCAAAAATCACTTGCCTTTTTTTAACTGGTAAACAAATAAACCCATCGTTGATTACGATGAGTCCACCTCTGATAATTATTTTAATTGTTTTGACTAATTTTTGAATGAACATCATTTGGCCTCCAACATAACAATGCTAAATGAGATCTACGAATCTTGATCTGAACTTGTAGTGTAAGTGAGATCCAACTAAGAGGAAGAATAAAACAATCATCCAGAACACAATTGTCAATGTTGGTCTTTGCCAGAACCACACGTTACCGACCATTGATTGTCTAAAACCGGATACCACGTAGAAAAATGGATTTATTTGTAAAATTCTCGCAAAGATTGCTGGGAAAGCATCCGTTTCAAAGTTGAACAAAACGCCAGATAGATAAAAAAGCATTCTCATTAATGATTGAAGCAAAATATGGAAATCACGAATCAAAATTGAAACTGCTGAACTAAAAATTCCTAATGCCAGTAACAGCATAATCATGCAGAAAAAGTAATAGATCCACTGGAACCAGTAAATAGTTGGGGTAACGTGATTCAACAGCCCAATGATAATTGAAAAAACAAGCATCGTCCAAAATGAGCTCAAATTACCCACAATTTTGATTGTTGGTAGTATCGAAACTGGGAATTTCATTTTGGAAACCATTCCCACCCGTTGATAAATACTCTTTGAGGCATCGAGCACGGAACGATTCATGAAAAACCATGGCGTGATTCCAATGACCATCCACGGAAGATAGGAAACCCCATTCATTGAAGCACCGTGCTTAAGACCTACACCAAACACGACCCAGTAAATCCCAATTTGAATTAACGGGTAAAGGTATTCCCAAACGAGTCCTAAGTAATGGCTTTGATAGCTAGCCATATCCTCATATTTAGAAATTCGGAAAATGATTCCGATATTTTTTATTTGTTCTTTGAATAACGTAATGACCTCTTTCAAGTCACTTACACTCCCTTAATGTAAAATAAAGATTTTTGTTATTTAATTAAAGCGCAGTATCGGGCAACAACTCTCTTAGTTGCCTCACCGTCGTTATAACCATTCCAATTTGCGTTGAATTCGGTAAAATCTGTCGTTTTATTTTCTATTATTGCTTTCGTTAAGCCTTGAACAGTTTTGACCGGTTCTGTTGGTAAATACTTAATCAAATCACTTTGGATTCCTGGTGCTTTCTCATATGCTGCTAGATCAAACATGAAGAATATCAGCGTTTTTGCGTTCTTTAGTAAAGAAAAGTCAAAAGCAACCGACGAATAATCAGTGACTAACGTGTCGGTAACCGTCAATATGTCTGCCGTGGGAAGCTGATCGTAAAATCTAACTGATGAACTGCTAAAATGCCGTAATTTCGCTTCTTGCTTCTTAAGAACAGGATGAAGTTTGATAATTACAATGGCGTCCGGATCAGATTTTAATGCATCAATCACACCGTTAGGAAGCTTAAAGTCGATTCCCTCGCGATACGTTGGAGCGTAAAAAATCACTCGCCGGCCAATCAGTTCTGGCGCCACACGGTAGACTCGACTCCTCGCTCGATTAATCCAAGTTGTATGTAAAAAACGATCAGATCTTGGATAACCAAGTAGTTTAACTTTATCTTCCGAAACGTGATAACTATTTTGAAAAACCTGTCCCATCGCTTTTGAAGCGACAACGTAATCATCAAAGTGGTTATAAACAGATTGAAAGCGGCTCTTAGCTGCCTTCGACCGATTTTTAGTCGCATAATCTTCCCACCCGAATCGTTTGATTGCACCATTTGCATGCCACAGCTGAACAATTTTTAACCTTTTCGGATGAACAAGACCACCCAAAAAAGCATAGTAATTATCACAAAATAATACTCTAGACGTCATCACAAGTGGAATGTATTTGAAAACGAACGACAAATTGTTATGAAATTGAATCGTTCGAATCCCTCTTGCAGCCAGATCAGTGGCGGCAGCTTCAATACTAGGGTCATAAAAAACAGTTAACCGCTTTTTGTTTGGTAATTTCTTGGCAATTGCCTTTATCAAATCCAGATTATTGTCAAAGCTAACGAAGTAAGTCATATTTCGCTTACGTCGAAACTGAAATAATCCAGAAATAATTCGAATTAACCATAAATAAATGACTTTCACAACAGACCACCATTTTTAATATTCTTCTCAACACTTTTGGTATTATACCACATAAATTCGCCCGTTCCATTCGTTTTTAAAGGCACATAACTAAATCTAAAATTCTCAAAGCTTTGGTTCATAAAAGTGGCCGAGAATCTTAACTGTATCAGAGATACTAACGAATGCCTTTGGATCCGATTCTTCCATTGCTTCCTCTAACTCAGACATTTCATAACGCGAAATGACCGTAAATAAAATTGTTTTTGTATCATGGTGATAGGCCCCTTCTGCATCATGAACGATTGTGATTCCTCGTCGAATATGATTCTGTACGGAATCAATTACCGTTTTAGGACGATCGGTAATGATCATGACCTGCATCCGTTGCTGACGGGTGTACACCATATCCATGACCCTGGCATTTACAACCAGTCCAATAACCGAATAAAAGGCGTATGGCCAACCATATTCAAATCCAGCGGCAACCACTATAAACATATTAAAAATAATGTTAATCGTTCCAATGGATTTCCCGGTCTTACGCCTGATGACAATCCCTAAGATATCCAAGCCACCAGTTGAGATACCATTTTTAAGCGCCGTTCCAGTCCCAAACCCATTCACAGCTCCCCCAAAGATTGCACAAATGATGGGATCAGTTGTTAAGTGAATTGGATTCAATGACTTTATCATTATACTAGCTAACACGACCGAAATAATTGTAAAAATGGTAAAGTTTCTGCCAATATTTTTCCAGGCAACAAAGAACAATGGAATATTTAAGACTAATAATCCAAGCGCCGTTGAAATCGTGACTGGCATTGTCTGTGATGAAACTGTTGTTAGTAATTGAGCCAGTCCCGTAATTCCTGAAGAATAAATGTGCCCTGGCGTCCAAAAGAAATTCATCGCAATTGAAACTAAAATAGCATAAATGAAAGCAGTCGATGCTTTGGTGATTGACTGGTGTCTGCGTATTAGTTTTTGAACGTCATCCATTTTTTCTTCTGCCTCACTTTTCTTTGCCATTACTAGAATAACATTTTGCAGCGTTATGAACCATAGAAATTATGTAGACATAAAAAAAGACCCGATAGAAATACTCGGGTCTTTAGAATGAACCTATTCACCATCATCTGGCTTAGTGACAAATAAATCAAGTTCTTGAAGTTGCTTGTCTGAAACTGTTGATGGCGCCTTGGTCATTGGTTCAGTTGCCTTCGAGTTCTTAGGGAATGCGATAACATCTCTAATATTCTCACGGTGAGCCAATAATCTTGCAAATCGGTCAAGTCCGATAGCTAATCCGCCATGAGGTGGGAATCCCATGTCTAAAGCTTCAAGTAGGAATCCAAATTGCGCCTCTGCCCGTTCCTTGGTAAAGCCAAGCGCCTTAAGCATCTTCTCCTGAAGTTCACGGGTATGGATACGAATTGAGCCACCACCTAGTTCAAGTCCATTTAAGATAATGTCATAACTTTGGGCGTATGCCTTATGAGGATCTTCGCCATCATCAAGGTAATGAACATCTTCTTCGTTTGGCATTGTGAATGGATGATGCGCAGCCACGTAACGTTTTAAGTCCACATCATAGTGGAATAATGGCCAGTTAACGATCCAAAGGAACGCAAATTGAGATTCGTCGATCATCCCTTGTTCCTTGGCAATTGCAACACGTAGATAACCTAATGTGTCTGCCACAATTCGTTGATTGTCAGCAGCAAACAAAATTAAATCACCAATCTTAGCACCAGTTGTTTCCAAAATTTGTTTGTTGATTGCTTCATCCTTGAAGAATTTAGCAATTGGACCGTTGAATCCTTCATCAGTAACCTTCATCCATGCAAGACCTTTGGCACCAAAACGTTCAACGTACTGCGTATAGCCATCAATATCCTTACGAGAATATTTTGCAGCTCCACCAGGAACCGCAATTGCCTTAACTTGGCCGCCATTTTCAACAACACTTGAAAAGACTTTGAAATCAACATTCTTCATAATTGAAGAAAGATCCTTCAATTCCATCCCAAAACGAACGTCAGGCTGGTCGGTTCCATAGCGAGCCATTGACTCATCCCAATCCATTCGTTGGAATGGAAGTTTAACGTCAATATCAAGGGTATCCTTCATAACTTTAGCAATTAGACCTTCAGTCAAATCCTGAATTTCTTCAGCTGTTAGAAATGAGGTTTCCATATCAATTTGCGTAAATTCTGGTTGACGATCGCCACGTAAATCCTCATCACGGAAACATCTCGCGATTTGGTAATATCGATCAAATCCTGAGCCCATTAATAATTGCTTAAAGAGTTGTGGTGATTGTGGTAATGCATAAAAATGACCTGGGTAAACTCGTGAAGGTACCAAATAGTCACGAGCGCCTTCTGGCGTAGACTTAGTTAAATCTGGCGTTTCAATATCAAGAAAGCCTTGTGAGTCAAAATAGCTGTGAACGGATTGCGTAATTCGATTACGAATCCGCAGGCTCTTTTGCATTTCTGGACGACGTAAGTCTAAATAACGGTATTTCAGACGTAGTTCATCAGAAACATTGATATTATCCTGAATATAAAATGGTGGGTTCTTTGCTTTATTTAGAAGGTTAATTTCCGTTACTCGAACCTCAATCTTACCAGTCCGCATATTGTTATTAACTTCATTTTCAGCACGGTTAACGACGTGTCCTTTAACTTCAATCACGTATTCATTACGCAATTCATCGGCTGTTTTCAAAGCTTCTTTCCCGTATTCTTCACTGAACACAAGTTGGACGATTCCTTCACGGTCTCGCAAATCAATGAAAATTAAGCCACCTAAATCCCGGCGCTTTTGTACCCAACCCTTTAGAACAATATCCTGATCTAGATACTGTTCATCTACTAATCCTGCATAAGTGGTCCTTTTCATCATCGTCACTCCTATTTTTTATTTGAAAATTTAGACTCAATAATTGATTGGAAATCTTGTTGAACTTCCTCCAGCGTGACCGTAATTTCTTCGCCACTCGCCATTTTCTTCAAATGGGCTGTCTTTGATTCCAGTTCACTCTCGCCAATCGTCAACGTATACTTGGCATTTAAACGATCAGCTATTTTAAACTGCCCCTTTGGCTTGCGATCCAAGTAGTCCCGGTCACTTGAAAATCCTTTTGCACGAATTGCTTGTACCACTTTAAGGGTCATCGCATTGGCAGCTTCACCAATTCCAACAACAAAGACATCCAGATCATCGTCATTTGGCATTGAAACTTGCTCGTCCTGTAGTAAAAGGAGTAAGCGCTCAATCCCGAGACCAAACCCAACACCAGAAACCTCAGGACCGCCTAATTCTTCAACTAAACCGTTATAGCGACCACCCGCACAAATTGTTGTGTAGCCGTGACCAAGTGACTTCGACTGCGTCATCACTTCAAAAATCGTGTGATTATAATAATCTAATCCTCGGACCATTGTCGAATCAACCACGTAGTCAATGCCAAGCAAATCTAGCTGTTGCTTTACTTGTTCAAAATGAGCTTTAGCGTCATCCGTCAGGTAATCTAAAATAGAAGGTGCATCTGCGACAAATTGTTGATCTTGTTCTTCCTTGCTATCGAGAACTCGCAGCGGATTTTTGTGAAGACGAACCTTTGATTCTTCGCTCAATTCCTCAAAGTGGGGTTCCAAATATTCAATCAATGCAGCCCGATAATTATCCCGACTTGTTTTATCTCCTAAGGAATTCAACGTCAATCTTAAATCAGAAAGTCCAAGCTTCTTGAAGAGGTTGATGGCCATCGAGATAACTTCAACATCTAAAACGGGCGAATCACTACCAAATGCTTCGACACCAATTTGGTGGAATTCTCTTAGTCGTCCAGATTGTGGCCGTTCGTATCGGTACATGGGGCCCATATAGTACACCTTGTATGGTTTATTATATTCAGGACCATAAAGTTTATTCTCAACGAAGGCTCTAACAACCCCTGCCGTTCCCTCGGGTCGCAACGAAATGTGTCGATCACCTTTATCCTTAAAATCGTACATTTCTTTAGTCACAATATCGGAAGTATCTCCCGATGTTCTGGAGAATACCTCAAAGTTTTCAAACATTGGCGTTCGAATTTCTCGATATTGGTACGTTTTAAATAATTTTCGAGCAGTATCTTCAACAAACCGCCATTTTTCAGTATCGCCGGGTAGTATATCAGCGGTCCCTTTTGGTTTTTGATAGCGCATTAAAATTCCCCTTCCTAAAATAAAAAAACACCCCTGTCATTAGACAAGGGTGCTGGCGCACGGTACCACCTTTAATTTTCTACAGGATAACGTCACAGACGAATAACACAAAGTTATTAGCTTCAAAAGTGTCTTCAGTTTGGTTATCTTGCCATACCTTCGCAGCTACCGGTACTCTCTGAATGCTAAAACCAACTTACTAGTCTTTCTCATTAGCTTTTATTTACTACTAATACAATAGTGAAAATTTACCGGAAAGTCAAGATTGTAAGAAAATTTTTCATTTATTTGATTCATTTTGATTTTCATTGAGAAATACCTATAATAAAACTATTATCTATGTAAACGAGGAAAAATCATTGAATTATAAAAAATTACCATGGCGCGGCATTATTGTAAGCTTAATCTTACTGATTAGCTTTTGCTTCTTAGTTTACACGCTCATTATAAAAAATAGTTTAACCACTCCAACTAATAATATCAATGTCAGAACTGGTCCTAACCTATCCTATTCAGTCAAAGATACCTTAAAAAAAGGGCAACGAATTCACATTATGACTAAAAAGGAAAATTGGTATAAGATTCGCTATCAGGATAATACCGGTTGGGTTGCAAGTTGGCTTGTCAACAAGCCCAAGAAAGGAACCATTACCACAAAATTATCAGAAGCGACAATTGTTTTAGATCCTGGCCACGGGGGTAGCGATTCGGGCGCCCTCTCTCAAGGAAATCAAGAGGAAAGAACCTACACCCTTCAACAAGCTAAGATGGTCGAAAAGCAACTAAAACGGTATGGTACTAACGTCATCATGACTCGAAAAGGGAATCAAACCGTTAGCCTTGGTGACCGTGCTGAACTAGCGACTGATAACCATGCTGATGCGTTCATCAGTTTCCACTATGACTCAAGTCCCATTGCGGATTCGGCTACAGGGTTTACAACGTATTATTATCATACTAGTACCTCTTTGAGATTAGCGAAAACGGTCAACTCTGAATTCTCTGACCTCCCATTAACTAATCGCGGCGTAAAATTCGGCAACTTTTTAGTAATTCGTGATAATCTACGTCCCGCCCTTTTGCTTGAAATGGGTTACATCAACACGAAAAAGGATTTCTCCCAAATTAAGAGTACTCGTTACCAGAAACGGGTTGCTGTTGACATCACTAAGGGACTTAACGCCTATTTTAAAAATCTTAAAAAATAGAATTTTTAGTTAACACGGTTACAATGGAATTGAGGTGATAACATGCTTACAAAAGAATGGTTAGATCAACTACCATTATCAGGTATTCAATCAATCCAACCGGTTTCTGGTGGTGATATTAATGATTCATACCGAGTTGAAACTTCAGAAGGACCCTTCTTTCTACTTGTTCAGCCAAATCATGATGCCTCTTTTTATGCTCATGAGGTTGAAGGATTAGCCCTTCTTAGTCAGGCAGCCCTAGTTCCAGAAGTTATCGCAACCGGACAGATTTCGGGAGATGCCTACTTAATCCTAAATTGGGTTGATACAGGACAAGGTTCCCAATCCGCGTTAGGCGAAATGGTCGCTCACGTCCATCAAATTCACCAAGATCGATTCGGCTTCGATCACGATGTTCTAAATGTGAAATTACCGAAAATCAATACGTGGCAATCTGATTGGCCAACCTTTTACTTAACGCAACGACTAGATGTATTAGTCAAACGTGCGGAAAACCACCAATTGTGGAATTCTCAGCGTGATCAACACTACGCCCACTTACGGGCCATCTTTGAATCGTACTATAAAGATCGGTCAATCGTTCCTAGTCTCCTACATGGTGACTTATGGTCTGGAAATTATTTGTTTACATCCGACGGTAACCCGATGCTAATCGATCCGGATGTCTTTTACGGAGACCGTGAACTCGACTTAGCAATGACCACCATTTTTGGTGGCTTTGATGAGAACTTTTACTCAGCGTATACCGCTACTTATCCGTTGGAACCAGATTTCAAAGAGCGATTACCTTGGTATCAATTTTATTATCTGCTGGCACATTTGAACCTTTTTGGCGAAATGTACGGTAGTGCAGTCGATCAAATATTAAATCATTACTAGTCTTCTAGTAATGATTTTTTTATGTCATCCACTTGGGTGAAACGCTTATTGGGCTGACCATCAACGATGATGAGGTGATCGTAATCAAATAACCAACTGTTGATACCAGCATTATTACCAGCCTCAATATCAAGTTTTCGATCACCAATCATAACGGTTTCACCACGATCTAATTCGAATTTTTCACATAATAAATTAATGCCTTCTGGATTGGGTTTCCGTTTAACCCCGTCATCCTTGGTAACCATGACATCGAAATATTGGGTTAACTCAAACTCATTTAATAACTCAACTGCTAACTGATTACGATGCGTTTCCAAAAAATGATGACGATTGGCGAGCTTTGTTTCTTTCAATAGGTCTGCAATTCCCTCAAATGGTCTGGCGTTTTGAACTAATTCTGGTTCGATGTGATTAAATTTATCTCTCACTTGTGTTTCCTGTAACCCATATATTGCCGAAAACTTTTTGACTGCTGTTCCAACTGATCCACGTCTCATCGTTGCGTAAATATCTTCCGTATCAATTTCAAAATCTTCAATATTAAAATAGGCCAACGTTTGACTGAACGCTTTTACCATTTCTGGATACGTATTAAATAGCGTGCCATCAAAATCCCAAATAACATTTTTCATTAAGTTTCTCCTTACAAAAATAGCACCAGCCAATAAAACAACTGATGCTCATTTTTATTTATGATCTGTGTCAAAAATGATCGTTACGGGACCATCATTAACTAGTGAAACCTGCATATCGGCACCGAATTCACCCGTTTCAACCGGAATATCCAACGCTCGTAAAGCGGTATTAAATTGCTGGTAGCAAGCTTCTGCATGTTTTGGATCGCCAGCGCCAATAAAGCTGGGCCGATTTCCCTTCTTCGTATCCGCGTAAAGCGTGAATTGCGAAACCGATAAAATTTCACCGCCGATATCTTCAATGGAAAGATTCATCTTACCAGCATCATCACTGAACACTCGAAGTTTACTAATTTTGTGAACGAGGTAGTTAATTTCCTCAGGACCATCACTATCCTGTGCGCCGACCAAGAGCATAAACCCTTGCCCAATTTTGCCATTAAGCTTACCCTCGATTGTTACTGACGCGCTACTAACTCGCTGTAAAACAACTTTCAAGTTAATTCAGCTCCTATAATTTATCTAAATGGACGTTTAACAACGTAAACATCCTGCACATTTTTTAAATTATCCATGATTCGTTGTAAATGTTCCAAGTTTCTAATTCCTAGTGAAATTGAAATAGTGACCATTTTATTATGATCGACTTGACCATTAACGGACGTTAAGGATTTTGTATTGTTGTTGATTGTTTTTAAAACATCGTTCAGTAAGCCGTTCCGATTGTAGCCCTGAACTTCAAGATTGGCGCTGTATTGACTCTTCGAATCAGAATCAATATTCCAGTACACATCTACAATCCGTTCGCCATTTTCTTCAGACTTAGCAACGTTCGGACAGTTCTGTCTATGGACGGAAACACCACGACCTTTTGTAATGTAACCAACAATTTCATCCCCAGGAATCGGAGAACAGCAGTGGCTCAGTCGGACAAGGAGATTATCGACCCCCTCAATGACAACCCCTTCAGGCGCATTCGTCTTTTTCTTGCCGCGTTGCTGAATATTTTCAGTTTCATTTGAAATCGTCTGATGTTCCTCTAACATTTGACGTTCTTCGTTACGAAGCCGTTTTTCCTCAGCCTCATGCCGAATATCATCCGTCAGTCTGTTAGCAACACCAACTGGTTGTACATCCCCAAACCCAATGGCAGCAAATAGATCATCAATGTGTTGATAATGCAGTTTAATGGCAACTTTTTCTAGTTGAGACTTGGTCATGATGGCCTTAGGATCATACTTAAATTCTCGCAATTGTTGGACAATTAAATCCCGACCCGTTGAGACATTCTCTTCACGATCACGCTGCCTAAAGAATTGCTTAATTTTGTTTCTTGCTCTCCGGGTTGAAACCAGTTTGAGCCAGTCACGATTTGGGCCAGTTGAACTTGCGGAAGTTTTGATATCAACAATATCACCATTTTTTATCTGAGAGTCCAACGGTACAATCTTACCATTGATAGTCGCACCAATTGTATGATTTCCCACCTCAGTATGAATGGAATACGCCATATCCAAGGGACCTGCGCCCTTTGGCAGCTCTAACACATCGCCTTTGGGTGTAAACGCATAAACGTGGTCACCAAATAATTCACCCTTAACACTGTCCATAAAATCGGCAGCATTTTCGGTGTCTTCTTGAATTTCAATAATTTGTTTAAACCAATTTAATTTATTGCCGGTTCCATTATATTCAACTTTACCGGTCTGCCCTTCTTTATAAGCCCAGTGCGCAGCAACACCAAATTCAGCAACTTGGTGCATTTGTTCGGTTCGAATTTGCACTTCAAGCGGCTTGCCTTCTGGTCCAATCACTGTTGTATGCAAGGATTGGTACATATTGGCCTTTGGCATTGCAATGTAGTCCTTAAACCGACCAGGCATTGGCTTCCATTTGGAATGAATTGCCCCAAGAACCGCGTAACAGTCTTTGATTGAATCAACAATCACTCGAATTGCCAGCAGGTCATAAATCTGGCTAAACTGCTTATGTTGATCCTTCATTTTTCGATAAATCGAATAAATGTGCTTTGGTCGACCATAAATATCAACCTTCATATTAAGATCAGCGATTGCGTCTTTGATATCACCAATTGCTAAAGCAATATAAGCTTCTCGCTGGTCTCGCCTCGAGTTCATCAAATGGACGATTCGATAATACTGTTGTGGGTTCAAATACCGTAGCGAAATGTCCTCAAGTTCCCATTTGATTGTACTAATACCCAATCGATCAGCCAGTGGTGCATAAATTTCTAAAGTTTCATTCGCAATGCGCCGCTGTTTATCAGGCCTGAGGTGTTCTAGTGTCCGCATATTATGTAATCGATCCGCCAATTTGACAATCATTACTCGAATGTCATTTGACATCGCTAATAACAATTTCCGATGATTCTCGGCCAATTGTTCACGGTTGGACTTATATTTAATCTTACCCAGTTTGGTAACACCATCCACAATCATGGCGATATCTTCACCAAATAACTCTTTTACGTCACTTAGGGTTGCACCAGTATCTTCGACGACATCGTGCAAAAATCCAGCAGAAACAGTAGCAGGATCCATCCGCAATTCAGCCAGAATTCCTGCTACTTGAATAGGGTGAATAATATAGGCTTCCCCTGATTGCCTGAATTGCTCCTTATGAGCAACCGTTGCAAATTGACAAGCCCGCTTCACCTTAGCGACATGCTCTTGATTCATATATTCTGAGACGGTCTTTATTACTAGATCAGCCGTCCATATCTGCTCTTTTGGAATATTGCTCACCCCGTTTATTAATTATGCAATTCTCTTATCCTTTTTCTCTTCCATAGGCAATATACGATGCCCCAAGATACACAATGGCGAATAAATAAGCATATTTTGGATAGAACAACCAATTTCCAACCATATAAATTAGTGGCCAAACAAACAGCCATAACCATGAATGCGGCAAAGGTTTGATGATATTTCCAATCACAATTGACCAAAGACAATTAATCACGATAAAGATTAAGCCAAATCGCCATGCTTTATCTATCCCCACCCATTTTATGAAGAAAGGCAAAATAATTCCTAATAGTAAATCGATACAGATTAATCCTTGCCAACGATATTTATCAAGTAAGTTATGCATATTAGTCACTCAATTCCTGTTGATTGTAATTGTGCTTATTTTAGCATTTTTATTAGTAATAATACATTATTTGCGGATAAATTAGGAATTCAATTCAATTATTGTTGAAACAGCCGCTAAAAAGTAAAGAGGGGCAGTTTCGGTTCTTAAAATTCGCGGACCTAGGCCAACCTTGATCCCATTATTATTTTCTAGAAGTTGAATTTCAGCGGGCGAAATTCCCCCTTCTGGTCCGACAACCACTGCTAAATTATCACCTGAATTTACTTCGCCTAATTGATGACGTAGTTCAGATTTTTCACCCTGTTTGGCAGCCTCTTCATACGCAACGAGTAATCTCCCGCTAAATGAGGTAACAATATTTTCTAAACTTTTTTCATATTTAATTGTCGGGATTTTTAACCGATGGGATTGTTCGGCTGCCCCAGCGGCAATTTTTTGGAGCCGTTCCAGCTTTTTATCTATCCGATTTCCCTTCCACTGCGCAACAGACCAATCTGCTGCAAAAAAGATCACCTCAGATACGCCCATTTCCGTCGTCTTTTGCACAATCCAATCTGCCTTATCCTGTTTAGGTAGTCCCATAATCAAGGTTACATTAACCGGTATTTCGCTTTTTGAATCCAAATTTTCAACAAGTTTAACGGTCGTTTTCTCATCCGTACTTGTTTGGAGTTGTCCTAAAAATAGATTGCCATTTAAATCAACAAATTCTGCGTGATCACCCGGCGTTGCACGCATGACTTTCACCCAATGGCGAGAAATATCTGAATTTAGGTCGACTGATGCTCCCAACTGGGCGGGCTGTTTTAAAAAATAGTGCTGCATTAATCATCAACTCCCGGTTTTCGAGCAATAATGCCATACCAATCGCCCATTTTTAGTGTTTGTACAATGATAAATCCTTGCTTTTCCTGAGCTGCCTTAACTTCATCGAACTTTTTATTAATGATTCCAGAAGTAAGAAATAAGCCATTTTCCGGAAGAAGGTTCCATGCTTGGGGGATTAACGGCATAATAATTTCTGCCAAAATATTTGCAACGATAATCTGCGCGCCTTCAGTAATGCCATTCAATAAGTCGTTTGCAGCAACCTCCACATCTCCAGCAACTGGATTCAAATCAAGATTACTTTGTGCAGACTTTACCGCAACGTCATCTAAGTCAAACGCTCTTATTTGACCAACACCTAATTGCTTGGCCCCGATGCTCAATACGCCAGAACCGGTACCGACATCAATCATTGATTCCCCACCACGAATGACCTGTTCCAAAGATATTAAGGAAAGCTTGGTTGTTGGGTGAGTACCTGTGCCGAATGCCATCCCTGGATCTAACACAATTAGCTTTTCATCATCCGTTTGCGGTTTGTAACTTTCCCAACTAGGAACAACCGTTAAAAAGCGAGTCACACGAACTGGATGATAATACTTTTTCCACGCAGTCGCCCAATCGCTCTCAGCAACCTCACTGGTTTTAACGGTAAAATCACCGGGGTTTAACCCAAACTCGTTTAACTGGGAAATTCTCTGATTGATCGTTGGCAATATTTCAGGAATAAAAATGGTTTCTGGATAATAGGCGGTCACTTTAGCGCCAAATTCAATGTGCTGTAGACTCGCTACTTCAACATAATCTCCCAAGTGACCTAGTGGACCATCGTGCAAATTCTCAAAATCCTTGGCATCGTCAATTTTGATTCCAGAAGCGCCCTCGTCCATTAGTATATTAGAAACGGCTTCTACAACTTCGCTCGTTGTTGTGACATCAATTTCAGTCCACTTCATCAATAAATCCTCCACTCAAAAAATTTTATAATAAAAGCGCATCCGCTTTAAGGATACGCTTCTTAGTTGTTATCTTCTCGGTTTTCCAAATGTGGCTCTAAATACTCAAGTAAATCATTCTCGTTTTTAAATACTCGAGGATGTTTTTGTTTGTGTAATCGTAGGTCAATTTCATTAATACGTTGGCGACCTATCCATGTATGCGAATATCTGACAATCACGCGATTATTAAATGCATCCTTGCCAAACTTCAACACATAAACACTTTCAGGTGCCATCAATGGTCGAATGTATGATTTTTGATAGTTAAAGCCCTGATCCTGTAAATACTCTTTTGTTCGGTTCAGCATGGAAAACACCTCCTAATTGATGTTGTCATTTCGTCTAATTACTCAGAATCACGTAAATACTATACAAATAAATAATTCTAATGAATTCTGTCCATAAAGTCAACTACTAATTATTCGTCTTCCTCGTCAGTTTGGAGTACCGCCATAAAGGCTTCCTGCGGGATATCCACCGTACCGACAGATTTCATTCGCTTCTTCCCACGCTTTTGCTTTTCAAGCAACTTAGCACGTCGATCCGGATCACCAGTATGAATCTTTGAGGTAACATCCTTCCGATAGGCCTTAATTGTTGTTCGAGCAATAATTTTTGCCCCAATTGCAGCCTGTACCGGAATTTCAAAGTTTTGCCTTGGAATAATTTTCTTAAGCTTGCTGGCAATCTCTCGACCACGTTTCTCCGCAAATTCTCTATGCGAAATGAAACTAAGGGCATCCACTTTATCACTATTTAGTAAAATATCGATTTTAACAAGATCACTTGGCTCGTAGTCCGCTATTTCATAATCTAGCGAAGCGTACCCTCTCGTACTTGACTTAAGTTTATCAAAGAAATCATAAATAATCTCGGATAACGGCATTTTATAAATCACATTTACGCGATAATCATCCAGGTAGTCCATTGTTTGGAACTGTCCCCGTTTATGCTGACAAAGTTCCATGACGGCCCCGACATATTCATTTGGAACCATGATAGAAGCTTTTACATAGGGCTCTTCGATTGTCTTAATTGCAGAAACCTCTGGCATTTCAGAGGGGTTTTCAACCATAAGAACGGTATCATCTGTTTGATTAACCCGATAGGTAACGGATGGTGCTGTTGTAATTAAATCTAGGTTGAATTCTCGCTCCAATCGTTCTTGGACAACATCCATGTGTAACATTCCCAAAAAGCCACATCGGAAACCAAATCCCAAAGCCTGTGATGATTCTGGTTCATATTCAAGTGCTGCATCGTTTAACTTTAGTTTTTCTAGTGCCTCTCGTAAATCGTTAAATTTTGCATTATCAGAAGGATATAAACCAGCGTAAACCATAGGAGCCATCTCTCGATAACCTGGGAGTGCTTTGTCGGCTGGATCTTTTGCGTTCGTCACGGTGTCTCCAACCCGTGTATCCGTTATGTCCTTAATACTAGCGGTCAAGTAGCCAACATCCCCTGCCATCAAATAATCACGCTTAATTGGCTTAGGTGAGTTAACCCCAACCTCGGTTACTTCATAAGTTGTATTAGAGTTCATTAAAGTAATCCGGTCGCCGGGCTGAACGGTGCCTTCAAAAACACGCACGCTCAAGACAACGCCCCGATATTCATCATAAACAGAATCAAAAATTAACGCCTGGAGTGGTGCATTCAAATCGCCAGTTGGTGCTGGTACTTTTTGAACAATTTGCTCCAACATTTCTTCAATCCCAATACCATTTTTGGCACTTGTTAAAACGGCATCTTCAGCATCGATCCCAATAACATCTTCAATTTCTTTTCGAACCTTTTCTGGTTCTGCAGAAGGTAAATCAATTTTGTTAATGATTGGAATAATTTCAAGATTGTCATCCAATGCTAAATAAACGTTCGCAAGGGTCTGTGCTTCAACACCCTGTGCAGCATCAACCACCAAGATTGCACCCTCACATGCTGCTAAACTTCTTGAAACCTCATACGAAAAGTCCACATGACCCGGTGTGTCAATTAAATGAAATTCGTAAGTGTGGCCATCTTTCGCATGATACTGTAATTCCACGGCATTCAATTTAATCGTAATCCCGCGTTCTCGCTCTAGATCCATATTATCTAACAATTGATCTTTCATATCTCGCTTAGCGACAGTATCCGTCATTTCCAAAATTCGGTCTGCCAATGTCGATTTACCATGATCAATATGCGCAACAATGGAAAAATTACGGATTAATTTTTGATGTTCCGCCATTTGTTTAAGATCCATTATTTGATTCCTACTTTCTCTCGCTCTGTTTCATATCTAATCAATTATAACAACGTATGCCATATTTAACAACGATTGAAGCTGGACAAAAATAAAAAGGCGTTGCCGACAACTTAATGTCGACAACCGCCTTTAGTCATCGTTAAATGCGTCTTTTACTTTGTCAAAAAAATTGCCTTTACCATTCCCGGCAACTTCTTCGCCACTGGCCTTTGCCAATTGTCTTAATGCATCACGTTGTTCCTTCGAAAGATTCTTTGGCGTCTTAATATTGACAGTGACTCGCTGATCACCATTTCCGGTTCCCCGCAACTTAGGAGCACCTTTTCCCTTTAAACGGAAAGTTGTTCCAGATTGTGTTCCAGCAGGCACCTTAAGTTCAACATCTCCATGAACCGTCTTCACCTGAACCTTGTCCCCAAGAGCGGCTTGTGAAAAGCTAATGGCTTGATCGAAGTAAATATCAGCGCCATCACGCTTAAAGTCTTTACTTGGCTGAACCTGGAAAATAATAAATAAGTCTCCGTAAGGGCCACTATTAGTTCCAGCTTCGCCCTGTCCTTGTAACCGCATTTGTTGGCCATCATCAACACCGGCAGGAATCTTAACTTCAACTTCATGACGTTGTTCTACATGACCGCTACCTGCACAGGTAGGGCACTTTTCTTTAATTTCTTTACCTGTTCCTTGGCAAACTGGACAAACCTGTTGGCTTCGCATTCTACCAAGCGGTGTGTTTGTTTCAGTTGAAACATAGCCACTTCCACCACAATTATGACAGGTAACCGGCGAGGTCCCTGGTTTTGCGCCACTCCCATTACAAGTGTCACATTGAGCTTCTCGGGTATACGTAATCTTGGTTTCTTTACCAAAAATAGCTTCTTCAAATTTCAGCGTCATTTGGTACTGTAAGTCGCGACCCGGTTGTGGCGCATTGGGGTTTCGTTGCGAACGGCCGCCACCTCCGCCACCAAAGAATTGACTAAAGATGTCATCAAAACCGCCACCTCCGCCAAAGCCACCAAAGTCGCTACCTGAAAATCCGCCACCGTTACCACCAAAGCCACCAGCTGCACCGTCAGCAGAACCATATTGGTCATAGTTTGCTCGTTTTTGATCGTCACTAAGCACTTCATAAGCTTCTGTAATCGTCTTAAACTTTTCTTCCGCACCAGGTTCTTTATTTATATCAGGATGGTACTTTTTGGATAACTTTCGATAGGCCTTTCTTATGTCGTCTTTACTGGCATCACGGTCAATGCCCAGTGTTTCATAATAATCTTTCTCAGCCATTGTTTTCCTCCCAGAATCAATTCAATTCAAGTTTAATAGGTCGTTTTTGTGAATTTAGCATATCATAATGACGCCCAATTAAAAAGCCAAAGCCCAAATGAGCTCTGGCTTTCACAACAATAATATCTAATTACTTGTTGTCGTCATGAACTTCAGAGAAGTCACCGTCAACAGTATTATCATCGTTACCCTTGTCAGCAGATCCGCTATCCTTAGTATCTTTTGCATCGGAGGCTTGTTCTTGTTGTTGAGCTTGTTGATATAACTTAACTGAAAGGTCTTGAACAATCTTGTTCAAATCATCCTTCTTGGTCTTCATATCTTCTAAGTTATTATCTTCTTGTGCCTTCTTCAAGTCGTCACGAGCAGCTTCTGCCTTTTTAATTTCATCGTCAGAAACCTTACCCTTAACTTCCTTCAATGTCTTATCAACAGTGAAGAGGAGTTGATCAACTTCATTCTTTAAGTCGACTTCGTCCTTACGTTTCTTATCGGCATCCGCGTTTTCTTGAGCTTCTTTCATCATCTTGTCGATTTCTTCATCCGACAAGCCAGAATCACTCTTGATGGTAATCTTTTGTTCCTTACCAGTTCCCTTATCCTTAGCAGATACGTTAACAATCCCATTTTTATCAATATCAAAGGTAACTTCGATTTGAGGAACGCCACGTGGTGCTGCTGGAATGTCGGCTAATTGAAAATTACCAAGTGTCTTGTTATCGGCTGCCATTGGACGTTCACCTTGTAACACATGAATATCAACAGCGGGTTGGTTATCTGCAGCTGTAGAGAACACTTGTGACTTGCTAGTTGGAATTGTCGTGTTTCGATCAATCAACTTAGTGAAGACACCACCCATGGTTTCAATACCAAGTGATAATGGCGTAACGTCAAGTAAAACAACGTCCTTAACATCACCAGTTAGGACACCACCTTGAACAGCAGCACCTAAAGCGACCGCTTCATCGGGGTTAATTGAATGGTTAGGTTCTTTACCAGTCCATTTCTTTACTGATTCTTGGACAGCTGGAATACGAGTTGAACCTCCATTTAAGATAACAACATCTAAGTCACTAGCTGAGATGCCAGCATCCTTCAATGCATTTTCAACTGGGATACGGGTCTTTTCAACTAAATCAGAAGTCAATTCGTTAAATTTAGCTTGGGTTAATGTTTCTTCCAAATGAATAGGTCCATTTTCACCAGCAGAAATGAAAGGCAAACTGATTTGGGTTTGTGCCATACCAGAAACATCCTTCTTGGCCTTTTCTGCAGCTTCCTTTAAACGTTGCATTGCCATCTTATCTTTTGATAAATCGATGCCATTTGCTTGTTTAAATTGGGCAACTAACCAATCCATTACCTTTTGGTCAAAGTCGTCTCCACCAAGATGAGTATCTCCATTAGTTGAGAGAACTTCAAACACACCGTCACCTAAATCAAGAACGGAAACATCAAAAGTACCGCCACCCAAGTCATAAACTAAGATTTTTTCATCGGTATCTTGCTTGTCCAAACCGTATGCAAGAGATGCAGCGGTAGGTTCGTTAATAATTCGTTTAACGTCTAATCCGGCAATCTTACCAGCATCTTTAGTTGCTTGACGTTGGGCATCGTCAAAATAAGCTGGAACTGTAATAACAGCTTGAGAAACCGTGTCACCAAGGTATTCTTCAGCGTAGCTCTTCAAATGTTGAAGAATAATTGCTGAAATTTGTTGTGGTGTGTATTTCTTGCCATCAACATCAACAGTGTAGTTTCCATCACCCATGTGGCTCTTGATTGAAACGATGGTATTAGGATTAGTGATAGCCTGTCGTTTAGCAACTTCACCAACTTGTGGTTCGCCGTCTTTAAATGCAACAACTGATGGCGTTGTACGAGCGCCTTCAGGATTTGTGATAATTTTTGGTTCGTTTCCTTCCAAAACAGCAACTGCTGAGTTAGTTGTTCCTAAATCAATTCCAATAATTTTATTACTTGCCATTGTTCATTTACCCTCTTCATAATTTTTTATTTATTGTGCCACAGCAACCATTGCTGGTCTCAATACTCGGTCCTTCAATTTATAGCCCTTTTGTAAAACCTGTGCAACGTGGTCTGCGGGAACTTCGTCCGTAGCCGGAACTGTCTGAACAGCTTGATGTAATTGAGGATCGAACTTAACGCCAGTTGCCTCAATCTCTTCAATCCCATTCTTAGTTAATGCCTCATTTAAGTGTTGAAGAACAAGTTCAATTCCCTTTTTAAGGGCCTGATTTTGGTCATCATCCACCTTACTATCCAAGGCACGCTCAATGTTATCAACAACTGGTAACAGATCATGAGCAAGCTGCTGTCCATCATATTTGAGTAAGGCAGCACGTTCTTTTGCATTACGCGCTTGGATATTTTTAATTTCTGCTTCAGCTCGAAGATATCGGTCCTCAAGACCAGAAACCTTATCTTCTAACTCTGTAATCTTTGATTCTTCTTTTTCTTCAACCGTATTTTGGTCATCTACAGTCGTTGCTTCTTTTTCACCAGAAGTATCCGTTATTTCATCTTTTGGTACTTCTTGGTCTTTTAACTCTTCTTCAGATTTTTTATCTTCTGCAGCCACACAATAACCTCCTCTTATTCGTCAAAATGACGATAATATTCAATTAATTTGCTTGCTAACTCGTTTCTAAATGCACCTATTAGACCAATCATTTTTGAATAAGGCATTCTAGTTGGCCCCAATAGTGCGATGATTCCTTTACCATGTGCATCAACATCATACGTTGCCGTGATTAAACTGTAGTTTTTAAGCAAGTCGCTATTGGAAATTTCATCGCCAATTTTAACTTGAATTTGGTTAGACGGCTCACCCAAAACTTCAGCAATATCATCTGTATGATCCATTAATGAATAGATTGATCTTAAAGTGTCGATGTCAGTCTGCTCAGAAAAATCGAGCACATTCATTCGACCACCAACATAAAAGCGTTCCTGAGAAGCACGAGTTAAAACATCCCCAAAGATTCTAAGAAATCCCTCTGGTTTTTGCATATAACGGGTTACCTCCGCTGGAATCTGAAGCTTTAACTTTTCAACCACATCTTCCAAAGGAAGCCCAACCAGTTGATCATTAATAATTCTAACGACCGCTTCAAGTTGCTCACTTGTTACATTATGAGTCACACTGAACGTCTGGTTCTCAACATCCCCATTGTCAGTCACTAGAATTGCCATGACCTGTCGATTCCCTAATGGTACTAATCGAAAACCGCTAAGTCGACTATTCTTTAACTCTGGTTTTAACGTAAACGTTGTGTAAGATGTAAGATCAGATAAAATTGTCGCCGATTGTGCCACAATTTCATCAATCTTCTGAAAGTCACCACCCAGCGACGTTTTAATCAAATCAACATCGTTATCTTTTACAACGTCTGGTCTAACCAAATGGTCGACATAATATCGATAGCCTCTCATCGAAGGAATTCTTCCAGACGATGAATGCGTTTTTCGAATTAAATCGACTGATTCTAAAACTGCCATTTCATTTCGAATTGTTGCTGAACTGACGTGTACTGGTAATTGTTCAACCAGTGCTTTCGATCCAACTGGAACACCGTTGTTGGTATAATCTCTAACAATCGCCCTCAAAATCATTTCTTGTCTATCCGTTAACATGATATCACCTCTTTTAGCACTCGATTAACATAAGTGCTAAGACACATATACAATGTAGCAAACGCGAAATAGAAAGTCAAGAATATACATGACTTTTTTGGCAATCTCTATTATTGAGTGCTAATTTTTAAAAAATTCCCGTGTTTTTTCTTCATCTGCATTAAGTTGAGTGACAAGTGCATCTGCACCAGAAAACTTAACTTCTCCTCTGAGCCTCGTGAACCATTCAATTGCCACGTTTTCACCGTATAGGTTACCTGTGAAATCTAGTAGGTAAATTTCGACGGTCACTGGACGGCCTTCTCCAAAGGTCACATTTCTACCAATTGACGCCATTCCATTAACCCATTTGTCCCCAACCTTAACCCTCGTTGTATAAATACCAATTCCAGGAAGCCACTGATCCTCGGGGTGATTGATATTGATTGTCGGAAATCCAATCGTTCTCCCCCTAGCAAATCCGTGAACGACAACGCCCTTTGTCTGGAACGTATAGCCTAGTAGAAGATTTACTTTGGCTAAGTCACCTTCATCTAAAGCATCCCTGATTCGGCTTGAACTGACCTTGTCCCCAGTTTGTTCTCTTTCACCAACCGTGATGACCTTAAATCGGTTCTGAGCATATTCAGCCAAGTGAGCCATGTCTGCATCGGAATCCTTTGCACCATAAGTATGATCAAATCCAGCAACGACAGTCGTCGGATGCAAGGCACAAATATACTGATCCACAAACTGTTGAGGTGAAAGTGCTGAGAAACTTCCAGTAAAGTTAACCAAATAGACTAAATTGACGCCAAATTCTTCTAGCAAAGCGAGTCGCCGTTCTTGAGGCGTAATATATTTTGTGTCCTCAGGCATTAGTCGTCTGTAAACAACCTCTGGATGATGGTCGTAGGTTAAAACCGCCAATTTGACGCCTAATTTATCTGCTTCTTTCTTAGCAGCTTTAATAACTTCCTGATGTCCTTTATGGACCCCATCAAAAAAGCCCATTGCCAAAACAACTGGACCTTCATCAATTAAATTTAAATTTAGCGGGTGATGAATGTTAATGACTTTCAAGTCAACTGCCTCCTACCAAGTAATATTGTTTATTGTGTACTAAACATTTTAAGTGGCTTATATTGTGTTTTATTTTCCATCAATTGATACAAACATTTTATTTCCCCATTAAAGCTCAAAGCAACAACTGGTTCCGTCGTGTCTATTTCTTCAGAATACAGCCAGACACCATGCTTAACAGCGTCCCAGAGCTCATCAGTTAGTGGCACTTCGGGATATTTAGCAAGTGCGCGCTTAATCGGATACAGCCATGAATAGTCGGTGTTCTCTTCGTCAACCGCATCCTTTATTTCATCTAGGGTTACCGTTTCTTTAACGTCAAAACCACCACTTGAAATTCTGCTTAAATCCGACATAACTGCTGGAACTCCAAGTTGTTTGCCTAGATCAACTGCCAAGGTTCTAATGTAGGTTCCTTTTGAACATCGCACCTCAAAATGAACTTCTTGATGCCCAGTTTCCTTATCAAACTTAGTCGTTCCTAATTGCGTAAAGGCATAAATCATAATTTTTCGTTCTGGTCGCTTAACCTCTTTGCCAGCACGTGCATATTGATAAAGTTTTCTACCATCAACTTTTACCGCAGAATACATCGGCGGAATTTGAATAATTTCGCCAGTCAGCATCGCCATAGCAGATGCTAATTGATCATCATTAAACGGCTCCGGTAATTTTCTTTCTTCAACAACATCTCCATCTAGGTCTTCCGTTGTCGTCGAAAATCCCAAGGTAATCGTGCCTCTGTATGTTTTTCCAAAGGTCATCAAGTAGTCGACCACTTTTGTCGCACTACCCACACAAATTGGTAAAACGCCATCTACATTTGGATCAAGTGTGCCTGAATGCCCAATTTTTTTGGTGTGTAGAATTCTTCTTAATTGATTGACACAGTCATGACTTGTCATGCCACGTTCTTTATAAAGTGGGATTATTCCGTTCATAGATTTCATTCCTTAATTAGTAGATACGATAATCGTTTAATTATATCATATCAAATTTAAAATTTGACTCAAAAACTGACTAACATTAGT
>NZ_AZGJ01000059.1 GCF_001436395.1 Secundilactobacillus malefermentans DSM 5705 = KCTC 3548 | reverse complement strand
CAACCATAAAGGGATTATCGCATAGACGGGTCTTTTTGGCGAGTTCAAGCTATTCCGTTGCCGCCTCTTGCGGTAAAATTAAGTTTAAAACAATTCCCAAAATCGTGGCTAACGCAACGCCCGTAAACTGGAATTTTCCAAGCTGTAGATAGGCGTTACCGACACCAATAATCATGACGGTTGAGGCAATCATCAAGTTTCGTTTCTTATTCATATCGATTTTATGATCCGTCATGACGGTAATCCCGGCTGACGCAATGGTTCCGAACAACAAGAAACTAATTCCGCCAATAACTGGTAGTGGCATTGCCATGATAATCGCATTCAGTTTTGAAACAAACGAGAACAGGATGGCAAATCCAGCAGCTCCCATCAAAACATAAACGCTGTGGACTTTGGTGATGGCCATGACGCCGATGTTTTCACCGTAACTGGTCATCGCTGGAGCCCCAACTAATCCGGCAAATATTGAAGCCGCACCATCGCCGGCTAGTGTGCGATGTAACCCAGGATCTAAGAAGAAGTCTCGTTTGGTCAAATTGTTCAACACCATGATGTGCCCCATGTGTTCGGTCATCGTCACGAATGCAATTGGGGCAATCGTAATGATTGCCGACCATTCAAAATGGAAATGATAAGTTAACCCCGGAATTTGAAATGCAGGCAGCTTAAACCATGGTGCAATTGCGATACTATGAACGTCCACAATCCCCAATGCAAGGGAAATCAAGTAGCCACACACAATTGCCAGTAGCACGGGAATGAGGCCCATGAACCCTTTGAAAAACATGTTGAAGCAAATTGCGAGTAACAACGTTGCCATTGCGACTAAGAAATATTCTAGGTTATAAGTGCCATTTTTCATCATCGCATCAGTTGCCGCAGACCCTGCCAGTGAAAGGCCAATCACCATCACAACCGGTCCCACAACGATGGGTGGTAAAATTTTGTCAATCCAATCCGACCCAACTAGTCCAATAATCAGTGCAACAATTAGGTAGACAACCCCAACTGCCACCACGCCTTGCCCGATTCCAGGATAGCCAGTCGTTTTCATCAACGCCAGCATCGGCGTAATAAAGGCAAAACTGGATCCCATATACGCGGGTATTTTCCGCTGGGTAATCATAATATGTAGTAACGTTCCGACTCCTGAAGCAAATAGTGCAATTGAAGGACTCAATCCGACAAGCAATGGCACAATTACCGTACTGCCAAACATCGAAAACATGTGTTGCAGTGACAACCCGACCCAAGCCCAAAATTTAGGCTTATCGTGAATATCTAATACCGCGTCATTATCATGGAATTCTGGTTCCTTCATGTATAAAGTCCTCCTTGGATTAACAAGTTCGGATAAGTTGATCTCGTAAAGTCAAATTAAGGATTTTTCCACTTTTATATCAAGTTTCAAAAAGCAGAATCCAACGCTTTTTTCGCTCTTAAAAATAAAAATGCACCCGCAGTCCGCAGACTACAAGTGCTTAGAGTTCACGCCTATTGCGCGAACCACCGAACTCCTTGCTAGCCTCACGGACCAACTTAAAGGAACTTATTTAATTGTTATTATCATACGCATCCCCATTTGAAATGTCAAACAGGTTTCGTCGTCGATGCTTCAAACAGCGTCTTCGTTGCCGCCCAAATCCGTTGCGCCACCTGACTGTGGTTCATCGTATATAAATGAACACCATCAACACCGTGGGCCACTAAATCCACAATTTGATCAATCGCGTAAGCAATTCCCGCATCACGCATCGCTTCTGGATTATCGACATACCGGTTCATAATCGTTAAAAACTTTTCGGGCAGCGGTGTCCCAGAAATATCCGCTATTCGCGCAATTTGTTTCTGATTCGTTACTGGCATAATTCCGGCTTCAATGGGAACGATGATGTCAGCTTGCCGAGCCTGCTTCGTAAAATCGTAGAAACACTGATTATCGAAAAACAATTGGGAAATCAGGTGTTCAGTCCCACAATCAACCTTTTGCTTGAGAAACCGAATATCGGTCGCGATGTCTTTAGCCTCCTGATGGCATTGCGGATAGCAGGCGCCGATAACATCGAAATCCCCATTTTGCTTGATGAATTTCACCAAGTCGTCTGCATGGTCAAAGTCGCCAACCGGCTCATGGCCAGGTACGCGATCCCCACGTAAAGCCATGATATTGGTGACATGATGTGCGGCAAACTGGTCCAATAATCCTTGAACGTCTTTCTTTGACTGATAGAGTCCCGGAATATGGGCCACAGCTGGAATATGAAGGTCATTTTGAATTAAGTCTGCTATTTCAACCGTTGAGTCCCGCTTGCCAGTACCGCCAGCCCCAAGTGTCACCGAAATGAAATCCGGATGGATGTCCTCAAGCTCCTCTAGGGTTTGCTTAATTTTGACGAGGGGCGTTTTGCCATGGGGTGGAAACACCTCAAACGAAAAAACCGTTTTCTGTTTAAAGACTTCCGTTAGTTTCATAAACCTGGCTCCTTACCTTTTTGGCCGCATTCACCATGTTCGTGACTGCCTCAAACGCCTCGGTTTCAGACCGCGTCTTCAAGCCACAATCAGGGTTAATCCAGACCTTCGAAACTGGTAATTTAGCAATGATTTTATTAATAATTGTTTCGAGTTCGTCAACACTTGGAATTCGTGGTGAATGAATATCGTAAACGCCAGGTCCGACCTCCGTTTGGAAATCAGCCGCAACCAACTGGTCAATGAGCGACAAATCAGAACGGGACGCTTCAAATGAAATCACATCGGCATCCAAATTGTCGATTGCTTGGATAATGTCGCCAAACTCGCTATAGCACATGTGCGTGTGAATTTGGGTTTGTGGTTTCACGCCACTGTGAACGAGGCGGAACGCTGGAACTGCCCAATCGAGGTACCGTTTGTACCAATCCGTTTTTCGAAGTGGTAGGTTTTCGCGCAAGGCTGGTTCATCAATTTGAATGATTTTAATATCATGGGCTTCAAGGTCTTGGACTTCATCTCGAATCGCGAGCGCAATCTGCGTCACAGACTCTTCGGGGGTGATGTCTTCACGAGGGAATGACCAGTTGAAAATGGTCACAGGACCCGTCAGCATTCCCTTAACCAATTTGTCAGTTAAGTTCTTGGCGTAAACAGTTGTCTCAACGGTGATTGGCGCGTTACGACTCACATCGCCCCAGATAATTGGTGGCTTAACGCCCCGAGTTCCATAGGATTGGACCCAGCCATTTTGAGTGAAGACGAAACCATCCAGTTTTTCACCAAAGTATTCCACCATGTCGTTGCGCTCGTACTCACCATGCACAAGTACGTCCACGCCAGCTTTTTCCTGGAATTCAATGACCCGTTTAATCTTATCGCGATTGAATTGGTCGTATTCTTCCTTCGTGATTTCACCCTTGCGAAGCTTAGAACGATTTTGACGAACGTCCTTAGTTTGTGGGAATGAGCCAATGGTTGTCGTTGGGAGTGCAGGCAACTCAAACTCATCTTGCTGAATCGTTTCTCGTTCAGCTCGTGCTGGCAAACGGGTGTAATCGGCATCGGTCAATTGATTAACTCGTTCCGTAACTGCTGCACTCTTAGGATGTCGAATGGTGCTAAAGAGGTCAGTATTTTTAGCCAGGCCACCTTGGTCTTCGCCGTTCAAAATTTGATCTAATTCCTTAATTTCCGTTAGTTTTTCATAAGCAAATGCCAAATGTTGTTGCACTGTTTCAGGTAAATTTGTTTCTAACGCTGCGTCATATGGCACGTGTTGTAGGGAACATGACGAGCTGAGCACAATGGGTCCCTTAACGTTTAGTGAGTGCAGAGTATCAATTGTTGTCGCATAATGATTCCGCCAAATATTTTTACCGTTCACAACGCCGGCAAATAAAACTTTATCTTCAGGGAATCCGAATTTTTTTACTAAGGCAATGTTCTGATCCGTTTCCACAAAATCCAACCCAATACCATCAAATGGCAATTTGATCACATCTTCGTAAACATCGCGAATGTCGCCAAAGTAGTTTTGAAGAAGCACCTTAACGTTGCCTTTAGCTGACAGAAGCTCGCCATAGATGCTTAGGAACAAGGCCTTGTCATCATCGGTTAAATTAAAATCGAGCGCTGGTTCGTCCAATTGCAACCACTCAACTTTTTGCTGGCCTAATTTAGCCAGAATAGCTTTGTAGGCAGAAATCGTTGCTGGGGCAAAATCTGCCGCTTGTTTGTCGCCAATAAACCGACTCAATTTGAGTAACGTAAAGGGACCCACAATGACGGCTTTAGGCGAAATTCCTTGCGCTTTGGCTTCATTAATTTCATCAAATAGTTTTGTTCCGACCAATTTAACATCCGTTTGATCATCAAATTCTGGCACGATGTAGTGATAGTTTGTGTTGAACCACTTCTTCATTGGTAACGCCTTAACGGATTCGGTGTCACTTTGGTAACCGCGGGCTAGTGAGAAATATTCATCCAATGCAGATAGACCGAGAGCCCGATAGCGTGCGGGCACAACGTTGAGGGCAAATGCTGCATCCAAAGTAGTGTCAAAAAGTGAGAAGTCCCCAACTGGAATGAGATCAATATCGGCGTCCTGTTGTTTTTGCCAATGTTGCGCTCTTAAATTTTTAGCGGCCGTCAGTAACGCTTCCTTGGTTGCCCGTTTCTTCCAGTAATGTTCCGTTGCAAATTTTAATTCTCGATGTTCACCAATTCTTGGGAATCCAATAATACTCGTTGTCATAAAACATCCTCCAATATCATTTAAACTTAATTTATCAACATAAAAAAGGTGGTACCCGATTACACAGTCTCGGAAATAATTCCGAGGACGCGTAACCGTGGTACCACCTCATTTTTCGCTAATTTCGCAATTAACGACTCAGCTAGTCTCAAAAAGAAACTAGTGCCGTTTATCGCCGGCAGTCGGTGGATTGGCGTTAACCGCACCACAGCTCTGAGCTCATCTTCGTCGTTTCCTTGAATCCTCGCTCCCACTAACCCGAGGTCTCTGAAATTCAATGCAACAACTACTCTTCTCATCAATGCTTATTTTTTTAATTAGATTTTGATGAGATTATAATCTCTTTTATTAGGACTGTCAAATGGAATTCTGAGTTAGCTGTTCCGCAATCGCATCCCCTTGCCGAAAAGTCACATCATTCGTCAGCGGGCGTGGACTTGCCGTCGTAAACCATTGCTTTCCCTCAGTGGGAACACCCCAAAAGAAAAGCTGTGGATTTCGTTTGCCATTCACCAATAGTTGCTGCGTTTGAACGTCAACGTCTATCGCACCCGTTTTAAACTTCGTGCCGTCAGAAAGGCGCAACTCATGGGCTTGTGCCAACTGATCCCCGACCAGCTGTTGAAGCAGAAAGTTTTGGGTTTGATCCGCCTTAATTGACGGTAATCGGCCTTCCAGCAAGTAGGTTGAGTGAACCTTTCGTTCTGGTTGCGCTTTAGACCAGGTGACAAAGGAACCCGTTTCGTCGTCCGTCTCAACGGCCATGTTTGGTCCCAAAATTTTGACAACACCCGCAATCACCAAGGCTCTCAGCTCTTCGATTCGGTTTTCGGGTGGCCCCACTGCCAAATGGGAGTTTTCATAGTTAAATTGACCCAAGAAGTCATCCCGGTAATCGTCAGGATCCAGTAACTGCAGATTCACAACTTTACGAAAGACGTCCCGAATATCTCGGAACACTTCGAACGCTGATGTCAGCGGTCCGGTCTTGGTTCCCCTGTTGGCTTCATCGGCATCTCGTTTCAGATAGTCGGTAATTCCACCAGTTTTAATCATTGGATGAACGGTTCGATCCCAATCAAAGTAGTCCGATTCTACAATGTCAGATTGCTGAACAACCATTTCGGGATCAGCTGATTTCCTAAATTCATCGAGAAAGCTATCAACGTTAATCGTTGGGTAACTTTGCTCAATTAGTCGTTCATAGTAAACGTACTCCACTTCAAGATGAACCGTTTGGATGAATTCACGACCTGATATTTTGCCTTGCGCCTTTGCTGCTGCGAACCATTCAGCAGTGAAAAAGTGCGGTTGCGTTCTTTCGCCAACATTTTTCTCATTGCGCCCCTTTGCCCTAAGTGGCACACCCAGTCTCGATCCCGCTACAATCACCGGCTCTTTGCCAGAAGGCTGATAAACCAAATCCCCTTTATCATCGCGGGTAAACGTTCCACCACGGCCAATCGTTAGCATGGCCATCGCATCAAAAAAGCTGAGTCCCAAGCCACGAATCACAATTGTTTGGCCGGCAGCTAGTTCTTGGAAAGCATACTCTTGCGGTTGCATGGGATAGATATAGTTGATATGCTGCTTAACCGCGAACTGGCGAAGCACCGCCTGTTCCGCAGTCGGTTTATTTTCACTGTGCCCTAATGCCATCACAACTTTATCAACGGGTAAGATATGATTACTACACTTGATCAAATACTGATTCGTATCCGCTGAAGGCTGAACGGCGACCACTTCTTCCGTAATGATTTTTAAGGTCGTGTCAGCCGTTATCCGGGATTGTAAGTAGGCGTAAAACCAGTTTAAATAGACACCAAACATGCCACGGGTTGCGTAGCCATTTTCAGTTAGCGGGGAAATCTCTGCTAATAATGACTGACTCATTGAAAAGTGATTTTCTTTAATATAGGCTTCCCCTGCTGTCTTAATCCATTCATACAAATTGGAACCAGGGACGATTGGCCCCTTAATCTCATTTGTTTCATCCGTGAACATCGAAATTTGACTCGGATTCGTGTTCATAATTAAATCAGGAGATTGATTAGGCTGCCAAACGCGACCGCCAATTCCAAATGGATCAATCAAGGTAATCATTAACTGTTCAAATTTATGCTGCTCTCTTTGTCGTTCAATTAATCGTTCGGCCACGACCAATCCACGTGGTCCTGCTCCAATAAGTCCTATTTCCATGGCTGCTTCTCCATTTCATCTATTCTAGCGCCATTTGTTTCACGTGAAACAAAATTAAATCATGATTTATTAGTGATCTTATAGGGATTCTCTAAATGATTCTGCTCTTTTTCTCTTGATGCAAATTGAATTTCCCGGCTAACCTGTTCAAATGAATCATCAGCCTCATACATTTCCAATTTGTAATCGATCTCACGTAAATTATCCGCAATCTTTTGCTGCTTCGTCAATACTTCTGCTCGATGCTCGGATAATAACTGTTGTCGATGGGCGATTGTCGTTGGTCCCGCCATAATGTCATTCACATACTCACGAATATCATTAATTTTCATGCCGGTGTCTTTCAAACAGCAAATTGTGTGAATAATATTGAGGTCCCCATCCGTAAATTCTCGATAGCCAACTTGGTTTCTAGCAACAAACGGCAACAATCCTTGCTTGTCATAAAACCTTAGCGTATAGATGGATAACCCAACTTTTTCTGAAACTTCTTTAATCGAATACGTCATATCGTTCACCTATTTTATTTTTGGCTTTCCCTAGAGTATTATCTAGGGTTTATCATCATTATCATAAATTAAACGTCACGCGTTTTCAACTATATAGGAGGTTTATGATGAACAAAAAAGTTTTAGTTACCGGTGGCAATGGGTTTCTAGCATTGCACATTATCGCAGCTCTTTTACCCTTAGGCTATGAAGTTCGGACAGCACTCCGTTCACTGAACAAGCTGCCGATTTGTTAGATTGGCAACCCGTTCATCGCAATGAAGAAATTGTGTTGGCAACGGTAAACGAACTCATTAACGTGTCGTACAGAACCAAAAGATAAATGAGGTCCTTCAAATGCCCCAATTTCTGAAGCTGACAAAGAAAAAATTGCGCATGAAAATATCGAAAAAATCCTGAAATTTAACTAATCTGAAATACGCGATTAACTGGTTTTTAAAATCAGCTAACCGCGTTTTTTTATTTCCAGTTAAGGGCAAATAGCAGACTGCTCATCCCCATTATGCTAGACTTGCGGTGATGTTATCAGTTAATTAAGGTGGTGTTTTCCAAATGAAAAATAAAGAAGTCAGCATGCTCAATATGTTTCGTTACGTTTTCTCATCAGTCCTGAAAAGTCGGGTTCTCCTCATTGTGAATGTTCTTGCTCTCATTTTGATTACGGCGTTTCAATTTGTCATGCCCCAATTCACGCAGTACATCATTGATAAAGTGATTCCTAGAAGCGACTACCACTTGCTTTTTCAAACGATTATCTTGTTACTCGCGGCAGCCATTATTTTAGGATTACTCAATTACTTTTCGACCTATTATATGGGCGTGATGAGTCAAAACGCTATTACACGGCTTCGGAACTCACTATATGACCACATTATCAACCAAGATACCTACTTCTTCGAGTCCCGAAAAACGGGTGACTTAATGGTGCGTTTGACCAGTGATATCAATAACCTTCAAAGCCTAATTTCGCCAAACATGCTCTCGATGATTGGAAACATGTTTACTTTCGTGGGCGTTCTGGTCTTCATTGTTTTTGTTAACTGGCAAATGGCGTTGGCCGTTAGTTTGACCTTTCCACTGATGTTTGTCATTTACCGCGTCTTTCGAAATCGAATTCGAACCTCATTCATGAACGCTCGAGCAGCTCAATCAAAGATGTCGAACCAAATGCAAAATACACTCACTCGAATTGAACTCATTAAAGGGTACACCGCCGAAAAAACGGAACAAAAGCGGTTCAGCGACTACGCAAATGAAAATCGTGATTACACGATTAACGCAACCTGGAATCAAGCAGTTTTTAGTCCTTTAATTGATTTCGTGAATTACTTAGGAACGGCAATTATCCTGGCTTTGGGCGCCTACTTCGTCATCAAAAAGGATCTCACCATTGGTCAATTAGTCGCATACCTAAGCTACGTTGCCTTGCTACAAAGCCCCATTCAGTCCTTTACGCGACTACTTAATCAGCTACAACAATCGCTCGTTTCTTACGGTCGAATTACCGATATTTTAAAAGTTAAGCCACAAATTACAACCGATTCAGCCGCCGTTGCTTTCCCACAATTTAGCAGTCAAATTGCTTTTGAACACGTGAATTTTACCTACCCGGCCAAGTCATCCAATGCCAAAAATTTAGTTGCGATTAGCGATGTCAGTTTTGATATTTCTTATGGACAAACCGTTGCCCTCGTCGGTCACTCCGGCGCTGGTAAATCGACGGTTGTTAAGTTGCTTGATCGCTTGTACGACGCGGATTCAGGCGTTATTTCATTTGACGGAATACCGATTAATGACATTGATTTAACGAGTCTTCGCCAAAATATCGCCATTGTTTCTCAAGACGTCGATTTAGTGGACGGCACCATCAAAGACAATATTACTTATGGCTCAGCAAACGCCACTGATGCGGAAATTCAACACGTAGCTGAACTCGCCGACATCACCGACTTTGTCACCCCACTACCGGATGGGTTCGACACTCAAGTTGATGAGCGGGGCATGCGCCTCTCTGGTGGGCAAAAGCAGCGAATTGCGATTGCGCGAGCACTTTTAAAAGACGCACCCATTATTATCCTGGATGAGGCCACTTCGGCACTCGATAACGAATCCGAAAAAGCCATTCAACACGCAATGGATAATCTGATTGAAGATCGAACTTCACTCGTGATTGCCCATCGGTTATCAACCGTCCACAACGCTAATACTATTTTGGCCATGGATCACGGAGCCATCATTGAACGTGGAACACACGATGAGCTAATTGCCAAAAATGGGTATTACCGCCAATTGTATGATGCTCAATTTGAATGAAGACGCAAAAAAGAGCGAGAATTTTAAAATTGAAGTGAACCCCGATAATTGGA
>NZ_AZGJ01000058.1 GCF_001436395.1 Secundilactobacillus malefermentans DSM 5705 = KCTC 3548 | reverse complement strand
TATGAGGTGCGTGAATTGAAATCCAATTACCAACAACTGGAAATCAGGAAGGGTACTGTCGCACCTTGTATGAGGTGCGTGAATTGAAATAAAGTATTTGATACCGTTGGGGTTTACCATTTCTGTCGCACCTTGTATGAGGTGCGTGAATTGAAATAATATCAAATTCAGCAACTGAACTATGACCCGGCGTGTCGCACCTTGTATGAGGTGCGTGAATTGAAATAAAGTATTTGATACCGTTGGGGTTTACCATTTCTGTCGCACCTTGTATGAGGTGCGTGAATTGAAATGACCACTTCTTCTTAAACGATACGACCGCATTCCCGTTGCACCTTGTATGAGGTGCGTGAATTGAAATAATATCAAATTCAGCAACTGAACTATGACCCGGCGTGTCGCACCTTGTATGAGGTGCGTGAATTGAAATGGTAATTTATTCATCAAGTTATTGCTTTTATCTACGTCGCACCTTGTATGAGGTGCGTGAATTGAAATTAGATTAATTGATATAGTAATTGGATTACCTGAATGTCGCACCTTGTATGAGGTGCGTGAATTGAAATATCAAGTAATTAAGCAACAAAAAACTAACCCTATCAGTCGCACCTTGTATGAGGTGCGTGAATTGAAATGCAAAACCTTAGCCCAGAAAACGGCTGGCGGCGGGTCGCACCTTGTATGAGGTGCGTGAATTGAAATGTGTCACCTGTGTACTTACTGTCACCGCTAAACTGTCGCACCTTGTATGAGGTGCGTGAATTGAAATCTACTGCCTGCGTTAGGGTTGCTGCCGTATAACCGTCGCACCTTGTATGAGGTGCGTGAATTGAAATCTGACTAGTTCCACTCAATTCTGGAATCGCCCGTGTCGCACCTTGTATGAGGTGCGTGAATTGAAATATCTTGTGGTCTTGCATATCTTGAGTTGCATTGGAGTCGCACCTTGTATTGAGGTGCGTGAATTGAAATAATTCAATTCGGTAAGTTGAATGCGGCTTAAAATTGTCACACTCTGTATGATAACTGCACTTGCATATTCAAATATATATATCACACTCTAATCTAAATCAGTATAATTCATCAAAGACTATTCCTACTGGTTTATATATTCTTGGCATATCGTAATGAAAACGTTTACACCGATGCATCTACTTGCTACTATTGAACTAACTACTAAGACAGTGAGATGATTCTCAATGGAATATAATGAAGACGATTTTCTAATGATTTCGGGAATCCAACATTTTCGTTTTTGCTCCCGCCAATGGGCTCTTATTCATATTGAGCAGGCGTGGAAGGATAACTTACTGACTTTTGATGGTCAAACTTTGCATACAAAAGCTGATCAACCACAAATTCGTGAAAAAAGAAAAGATAAGCTAATTGTTAGATCTCTTCCAGTTCATTCTAGGGAACTTGGACTTACTGGTATTTGTGATGTTGTTGAGTTCACAGAATCAAAATCTGGTGTTTCTATTCAAGGTAGTGAAGCAAAATATTTACCAAATCCAGTGGAATATAAACACGGCCATAAAAAGTATGATTTATCTGACACTTTACAGCTGCTTGCTGAGGCTATTTGTTTAGAAGAAATGATGGGTTGTAAAGTTTCACATGGTTACATTTACTACCAGCAAACTCGACATCGTGAACTCATTCCATTTACTGATCAACTTCGAATTGAACTCGCAGAAACCGTTAAAAAAATGCATCAACTTTGGGAAAGACGATACACCCCTAAAGTTAAAACTGGGCCGTGGTGTAAAAGCTGCTCTGTAGCAGAATTCTGTTTTCCCGAATTAATTACCAAACAAACCGTCCATAGTTATTTGAAACGAAGGTTAGATGAATGAGAAAATTACTGAATACTCTATTTATTACGACCCCAGATGCATACTTATTTTTAGATGGTGGAAATATTGGTATTCGTGTGGATAAACAGACAATTGGTAAAGTTCCCCTCCTAAATTTGGAAGGTGTGGTAACTTTTGGCCGTTCTGGTGCAAGTCCAGCATTAATGAACGAGTGCATGCAATCAACTATTCCGATCACCTTTTTATCCCCAACTGGTAAATTACTTGGCCGAGTCATCGGGCCAAGTAAAGGAAATGTTGTATTACGAAAACATCAATATCATATTTCAGAAGACATGACTGCTAGTAGTGTAATTGCGAGAAACTTTATTATTGGAAAAATATATAATCAGCGTTGGATGTTAGAACGGACAACCCGTGATCACGGTTTAGTAATTAATACTAATCAATTTAAATCTTTATCCAATCATTTCAAACAAATAATTAAGCAAGTTTCTGAAAGCACTAATCTAGACACAATTCGTGGAATTGAAGGTAATGCAGCAGAAGAATATTATGGCGTGTTTAACCAAATGATATTACAGCAAAAGGATTATTTTCAATTTAATGGACGCAATCGTCGTCCACCGCTTGATGGTACAAACGCATTATTATCTTTTGCTTATACTTTGCTTGCACACGATACTGCATCAGCTTTGGAAACGGTTGGACTGGACGCATATGTCGGATTTATGCATCAGGATCGGCCAGGTCGTGTTTCACTGGCCTTAGACTTAATGGAAGAATTAAGAGGTGTTTATGCAGATCGTTTTGTTCTTCGACTTATAAACAAAAACATTCTCTCTGAAAAGGATTTTCAAACTAAAGAAAATGGCGCTGTTTTGCTCACCGATGATGCCAGAAAAAAGTTTCTTACAGAGTGGCAAATGCGTAAACAGGATACAATCGTACACCCCTATTTGGGAGAAAAAATTTCTTGGGGATTAGTCCCATACTGTCAAGCTCTACTATTAGCTAGATATTTGCGTGGTGACTTAGATGAATATCCTCCATTTCTATGGAAGTAGGTGTTTTAAATGCTAATAATTGCTGCATATGATATTTCGGTTACTTCAGAAGGTGGTCCGAAAAGATTAAATAATGTGGCCAAAACCTGCCTTCGTTATGGTCAGCGCGTTCAAAATTCCGTTTTTGAATGTTTAATTAATGACCTAGAATTCAAAAAAATGCGTAAAGAATTAACCGCTCTGATTAATCCAGAGCTTGATAGCTTACGATTCTATAATTTAGGTCATAATTATGAACATAAGGTGATACATATTGGAACCAAGGATGTTCAGGACCTCTCGCAGCCGCTTATTTTATAAAAAAGTTGCTGACGTATTCTTACTTCTTCTATTTATTAAATTAGTTAGCCACACTTGCCCACAATCGTACTACTTCAATAGTTGTTTTGAAATCGTTTACAAATCCCCCAATCTGTCCAGTAACTTCACTTGAATTTTTCATATAATATACCTGTGAATAATTTATCAAAGTGAGGGATAACTATGAAAATTAAAGCAGCAGTTTCACTCGTTCAAGATGATCCACTGGTTATGAAGACGGTGGATTTAGATGATCATTTAAACGGACACGAAGTTTTAATCAAAACAGTTGGTAGTGGTATTTGTGGCGCGGACATTTCTGAAACCCATGGAGGACCTACTGGATACGCCCCTATTCCAATGATTATGGGCCATGAGGGTTCTGGAATCGTGGAAAAAGTTGGTAGTGATGTCGATGAATTCGTTCCCGGCGATCACGTCGTTGTTTCGTATGCGAGTTGTGGCACCTGCAAACAATGTGTTGAGGGTCGCCCATATGCTTGCGAACGGATGAATGAACTTAATTTTGAAGGTAAGGATATGGATGGTGGTACCCGCTATTCACTAGACGGCAAACCACTTAGCTCCTTCTTCCAAGCTTCCTCATTTGGCGACCATATGAAGGCTTTAGACCGGAACGTTGTTAAAGTAGATAAGGATGTCGATTTAACGATTCTTGGACCATTAGGTTGCGGCCTGCAGACTGGATCTGGTACAGTTTTGAATTCCTTAAAACCTGCTCCGGGTGAAGGAATCATCATCTTTGGTACAGGTACAGTTGGCTTAGCAGCCATCATGGGTGCCAAAGTAGCTCACTGTGATCCAATCATCGCCGTTGATGTGTTTGATAGTCGTTTGGAAATGGCTAAAGAACTTGGCGCAACTCACGTAATTAATAGTAAAAATATTCCGGATGTGCCAACCGAAGTTCAAAAGATTGCCAAAGGTGGCGTCGAATATGGTGTCGTTTCAGCTGGCGTCAACGGTTTGGCTGAACAAGCTGTTCGTTCAGTTGGAATCCATGGCGAAGTTGCCATTGTTGGTGGCGCTATTGAAGGCAAATTCAACATGGCAATGGATTTCTTGGTTCCCGCCAAAACGGTCAAAGGTGTTCTTCAGGGAGACTCACTTCCAAAGATTTACATCCCCCGTTTAATCAATTTATACAAACAGGGACTATTCCCATTTGATAAACTCGTTAAATTCTATGATTTCGATGACATCAATCAAGCGATGGAAGATTCCTCGAATGGCAAGGTCGTCAAACCAATTCTGAAGATTGCTGAAGTTTAATTAAATAAATCTCGTCCATAATTTGTGATGGTCAGAAAAGTGCTGATAGCCTCCTTTTCTGGCCATTTTTTGTATTCGTCAATTAGGGTAAATTTCAAGAAACTAAAAGTAGCCCCAGCTAAGGTGCTGGAGATGAGTGGCGCATTTATTTTCGAAGTGTGGCTAAGTTGCATGATCCTAATGTTAAAATCACGTAAAATTGTCATAAACTCATTGTCCAACTTTGCCCAAATTAAAAGTCGAAATAAATCCATGTGCCCTAACCATCCCTGATAAAGCGTGGTGACCAATCTTTCGCCGTTGAAATCGGGTGCTTTTGCAAATTGCTCAAAGAAATTATCCACGTACCCTTGGACGGGAATTAAAATGATGCTTTCTAAATTTGCATAATGGTTATAAAAGGTTTGGCGCGAAATATGTGCCGCTTCAGCAATATCAGTGACCGTCAAGCCTTGAAAAGAAGCCCCATTTTGCATATAGGTCAGTAATGCCTCGTAGATTAATTGTTGCGTTTGGTTCGTCCGCTTATCGCTCATGTGAATCCCCCTAGATTCTTAGTGAAAACAATCTGATTATTTCTAATTAAAGAGGATTGTGGGTGGTAGGTCAAGGGGGGGTGAAGGTGGGGATAAATTAATTGGTGGTAATAAGTGCTGAATACCTACACAAATGGGTTAGTTAATATGCACCACTACTTGACATCATACTTGAACGTTGAACTATCTAGCATCACAACTGATAAAAGCAAAAATCAGTAAATGGCATATCTCCGAATGATTTTCGGAGGTATGCCATTCTAGAAAATATATAGTAATTTCAAGACTACTTTCATTTAAAATTTCTTAAAGAAAACGAAAGTATAGTACTTATACGATTCAATTTTATTCTAAAACAGATTCGTTATTTACCTTCCAACAAATCCTTCATCTCAACCTTGTCATTTTGCGGCATAATTTGAATAAAGACATGGACGCTTTTATCAATGAGATGCTTGAAAGATTCATTTTCCTCTGTGTTTGTTGAAATAGTATGGTAAATTCGTTCGCGATCATCCTTTGCGCCCATACCACCCAAATTGATTTCGCCAATATCTATGCCATTATCCACCAAATACTCGAGTGTTTGGGGCACCTTCACTAAGATAATGGTTGGCGCCTCCAATGGCTGTGACAAAAATTTCACGGCGTCTTCTTTATTAAAGACACCAATCGCCATATTTTCAGGAATCGCATTCTCCAAAACATTGATCATAAAGTCATCTTTTGCAACGCCATCATCGATGACTAAAACTTGTTCAGCGTGTGTCACACGACTCCAAGCAGTCATGATTTGTCCGTGAATAAGTCGATCATCAATCCTTGTTAAGACTAAGTTTTGCATGCTTTTTCCCTCCATTTTCTGAAAGATTAATTAATTCAATGCCTGCATTCAGTGGATCCAACGCAATCTTCGATAATTCCGCTACCGATGATTCTTCTGTCCTCATCGTCAGCACGCTGATGAGCATGGGTAAATTCATCCCTGTAATCAAGTCAAATGAATACTTGCTCTTTAGGAATCCGGCAGTATTATAGGGTGTTCCACCTTTTAGATCAATAAAGACCATCGTTTCGCCCCTTAATGCTACCAGTGCTTCATCAACCTTATCGCGATAATCATCAGGAGACTGCCCTGCGTGAAGTTGCAACGCCTGAATATTCTTTTGTGGACCAGCAATCATTTCCAGACTAGCTAATAGCCCTTCACAAAATGGTCCGTGACTTAATAGTAATATATTAACCATACTGTACCTTCCAATCTATGCTGCCTGACTACTTAACGATTCCTAAGATGTTTAAGTAGGAGAACAGGATCCCAATAATAAAGATTCCGATTATAATCCATGTTGGGTTTACTTTTTTAGCAACGAGCCACCATATTAGTAATGTTACACCCAAAGGAATGAGACCTGGCGCTAATGTGTTCAGGATTGACTGTAGTTTCATTGTACTCTTGCCAATTTCCCAAACTAATGGTGTCTTAACTGCGACTCTAGTAGCTGCCATGGCACCAACAACCATCAAGCCAACAATACTAAAGGCATTCGTCACCTTATCAATAACACCATTCTTTAAAATAGTAACAACTGAGCTCTTACCTTTTCTATAACCATACATAAAGAGTAGATACCCAATCACATAGATCACTAGTTCAAAAATGACAGTAAATAGAACTGGTCCTAAATAGTTACCTGCCAACGCCATAGAAGCCCCGACACTAGCTAAAATTGGGAAGAAAATACCTTGTTGAACGGTATCGCCAATTCCAGCTGCTGGTCCCATAAGACCTGTACGGACACCATTGATATCATCAGCAGAAACATCTTGATCATTTGCTCTTGCTTCTTCCATTGAAAGAGCAACACCATGAATGATTGGCCCAACCATGTGTGGCTCAGTGTTAAAGAAGACCATGTATTTCTTCAACTCTTCAGCTTGTCTCTGTGGATCCTTATAAAGTTTACGAATTGGATGAATCATCATGTTTGTGAGACCCAGCGCTTGTAACCGCTCGTAATTGTAGGCAGCTTCATCGGATTGCTCCCAAAGCCACGTTTTAACGAGATCGCCCTTGCTCAACTTGTGCTGATAGTCGGCGGGATCAATCGTTGCTTCAGCCGTGTCTACCGTTGCAGTGGATTGACTAACGCTATCTGTCTCGCCCGTTCGGTTATCTAATGTTAATCGACGAACCTTCTTAGTCTTTGGCTTTTCTTCACTATTCTTATGATTTGTTTGACTAACAAAGATCAAGAATGCGATGGCAGCTGAGAAAATGGCGATTGCCATGATATCTAGTTTCAGATAAACGGCTAAGAAAAATCCAATAATGAAAAATGCATTGAGACTTCGTTTGCCCAGATAATTGAGCAACATTGCAATACCTAATGCAGGCATCAAACCACCGACAACTTCTAGTGCCGTTGTTAGGTTTTGCGGAATTGCATCAATTAAGGCAGTTGCCCAACTCTTACCAAACAAGACTAAGCAAAACGCTGGAATTCCGTAAACAACCAGTGCGACTATGAATGATGGCAAATAATTGAGCCAGCGAATTGCTTTAACATTTCCGTTCTCGAGTGCCTTATCAGCACGGTGAACCCAGAACGAATTAAGTGTTTGATAGATTTGAACCATTAATAATCCAAGTAAGCTAAATGGAATTGCAAAAGTAACTGCTAAGGCTGGCTTGGCACCTGATAAAATAGTCAGTGCAGTTCCGTATATACCGGCAACCATTGTATTACTAGGCATGACACCACCAGCATTAATCCAGCCTAGGTAAACTAGCTGAATATTGGCACCAGCGAGCATTCCTAACATCGGATGTCCCATAAATATACCAACTAACACACCCGTTGTTAACGGATAGGTCATACATCTTGTAATAGGTGCAAAGAACCACCATTGAGAAATTAGTGCAAGTAATCCTACCAAAATTGCAGATAATAACATTAGTAACCCCCCTTTTATTAAAGAATTGAAAATCCTAAAGCTTCAACATCATTGTGGAATCCTTGAACCGTTTCCAACGATAGCTGTTTAGGATCCTTCCCGACCATTGATAACTTTTTAAGGACTGCATTTGTAACTGTAATAATATCGACACCAATTTCTTGTGCCTGAAAAATATTGAGAACCTCTCGACAACTGGCCCAAAGTAATTCGGCTTCAGGCGTTTGAGTTGTAAGAGCCACGGCTTGTTTCATGAGTGGAATAGGATCAATTCCTGTATCAGCAATACGACCTGCAAATACAGAGATAATATTATGCGTGCCTTGTTGCAGTACTTTCACGACCGAAGCCACCTGCTCTATCGTCAAAATTGCCGTAATATTTATTTGAACACCACTTTTTGATAACTTCTCGATTAGCGGAATTGATGACTCGCCCTTACTGTTCGTTATTGGTATCTTCACAAAAACATTGTCCCCCAGTTTGGCTAGCTTTTTAGCCTCTTCCTCCATCACTTCAAAATCATCAGAGAATACTTCGAATGACAGCGGCAAGCCATTTACAGCTGCTAGTGCATCTTTTGCAAATTGAACATAGTCCGTAATTCCAGCCTTTTTCATTAACGAAGGATTGGTGGTGAAGCCAGCCACATCCCATTTATCTCGTGCTTCTAGCATTCCATCAACGGATGCGCCGTCAGCATATACAGCAATTTTGAATTTAGACATAATAACACCTTCCATTTTTATTTGCGTAAACGTTACCGCAACGAGTATACTAAACGTGAAGCTTTTAAAAATATACAGCAATTGATAATCATCTGATGAAATCGTCTCCAGATGCGGTAACGTTTACGCAGTATTTCAAGGTCAATTAAACACCTTCTTTTCAGGAATGTCAACGCTTACATTAAGGATGGATCACATATGGGCAATTTTAAAAAAACTGTTTCAATCAAAGATGTTGCTAGAATAAGTGGCGTTTCTGTCGCCACGGTTTCCAGAATCATCAATAATACCGGTAGGTTCTCGAAAGAAACTCAAGAAAAAGTTAACAAAGTGATTAAGGAACTTGGTTATGGCCCCAATAAATTAGCCGTTAGCCTTCGGTCGCACATGTCCCATTCCGTTGGTATCTTAGTACCAGATATTACCAATGAGTTTTATGCTGCCATCGTGAAGAAATGTGAGAGTCTACTATTCGAAAATAATTTTTCGAGTATTATTTGTAATACAGAACGTAGCTCAGTTCGGGAAAAAGCTTATCTTCAGATGTTAATGGAGCACCGAGTTGATGGTCTCATTATCATTTCCAGTAATATTAGCGGGGAATCTCTCGTTTCACAAAATTTAATTCCTACAATTTATATAGATCGAGAACCAGATAATAAAAATCGATTAATTATTTCTTCGGCTCACTATGAGGGTGGTCTTTTAGCAACTAACTTTCTGCTAAAGCAAAATCTGAGTCCTTTCTTAGTCATGACGAAAACAAAGTCATCATCAACTTTGGCTCGTGTTCGTGCGTTTAAGGACACTTTAAAGAAAGCTAAAATTAAAAATATCGATTCGCGGATATTATCTTTAAACATCACTTCCGATAATTTTATTGCTAGAAACATAGAATTAAATCAATTCATTAAAAATGCGATCAGCTCACCTGGAGTTCCTGGTGTATTTGGTATTAACGATCACGTTGCTTATATGGTGATCAAATCCGCAAATGAACTTGGAATAAAAGTTCCGAATCAACTCAGTGTCATTGGCTTCGATGGAACTTATTTTTCAGACGTTTCCTCACCAAAGATTACCACGATTGTGCAGAACACTGATATTCTTGCAAAAAAAGCTTGCGATAGCTTGCTGAATTTGATTAGTAATACAACTAGCAAAGAAGCCCAATCAGGCGTGATTGAAGTCCCTGTGCATCTTGTAATAAAGGAAAGCACCATTTGATCTTTTATTTTTTCCAAATCATCAATTGAGAAAAAAGGACTAGTTTGAAGTGAACCCCAAATATTG
>NZ_AZGJ01000057.1 GCF_001436395.1 Secundilactobacillus malefermentans DSM 5705 = KCTC 3548 | reverse complement strand
AGGACTTTTGTCCCAGCCACTTTCCAACTATTCGTTTCGATAGTTATGCTCATAGCTTTCGCTAATAATTTTGTACATTTTTTCAGCATCGTCTTTCTTCGTTGTTTCGAGCAACTGAAGGACTTGAATCTCTAAGGTTTTGTTTCCAAACTTAATAACTAATTTATCATTTGGTGCAACGTCAGATGACGACTTGGCAACTTTTTCATTAATCAAAATTCGGCCCTTATCGGCGATCTCTTTAGCAACTGTCCGTCGCTTAATAATTCTAGAAACTTTTAGAAATTTATCTAATCTCACAATGATTCACCTAATTTCTTCTTTTTTTAATCCAATTTGACACGTACGGAATTGACATCAGTTCCTTCAGCGTTAGCAATCGACTTTTATAAATCACAAGTCCAAATGTAACACTTCCTAATCCGACACCCAATACAAGGACACCGAGTGCTTGTAATCGTGAAAATGAAACATCCCCACATAGGTGATGAGCAACCATTTTAACAAGAAAAATCATCACGAGCATTCCTAAATTGCTCACCAATAGTTTGCCTAGAAACCTGATACCACTTGCCGAAAAGTTAAAAAATTTCGCAACAAGATCAAGTGACATTAGGAATAGGACCACGACAAGTCCAAGGTTTGTAACCAAACTAGCACCTAGAATTCCAAAATATCCAACCGCAACACTATTCAATAGTAGTTTAACAGTTATACCAACAATAAGTGAAATAGTGGTTATTCGGTTTTTATTCATACTCTGTAGCAGACTGTTTCGCATCAAAATCATGGACGCCAACCAAATATTAAGCAGATAAAAACTAATGGTCACGTTTAATTTAGAATCACTGAACAAAAAGCGATTCATTTCGGGCAATACAGCAATCATCACCACCGTAATCGTCGTAGATAACGCAAAACTCAATTTTTGAAAAAGGTGGCTCAGTCGTTGAAATTCAACCATTCTTTTACCTTTAATTGCTGACACCAGTCCTGGAAGTAACGCAGTCGAAAGGGCAACCGAAAATACCATTCCTAATTGAACAAGCGGTTGAGCACGGTCATAAATTCCCTTGACCGATTTAGCTGCTTCCTTATTTAACCCATGAGATTGAAGCGCTCTAATGATGGTAAACGAATCAACTAACTGAAATAAAACGAGCATTGCCGCAATCAACGTCAGGACGATGCCCTCCGTCAACAGTCGCTTAAGTAGTTGTCTCGTTGGAATACCAATTTCAGGACTCGTTCGGTTCAACATGACCGGCCAGAATTTTTTCCAAAGGAGAAGCGCTGCAGCTAAACCAGCCAATGGTGCACTTAACATGACGACCGATCCCATTTTGTAAACGGACCAGTTTTGACTAGTTGCAACGTACGCCCCTATCAAAATTAGACTAACTCGCACCACTTGTTCAACTAATTGAGAATTAGCTGTCGGCCGCATTTCAAGGCGTCCCTGATAGTAGCCTCTGCTAGTTGCCAAAAACGGAACTAGCAAAAACAGCCAAGACGTAATCCGAATAATGGGTGCTAACCGCTCATCCCCCATTGCATTTGCCATTCCGGGAGCACCTATTTCTAGTGTTCCAAAAATAATGATTGATCCCATTAATAGAATTCTGAATAACCGTTTAATGGTGCCAATTTGTGCTTCACTCGAAGACTGTTCAGCGACAACCCTTGAAATGAAAATTGGTAAGCCACTCAATGCCAATGTCACTGCAAGTCCATAAATTGGATAGACCTGTTGGAACACATAAAAGCCAACGTCGCCCACCATATTTTGGAACGGAATTCGGTAAACCGCACTCAGAATTTTAACGATTAATGTCGTTGCAGAAAGAATCGCTGCGCCCTTCATTAAGCCGTTTACTTGCTTCGAACTCATAAGATTCCTACTTACTTTCTGAATTAGTCAAAACTAATTTCCTTAATCCAACTGTAAAGTCAATCAACTGCGCTAACCAATCTGCCTCAGTCATCTTTGGTTGAATGATAAGCTTAACAATCATTTTTTCGTTTGATAAGCCAACCGTTGCTTTTAATTTCGTATTGGATAACGCCTTAAAAATATCCTCGCCACTAATCAGTCGACTCCCCTTAAGCGACAGGGTGACAATCAACCCATCGTTAAGATGACGAATCTTCTCAATGAGGGCCTCATCCGCCTGCATTTTAAGATGACTAATCTTCAACAAGTTAGCCACGGGCATCGGATATTCTCCAAATCGATCAATTAGGTCATCTTCGATTTCGTAATACTCTTCATCATCAGTAACTTGACGAATTCGTTTGTACATTTCAATCTTTTGTTGCTCATCTTCAATATAAGTTGATGGCAGATAGGCTTCGATTCCAAGCTCCAAAGTCGCGTCTGAGCGGGCCTTCTTCGCCTTACCCTGCTTTTTAGCTACCGCATCAGCTAACATTTGAGAATATAAATCATATCCAATTGAATCAATAAAGCCGTGTTGCTGCTTACCTAGCAGGTTTCCGGCGCCACGAATTGATAAATCTCGCATGGCAATCTTAAATCCTGAGCCTAACTCAGTAAAATCTTTAATTGCTTCGAGGCGTTTTTCACTCACTTCTGTTAACACCTTATTTTGTTGATACATAAAGTAGGCGTATGCAACCCGGTTACTTCGACCAATTCGGCCTCGTAATTGGTATAACTGTGCCAGTCCCATATGATCAGCATTTTCAACAAATAACGTGTTAACGTTTGGCATATCTATCCCGGTTTCGATGATGGTGGTTGTCACAAGCACATCGTATTCACCACGGACAAAATCATAAAGCACGCCCTCTAACTGAGCCTCGGTCATTTTTCCATGAATGAAGGCCACTTCTGCATCCGGAACCAGTGCTTTTATTTGACTAACAGTTTTCTCAATATCACTCACTCGGTTATGCAAATAGAAGACTTGACCCCCGCGCTGCATTTCTCGATGGATACCATCTTGAAGGGCCCCCGCATTTTGCTCCATAACATAGGTTTGAATGGGGAAACGGTTAGCTGGTGGCGTCTCAATAACGGATAAATCTCTTACGCCCAGCATCGACATGTGCAAAGTCCTAGGAATTGGTGTTGCCGTTAGCGTCAGAACATCCACATCTGACCGAATCTCCTTGATTCGTTCTTTGTGTTTAACGCCAAAGCGCTGTTCTTCATCCACTAAAAGGAGGCCTAAATCCTTAAACTTAACGTCTTTGGATAAGAGTCGATGGGTACCCACGACGACATCCACAGTGCCATCTTCTAACCCCTTAATGGTTTGATTGACTTCCTTCGTTGTTTGAAAACGAGAAAGAATGCCAATCGTAATTGGGTATCCTTCAAACCGGTTCGTCATTGTATCAAAGTGTTGTTGGGCTAGAATCGTCGTTGGAACAAGAAAGGCAACTTGCTTGCCGGCCTCAATTGCTTTAAAAGCAGCTCGTAAGGCAACCTCCGTTTTTCCGTAACCCACATCCCCAACCAATAAGCGATCCATTGGTCTTACTCGTTCCATGTCGTGCTTTATTTCCTCAATACTCCGCAACTGGTCCGGTGTCTCTGAATATGGGAAATCGTTATCAAATTGTTCTTGATAGGCATCGTCTCGTGGAAAGGCAAATCCTTTTTCCGCTTCTCGTTTGGCATACAATTCTACTAAATCATCCGCAATGTCTTCAATCTTTGAGGCGACCTTACTCTTAGTTTTGGCCCATTCTGAACCACCGAGCTTGTTGACTCGTGGTTTTTTATCTTCTGATGAAACGAATTTTTGAATCAAATTTAACTGCGTAACGGGAATAAAGATTTTGGCATTTTTTTGGTAATCAATTGTCATATAATCCTGATGAACACCGTCAACTTCGAGTGTTTGCATCCCTTCAAATCGGCCAATCCCATGATTAACGTGAACAACGTAATCACCCGGCTTCAAATCCGTATAACTCTTAAGTCTTTCCGCATTCGCAAGCGTTTGACGTCGTCTTCGATGCTTGGTCACCTTTTTAAACATTTCAGATTCTGTAATAACCACTAATCCGGCACTTGGTAATTCAAAACCGGTTTGTAATTGATCCGTAATGAGTTGGACGGCCCCTTTTTGCAAATTGTTGCTCCCGGTCAGCGTTGCTTGCATCTTAAAGTCTTGTAAAGTTGCCGTAACTTTGTTTAAACGTGCTTCATCTTTAACCATGATCACAACCGTTTGTTTCAGCTTATGCCAACGGTCCAACTCGGCTTTCAGCAGGGGCATTTGACCAAAGAATCGTTGCATTGCCCGCGTCTGCCAGGCCGTTAATTGATCAAAGCGAAGGTTTCCCATTCCCTTCTGAAAAAGCGCCATGAAAATTTTGGCGTGCTCGTCAGTTTTTAGTGCATCCTTTAAAGGAATTTCAAATTGCTGATTGATAAAGACCTGCTGACTCTTAAGTTTATCAGTGACCCAACTTGCTTCATCTTCCTCTAATTGTTGATCAGCTTCCACCAAACGGGTGTAGTCATCAAAAAGCATGACACCCTCGTTTGAAAGATAATCAATAACTGAGGTTCGTCCATCAAAAAGGTAGTCCGCAAATATAAGAAGCTCGGGATCTGTACTCCCATTGTTAACCTCATCAATTAATGGACTAATATATTTTTCTAGTTGATCCTTTTGCTCATCATTTGTTTTATCTTTCAGTGCTTTATCCAAAGCAGCTTGCAACTTCTGGGCTGCTATCGGACGCTTCTCGTTTGGTATCAACAAATCCGTTGCGGGCAAAAGTGTCACTTCGTCAACGTTTTCAATACTGCGTTGATTTGTTGAATCAAATTGGCGCATTGAATCGACTTCAGTATCAAAGAAGTCAATTCGAATTGGATTCTCCGCATTGAGGGGATAAACATCAACGATTGAGCCTCGAACAGCAAAGTCTCCAGGCGCATCCACCAGTTTTTGGTGCAGGTAGCCCATTTGATTTAAACTCTTTTGCAACACTTCCAAATCATATTCTTCGCCGACTTTAATCGTTAAAATATTAGATTTAAAATCCGTTAAATTAGGTAAATACCGTTTAACTCCCGAAACTGCAACGACGACAACGATTGGTTTCCCATCGATCAGTGCCTTTAATGCATTTATCCGTTGTGCCCGATAGTCGGGAGAACTGGTTGCAACCTCAGCTGCCAGCATCTCTTCAACAGGAAATTCAAATAATTGGTCGTCCGCCAAAACGTTGCTCAAATCATCCACCAATTGGTCAGCATGAAAAAGTGTATCAGTTACCAATAAAATTGGTTTTGATAAGTCAGCCAACATTGACTTAATAAACAACGTTCGCGCAGATCCCGAAATGCCAGTTATGAGTTGTCGGGTGTTCGGTTTTATTTGAGAACGAATTTGTTGATATTCGGGGGTCTCAATCATCAACTCTTCAATGTTCAATCTATTTCTCCCGTTCTTTCCTAGTTATAGGCATTCATTAGGTCACTAAATGATTTTCCAGAAATCCAGTCCTCAAGTGCCCCAATCGCCTCATCCTTGCCTTCGTCAAATAGGGGCTGTTGCTCCTTGGTAAATTTGCCAAGAACATAATCGACCACCGTTGATTTTGCTGGATGCTCAACGCCAACTCGAATGCGTTTAAAATTCTCTGTACCAACGTGCGAAATTAAACTCCGAATACCATTATGTCCTCCGGCAGATCCTTTTTGCCGTAACCGGATTTTCCCAAGTGGGAGATCCATGTCATCATGAACAACAATAATATCCTCGGGCGTTAATTTGTAAAAATCCATTAACGGTCTAACTGCCCTTCCCGACTCGTTCATGAAGGTCGTCGGCTTAACTAATAACACTTTTTCACCATTAATAAATCCAGAAGCTAACTTGGCTTCCATTTTTCTAGTTGTAAAAGTCAGATTGTTCTTTTCGGCAAAAGAATCAACCACCATAAACCCTGTATTATGACGTGTTTTTTTATATTGAGGACCAATATTCCCCAATCCAATAATCATTTTCATTTAGTAAGTGCCTACCTTCTCATATTTAGCCATGCAAAAACGGCCGAACAAGATAATTGTTCAGCGGCGAATAGCTTTAAATGCTAGAAAAGTATAGCATAAATCACCCTTTATTCCCAATAATTAGAGTAAACGAATATTATAGTAGAAATTACGTGAAAAAATTATAATTCATGATACAATTATGACTGGTTACAAAACATACTAAGGAGTTGAACTTTTTTGACAAATGCTAAGAAGTTTCAAAAAGTAATGCTTGTCGGTGACGGTGCTGTAGGTTCTGCATACGCATACGCCATGATGCAACAAGGTTTAGCTGAAGAGCTTGTCATTGTTGATGTTGTAAAGGAACGTACTGAAGGTGACGCACTTGATCTTGAAGATGCGCAAGTTTTCACTGCTCCAAAGAACGTCTACTCAGGTGAGTACAGCGACGCTACGGATGCTGATCTAGTTGTTATTACTGCTGGTGCTCCTCAAAAACCAGGCGAAACTCGTCTTGACCTTGTTAACAAGAACCTTAAGATTTTATCAACGATTGTTAAACCTATCGTTGATTCAGGATTCGATGGCATCTTCCTTGTTGCCGCAAACCCTGTTGATATCTTAACTTATGCTACTTGGAAATTCTCAGGATTCCCAAAGAACAAGGTTATCGGTTCAGGTACATCGCTTGATACTTCACGTTTACGTGTGGCTCTTGCTAAGAAACTTAGCGTTGACCCACGTAGCGTTGAAGCATACATCATGGGTGAACATGGTGACTCTGAATTTGCTGCTTACGATGAAGCTACTATTGGCTCAAAGCCATTACGTGCCATTGCTAAGGAAAACGGCATTTCAGATGATGAATTACTTAAGATTGAAGACGAAACTCGTCATAAAGCTTACGAAATCATCAACCGTAAAGGCGCGACTTACTACGGTGTTGCAACTGCCCTTATGCGTATTTCTAAAGCTATTCTTCGTAACGAAAATGCAGTATTACCTGTTGGCGCTCCACTTGATGGCGAATACGGTTTATCTGATGTTTTCATCGGTACTCCAGCTATCATCAACGCCGATGGTATTGCCAGCGTTGTCGAAGTTCCATTGAGCGACAACGAAAAAGCACAAATGGCTGCTTCTGCAGAAACTTTGAAAAAGGTTACTAAAGACGGTATGGATGCTTTAAACAACTAATTTAATTTTTAATTTTAAGACTTGATGTGATTACAGCATCAAGTCTTTTTATTTTGTCGTACCTTTTTATTCTCAGTAAGATTTGATTTGCGCCATCCTTTCTTAAATAACGCTTTAGTTTTGCATCCCAATTTGTTTTCTGTCTATAATTGCAGTAGTGTAAAAAGAGAACACGACTGTAGGAGGTTCAAAAATGAAACTCAAGAAAATATGGATCGCCGCTCTTGGAATCGCAGTTATTGCGGTCGGCGGGATCTACGCTGGAAAAGCAATTCACTATCAAAACAAAGGTATATTCATGAGTAATACCACTTTCTCTGGAATTGATATTGGTGGAAAAACGATTGGGGAAGCAACAAAAGCCGTCAATACAGCCCTTTCTAATCGTAAATTCACGATTTCCGAAAACAAAAAATCGGTTGGTCAATTTTCGGCCCAGAGTGCAGGAATCATTCCTCACACAAAAAAGGCCCTTGCCCTAGCACTGAAAAATCAAAATACTTGGGCTTGGCCATTTCACACAAAATCCGTTGAGGCAACTTCTAGCAACGTTTCGATGGATTCAGTCAACGAAGCAACAATGAACAAACTAACAAATTCAATTATCTCTAAAACGAGTCAAAATCGAGTGGCAACCAAAAATGCGAACTTAGTTTATAAAGATGATAAATTTTCAATTAATAAAGAATTGCAAGGTACTCAAATTAGCAAAAGCCGTTTGAGTCACGTCATATTGACGGCCTTTCAATCTGGTAAAACGTCAATTAATTTGAACGATGCTTACGTTAAGCCCACTGTGACATCCAAATCACAGAAACTTAAAGAGGCAAAAACGCAGGCAACTAAATTATCTGAAATTTCAATTACTTACTACCTAGCTGGTCATACGATTGTCGTTCCCAAATCACAGATTTCAACGTGGATAACTTTTGATAACGATAAAATTAGTATCAATCAAGCTAAACTAGTGACGTATCTAAAATCTCTAAACTCAAAATACGCAACCATTACCAAAACCCGTTCCTTCAAATCAACAAAACGAGGAACTGTGAAAGTTAAAGCTGGCTTATATGGTTGGAGTATTAAAACCAGTTCCGAGGCAAAGGCACTTTCAAAGCTAATCTTAGCTGGCAAAACCATTTCTAGAACACCGATTATTCAAGGCAGTGGCTACCATAAAAACGGCTCGGATATTGGTAATTCCTACGTTGAAGTTGATAAGAAGAATCAACATATGTGGGTCTACAAAAATGGTAAGGTCGTTGTTTCAACCGCAGTTGTGACTGGAAAACCTAAAAAAGGAACAACCCCATCCGGTGTTTGGTACGTTTGGAATAAACAACGTAACGCCACATTGCGTGGTTACAACGATGATGGCTCTAAATACGCATCGAAGGTTAGTTACTGGATGCCCGTTGATGATACTGGCGTCGGAATTCACGATTCCTCGTGGCAACCTAAATATGGTGGAACCTGGTACTTAACGCATGGCTCTCATGGCTGTGTTAATACACCACCGTCCGTCATGGGCAAAGTTTATAAATACGTCTCAATTGGAACCCCAGTCATCATTTTCTAAGTAAAAAGCAGAATGCCCAGTTGGCATTCTGCTTTTATTTTTGGGTCGGATTAATCGACCTTTTTTGAATTGAAAACGCGTGCTTCAATAAAAACGGTGCAACAATGGTTGTCAGAATAATAACGGTAATGATGGAGGCATAATACGTGCTGCCGATCAGCTTGGACTCAAATCCAATCTGTGCAATTATTAATGCCATTTCTCCTCGAGAAACCATGCCCGCCCCTACGATATAAGATTCAGGAAGCGTATATCCACTTAATTTGGCACCCATTCCAGCACCTAATAATTTTGTTAAAATGGCCAATATGGTCAATATCAAAATAAATCCGATTTGACCGACTAATCCATTAAACGAGATGCTTAATCCGATACTAACAAAGAACACCGGAATAAAGATGGCTTCCCCAATTGATTCAATACTCTGCTTAACCAAATTTTTGACTCGGGTTTGGGAAATGGCGATTCCAGCAAAGAACGCCCCTACAACCGAACTTAAACCTACTAGATCTGCGATATAAGCCATTCCAAAGCACAAAATTAAAGCCACGATTGTTTCACTCATCGGGACGAATAATTTAAGTCCTAATTTGGCAATAAATGGCGCACAGAACTTTACAATAAAGTAAATTGCAATAAAATATGCGATTTGTTCAACGCTTTTCAATAATAGCCCTGTGCCAGCCTGATTCGAGCCCAAACTAGTCATCACACTCAAAATAACAACCGCCAAAACGTCATCGACAACGGCGGCTCCTAGGATTGTTGCACCAACTTTGCCAGTTAGACCATTCAACTCTTTAAGCACAGCAACCGAAATTGAAACGGATGTTGCGGCAAAAATTACCCCAATAAAGATGCTTTCACTTTGACCAATATGGAATAGTAAACTAAACAAATAAATGGCAGCGACCGGAAAAACAACGCCCAATATTGCAACCATCAGGCTCGGTTTAAAATACTTTTTTAGCAGTGATAAATTACTTTCAAGACCTGCCGTAAACATGAGAATGATGACACCAATTTCTGAAAAGAGACTGATAAATTCACTTGGCTGAATCCAGCCAATTAATGCGGGACCCAATAAAATACCAATTAGTAATTGCCCAACCACAGCTGGAATCTTAAACCGCGTAAAAAAGTGACTGATCGTCGTCGTTGCAATTAGGATTAGGCAAAGAATGCCAATTTCGTGCAAATAACTCACATCTCCAATCTTCATCTTATTTTATTCAAAGTCTACCACATTTATGATTTTAACAATAATCTCTTAACCGCCAATTTACAAGAACTCTTCGCATTTTATTCCACTTATTCGCTGGGTGTGTTATGATATTCTTAGATTATTAGAAAATTCTAATTAAGGAGGCAATTGTCATATGCTTTTAAAATCCCTCGTTAAACCAAAGGAACGGCTAACGACAGTTAAAGAAGACGTAACGCTAGAAGATGCGTTAAAAGTTCTTGAAGATTCAGGCTATCGTTGTGTGCCAATTCTCGATGAAACAGGTCAAATTTTTAGAGGAAATATTTATAAGATGCACATTTACCGTCATAAATCTCGTGGAGGTGACATGAAGCTTCCTGTCACGTCATTGTTGAAAAATGCCACGAAATTTATTTCAGTCAATGCTGCTTTCTTTAATGTATTCTTCTCAATCAAAGACCTACCCTATATTGCGGTCCTTGATGCAAACAACAATTTTTACGGAATTCTAACTCATACTCGTTTGATGGATATGCTTTCTCAATCATGGAACGTCAATGTGGGCTCATACGTTTTAACTGTTGTCTCTGCTGGAGAACGTGGCGACTTGTCGTCAATGTCCAAAATCATCACTAAATATACGTCAATTGCGAGTGTCATTTCGCTTGATGCTCAAGAAGGCGAACTTGTTCACCGAACGATGTTCACCCTCCCCGCTGACGTTGACGAGGAAAAACTCGATCGCATCGTTAAAGCATTGGAACGAAAAGAATTTAGAGTGCCTGAAATTGAAGATTTAAAGAGTGAAAACTAATTTGTGTAAAACAAAAACGGTTCTATACTTTTTCCTGTTG
>NZ_AZGJ01000056.1 GCF_001436395.1 Secundilactobacillus malefermentans DSM 5705 = KCTC 3548 | reverse complement strand
GCATTAAAAGGTAAAGCACCATTTAATTCTTCCATATGTTTTTCCATCCTTATTTTTTGATGATCATATTAATAGCTTGCTCCACTTTCTGTGATTGTTTATCTGAATCTAATTCCGGATTATCTAAACACGACTTCAAATTTTCAGCAACAATTATTCCCATAATCCGGTCAACACTCGATCTAACAGCACTTAATTGGGTGATTACATCAATACATTCTTTTTCTTCTTCAATCATTTTCTGAATCCCACGCATTTGACCTTCTGCGCGCGTTAAACGATTCAGAATACTTTTATCACAAGTCCCCATAGGTTAATTCTCCTTTCCACGCTGACATCCCCCCCATTACATTGACTACTTTATATCCTTCACTACTTAAAAAATCACAGGCCATTGCTGAACGTCTGCCAGATTGACATATAACATAGTATTTTTCATCTTTATTTAACTGATCGATATGTTGTTCTAATCCGCTTAAAGGAAGAGCTTTAGCGGATGGAATATGCCCTCTTTCAAACTCATCGGCTTCTCTAACATCAACAATTGTCAATGATTCTGTTTTGGACTTTTGATAAAATTCATCTACACCAATTGAACTAAACATAGTCTACATCCTCCAATCTCACTGCTTTATATAAAGAAAATGCACCATCTAAGTTTTCTACTTTAAATCCAGCTTGTTTTAAAATTCTCTCGCCGACATAACTTCTCAAACCACTATGACAACTTATGATATATTCCTTTGTTGGATCTAATTCAGAAACACGGCATCGTAAATCATTTAGCGGAATATTAATTGCTTCTTTAAAACGCCCATTGGCTAATTCGCTTTCTTCTCGAACATCCAATAAGATCTTTCCTTTAGCGAGTTCGTCTGTCAATTCATGCCATTGGATCGTGTTACTTAATCCTTCAATCTGATTTAAAGCGACATACCCAATCATATTGACCGGATCTTTTGCAGCTCCAAATGGTGGTGCATAAGAAAATTCTAATTCAGGTAAATCAAAAACAGTAAGCCCGCCTTTAATCGCTGTAGCTAGAATATCGATACGCTTATCAACCCCTTTTTCACCAATTCCTTGAGCGCCATAAATTTCACCCGTTTTGGGATTATACATTAATTTTAAAACTATTTCTGTCGCTCCAGGATAGTAACCTGCATGATCTTTTCCAGAGATATGAACAACTGCCACATCAAGTCCAGCCAGTCTAGCAACACGTTCACTTAACCCTGTGGAAGCAGCACTCAAACCAAATACACGAACAATTGCCGTACCAATACTTCCTTTATTTTTGCGATTCAATCCAGCAATAACATCTGCTACCTGTCTGCCTTGTCGGTTAGCTGGAGAAGCCAAAGAAATAAGGGCATCTTCACCAGTGATTTGTTGCTTGACTAAAATCGCGTCTCCTACTGCATAAATATCTGAAAGATTCGTTTGATAATTATTATCAACCAAAATTCCTCCACGTAATCCTAATTTGATTCCTGCATCTTTTGCTAAAGTATTTTCAGGTTGAACTCCTACTGACAAAATAGTTAAATCTGATTGCAACTCAGTTCCATCTTCTAAAATAACTAATTTTCCTTGATTTCTAAATTCTGCAGCCGATTGAGAAGTAATCACTTCTACTCCTTTGCTAACTAATTCATTTTTAACAAAAGCAGCCATTTCTTCATCTAACGGAGGCAAAACATGAGGGGCTTTTTCAATAAGAGCTACTTCCAAGCCACGTTTTTTTAAATTTTCTGCCATTTCTAACCCAATGAATCCAGCACCGACCACAATTGCTTTTTTAGGATTTTCCTGATCTATGTTAGTCATGATTTTATCCAAATCTGGTACATTTCTTAAACTGTAAACATTCGTTGCTTCGGCTAATCCAATAATCGGTGGAATAAATGGTTTGGCTCCTGGGGATAGAATCAACTTATCATAAGATTCTGTCGTTATTTGACCACTGTGTTTAATTGTGACCGTTTTATCCACGGGATTGATTGCTATCACTTCATGATGTGGTCTCACATCTAAATTAAAACGTGCACGTAAAGCCTCTGGTGTTTGAACTAATAAACTTTCTCTCGCTTCAATTTCTCCAGATACATAGTAGGGTAATCCACAATTGGCAAATGAAACAAATGGCCCCTTTTCTAAAACAACAATTTCAGCATCTTCCATTAATCGACGTAATCTAGTCGCAGCTGACATTCCTCCAGCGACTCCACCTACGATAATAATTTTTGTCATAATTATTTTCCTCCTCTTATTTGACCGGTCCATTGGCTCATGCCACCACGAATATTTACTACGCTATAGCCTTTTTTTTGTAATATTTTTGCGGCTTTTTTACTGCGCATCCCAGATTGACAAATCACATAAACTTCCTCAGTCAAACTTCCTTTATAGCCATCGACCTTATTTAGCGGAACGTTTTTAGCTTTCGATATATGCCCTGACCGGTACTCATTTGGTGTGCGTACATCAAGTAAATGAATTGTGCCTTTCATTTTTTCTTGCAACTCAGTTACTGAAATGCTTGCTACTGTATTAAAAAATTTAAACATACTATTTCCCCCTCGTATTATATAAATATAGTCATTCAACATTCTGTAAATAATTGTTTCATTGTTGGACACCGCATGATAACCTCTAATTGTCATTGGCATTGGTCAACTGGTATAGGTTATTTCCTCCTGTAGTTAAACTACTCTCTAAGGCTGCCGCCCAGGCAATGTTCTATAGTACCAACCACATGCTGTACCGATTATTCAATTCAACTAATTTGAGTAGAATTAGCGTAGCTTTGAATTAAATAACCCATGAGTACTAATATTGCGAGGATGTACTTAGAGATTGTAATTAGGGGCTATCATGCAGTGTCCAACTTAAGACCAGACAATTTAAATGAAAGGAGGCCAACCAATGAAATTATTTGTCGGTATTGATGTAAGCTCCAAAGATTTACAAGTCGCCATTATGTCTTCACAAACAGCTCAAGAATTACTTTTTTCTGGTTCTGTTTTAAATGACTTGAATGGCATATCTGAATTGAAACAAAAAATCTTAACTCTGAACCAACAAAACCATTATGAAAAAATTGTCATCGGTATGGAATCGACTTCCATCTATAGCTTTCATCCGGCGATGTTTTTCCAACTAGACGATGATTTAAATCAGTTTAACTTAGAGACAGTCGTTTTAAATCCCACTGAAGTTAAACGATTTAAAAATATTTTTGAAGAAAATAAAAATGATACGATTGATGCTTTTTACATTGCCGATTTTCTGCGCTTAGAACGCTATTCCGTAGGAATCGTAAAAGAGGAACAGTACATTGCCTTACAACGTTTAACCCGTTCACGATTCCAACTAGCAGCTAATCTAACTGAATCTAAGCAGCACTTCATCGAAAATCTTTATTATAAGCTTAATAAACTCGTAGTTGATAAGCTAGACACCTCAATTTTTGGTGCTACGATGATGAATTTATTGTCTGATGAATTCACCATTGATGATCTCAATGCCATCCCGGTAGAAGATTTAGCGGCTTACCTTAATAAGCAAGGACATGGACGTTTCGCAGACCCACAAAAGTTAGCGAAAGCCATTAAAAAGGCCGTCCGTGGTTCTTACCGATTGGGTAAAGTAATGCAAAATTCCGTCGATATTGTGCTATCAATTTACACTTCAGAGATCAAAACATTTACCAAATTAATTAAGCAGCTGGATGATGAAATCACCAAAATGATGACTGTCATTCCTGAAGCTGCAATCCTGCAATCAATTCCTGGTATTGGGCCAGTGTATTCTGCTGGTATCATCGCAGAAATTGGTCAAATTGATCGCTTTGACAATCAAGCTAAATTAGCAAAATATGCTGGATTAACATGGAAACAATATCAGTCTGGCAACTTTACTGGTCAAGTAACTCGAATGACTCATTCGGGTGATGTTTACCTTCGGTATTATCTAATTGAAGCTACCAATTCGATAATTCGCTATGATGAAACCTTTAATCGTTACTTTACCAAGAAACAACATGAAGTTGCCAGAACACCAAGAAAACGCGCCCTCGCACTTACCGCACGAAAATTAGTCAGGGTGATCGATAAACTACTCCGCGATCATCAAATCTATCGAAAGGAGGAAATGGTATAGGTGAATAAACGAATTTAACACCTATTATCTCTTCTCAAGATTTTAAAAATAAAATCTTCGAGGTTTATTTAAGTGCATCATTTTTAGCTCTTACCACCTCTTAAGTTTGGACATTGGTAAAATTAATCTATTGACTTAATACCACATGTCTTATTAAAACATCTCAATATACCCCTTAAGGTATACTAAACTACGAGTCCAATTAAATGTCAACTTAAATGTCAACAGGATTTATTTTCTAATAAATAAACGCAGTGTTTTCACAGCAAAACTTGACTTACATACCATACCCATAAAGGGTATATTTTTCTTTGTATATAAAGATAAACTATACGTATCAATATTCGTTTAATCTGTCTTACTCTCTTTATTTTCTATGGGGTAAATTTGCTTCTGATTTTTTAAGCCAACCATCAAAATCTTTTTTAGTACCCTCATAAACATCATATGCGCTTGGATATTTTTTTTGAAATTCACTCTTAAAATCTTCGAACGAATAATCATCTGGCAATGAATTTCTAACCTTTTCAAGTTTTTTATTAATCCCCTTAACCAGATTTCCCTTCTTTCCTTTACCTAAATAAATAGGATTTCCATGACTGGTTACGCCTAATGCTTGAGCAGCACGAAACGCCGTTTCTTTCACTTTAAACACTGGGTCATTTATAGCAAGTCTAGCAAGTATATCTTTAGACTGCTTGCAATCATATTCTTTTAAAACATTTACAGCAGACAAACGTTCACGCCAACTGTTTTTATTATTTGCTTTCTTTTTCAACTCTTCAATGTTTCTTGGTGTTTCTTTTATCATAAATATCACTCCTACTTTAATGTCCAAGCAACTACATAGCTATTGCTTTTTAATCAAACAAATTTCAATCATTCTAAAGCAAAAAATACACACTGGTTACAAGAAATATTTCTTCCTATACAAGTTTTCTGTATAATAGACCAAGCAAGAAGTTTTCTTGCAATCTGCCTTATTTAAAATATTCCAACATCCAGTTGAAGCTTATATTTTAAGCGTCAACTGGATGTTGGCGTTTTATAACCTAGTTATTTTTGTGATGGAGTTTCAATTACTAATATTAAGTGTAAAATATGGTTCACCATTAAACTATTACATGATATAATGTAATAGTTGGTCGTCACATAATTGTATTACAAGGAGGATACGCATGATAAAAGTAGACTGTTGTCCGGATAAACCAGAATTAGCTAGCCGTGATTTACTGAGTGAAGAGAACGCAAGTGAGATCGTCTTACTTTTTAAAGTTCTATCCAATGATACAAGATTAAGAATTTTACATTGTTTAACGCGCGAGCCTAAAATATCAGTTGGCAAGATTGCGGCTAGGCTTAATATGAAAACTGCAGCTATTTCTAACCAGTTGCAGCGATTAGTTGATCAAAAAATTGTGAAAACTGAACGTGATGGAAATTTCATCAACTATGAAATTATTGATGAATGTACTGCTATTCTATTAGAACGTGCTTGGTGTTTAGCAGAAGACACAGGTAAAATTACGGGTTAATAAATATGTGAAATGGGATGTTGCTATGATTAAAACCATTATAACTGGTATTGTGCTATACGCCTCCACCGCGATTGATTTATTAGTTATTCTGATGTTATTATTTTCAAAATATCGGTCAACAAAACATAAGCAACAAATTTATATTGGTCAATTTTTAGGTTCATACACATTGATAGCAATCAGTCTTTTTTTTGCGTTAGTACTTCACTATGTGCCTGCTAAGTGGATTCTTGGATTTTTAGGTTTAATACCGATTGGCTTTGGGATTAAATATATCCTGAGTGACGAAGATGAAGCCGCTGAGGTTGATGAAAAAATCGAACAGCGAAAAGACAAAAATTTGATCGCAACGGTTGCTTTAATCACCGTTGCATCTTGTGGCTCTGATAACATTGGACTTTTTGTGCCTTACTTTGTATCGTTAACAATCGAACAACTAATAACGACGTTTATTGTTTTTACATTCTGTATCTTCATACTTGTCTATTTGGGTGATAAATTTTCGCGTGTGAAGATTGTTAAGAAATTGTTAGATAAATTTGGTAATTGGATTATGGCAATTATTTATATTGGATTAGGCATGATGATTATTTTAGAGAGTGACACAATTTCACATCTTATTAAAATACTTTTTTGAAAAAATAGGATATCTTTTTTGTTTATATAGAGGTGTTATAGTGGCATCAGAGAATTGGTTACTTGCAAAAAAATTGTTTCGAATTACGGGTGTGGATTCTACGTAAAGTCAAGTATATTAGGACTCTAAAGTTTTAAGGGCGGTGGCTGTCTTTTCCCTTGAGAGGTGAGGCCCATGGGAACATGGAATAATCTTCAGAAAGGTTTCACAGTCAATGAGCGTCTTCCAGACACTCTCGTTGATGTTGCTGTTTGCAATGTTTATTTTGGCGTTGCTAACATACATCGACAAAAGGAACAAATAAAAAAGCCGCCCTGCGTAACTTTGGTCGGTTACAGGGCGACAATGTAGTTTTGTAATCTAGGCCACCGCCTTTAAAGCGGCTTGTATGGGAAGTCCTGTTCCAGCGGGGCTTCCTTTTTCTGTCTTTATTATAGCATGCCCTTTAAAAACTGGCTAACGTTTCAGACTTTGATCAGATTCAGGATCAGGTTGTTTGATTTTCGGATTCTGTTTAGCAAATGCTTGTAGCTGCTTTTGCGTTCGATCACTAATTTCCTGGTGCACATCGGTTAATTGATTTTTTAATTCTGATTTTTGTTGTGGATTAGTTGATTGCTTAACTTGCAGTTGCAAGCCTTGATAGGACTTATTAAGATCCTGGGCTGATAGCTTTTTTAAATCATGCTCAGGATCTTTTTGGGCTTCTTGTAAGCCTAATTGTTTGGTTAACCCGTCACTAAGCTCAATCACTTTGTTGCTAACTTGCTGGATTTCACTTAAAGCACTATGGATCACGGCTTTATCTTTCGCCCAGGTAGCCACATAACCGAGTGAATATTTACTGGTATCAACGCCAATGTTTTGCATGGCGACATATGCAACCGCCTCGGCCTGGGTTTCCTGATAGGCTCGTGGCCGATCTTTAAAGGCTGATTTTAACCCGTGTAGCTGGCTATGTGCATATTCGTGATATAAAGTCTTTAGTTTCAAAGCATTGTCGGGCTCATCGCCACCAATAACGATTTCACTAGTGCTAGGTTGAAAATACCCCTTAGCCCCATTTAGCGTCGCTAAAGGCACTTCACTGACTTTAAGGTCGGGTTGCTGGTTTAAATAATCTTTGAACGCGTTATACAAGCTCGTTACATTCTGATGATCAGCCAAGTTTTCTTTGACAAAATCTTTAGCACTTAACACTGGTTCACCGCTAGTTTGTGACACATCAAAGACTGGTAGATAACGATAACCGACAATAGCCCGATCATCGGTGGTATCAAGGCGCTTTTGCTCGGCTGGTGTTAACTTCTTAATAATTGGGGCCGCAATCCGAATCGCTTTTGCGCCCCGGTCGACGGTGCGGTTAAAAGCCGTCTGCCATTGCTTAAAACCGGCGACTTGAGTGGCTTGAGGATTTTGCGCATAAATTAAATCAATGTTTCTGACGCTATAATGATGAAATTTAGCCAGGGTATTGAGGTACCTTTTAAATTGGTCACTATCGGTTAATTTTAGGATTTGTTGTTCAGCCTGGGCAACTAATTGTGATTTCCAGGCTTTAACATCTGCTTTACTTGGCATTTTTTAACCCTCCTCATCTTCAAAAATATCATTCAATGTTGGCAATGATCTTATTTGAATCGGGGTCGTGCCATAAAGGGCAACGTAGCCATCGGCTAATTTTTGCCAGGCCACTTGATAATAGGCCCCGTTACCAGTAATTTCTTTTAAATACTTGTAGGTTCCTTTAGTCTGCAAAACCGGTAATTCACTCCCAATGACTGTTAATTCGTTATCCATTTCATGATCTCCTTTGCTTTGCTAATCTCACCCGTTGTTTAGGTTTGCTTTGGGGGTTGTCAAAGTGAACCTAAACAACGGGTTCACCAACCGGAACAACGTGAAGGGCGGTAGGCAGGTTCTAATCAAAATCAAAACTTAATTTATGGCCCTCAAGCTTTAACTTGGCGTCAAACGACTTTCCTTTTTTACTCTTGAAACCCTTTAATTTGCTGGTTTCTCCCTTGGTGACCAACGCTTTAATTGCGGTCTTACCGAGGGCCTTACTGCTCCATTTCTTGGGCAGGGTAAAGTCTTCGCCTTGCGTAGGCTTTACAATGTAAAACTTTTGTTTATTTAACACGGTGGCTTGCGGTGTTTCTAAGAATACTTCGGCGGCTTTTTGGGCTTGCTGTTGGTGATCGATTTGTTGCTTAATGGCTGCACTGCCAGTCAATTGCGTGGGAACATCAGCAATCAATTTTGCCACGAACTTTTTGATTTGGTTCAAAAAGTTATCCGGGGTGCGTTCTTCGGTACTGATTTGTTGTAACGCTTGCTCCCATTTTGCTGTCATCTCTGGGCTAGTTAACAAGGGTTCGAGTTCAACCGCTTTACATAAAGTAATCCCCGCTTCACTGACGTGGAGCTTGTTCTTTTCAGTAACTAAATAGCCGCGCTTCTTTAACACTTCCAGCACATTTGCCCGGGTTGCACTCGTTCCAATGCCTTGCACATCTTTAAGAATCGCTTGGGCTTCTTCATCATCAAGTGTTTTACCGGCCGTCTTCATTGCCGTAATTAAGGTACCTTCGGTAAAGGGCACCGGTGGTGTCGTTTCTTTTTGCGGTGTTTGCAGATTTGCTTTAACCTGATCGCCCTGATGAACGAGTGGTAAGGTGGCTGTTTCTTGCTGGTCGGCTTTGTGATCATCAAATAAAGCTTACCAGCCTTGCTTAGTTGGGACCTTACCGGTTGCTTTAAAATTGGCGGCACCAACTTGGGTGATAATGGTGGTTTCCTCGTACTCGTACGGATCAGCAAACATCGCTAACGTCGTTCTTAAAACCAAGTCATAGACTTGTTGCTGTAATTTAGGTAAGCTGGCTAGTTTCTCTTTAGTCGGCACAGCTTTAGTCATGATAATGGCGTAATGTTCTTCAACCTTTTTCCCATTGACGTAACGTTTATTTGGGGTGGTATTGGTTAAAGCGACTGGCTTAGATACCAAACCCAGATACTGCGTCAGATTAGCCACTAAATAATCAAATTCTTCATCAGTGATATAAGCACAATCGGTGCGGGGATAACTGAGCAGTTTGTCTTCGTATAAGCTTTGAATAGCCGCTAAGGTTTGGCTGGCGCTGGCGTGATAACGTTTATTCATGGCACTTTGGAGACTAGATAGCGAGAATAGTTGGGGACTAGCTCGTTTTTTGCCTTGCTTTTGGACGTCCTTGATTAAACCGGCCTGTGAGCCTTTCTGAACGTGTTTAGCTTGCATGAATGTTATTAGCCCTGTTTCGTCTTTAAATCGCTGATAGGGGTCTAATTTTGCGAAGAATTTTTGCTGATTGGCTAAAATTTCAGCATTTAGTTCAAAATAGGGTTCCGGCTTAAAGTTTTTGATTGCCTGGTCTCTTTGATAGACCATATACAAGGTTGGCGTCTGCACGCGACCAATTGAGTACACCCCACGCACCCCATTTTTCCTCAACAATAAAGTATATAAGGGACTACCATTCATACCGATCAACCAATCACTAATTTGACGGGTTTGTGCTTCTTTATACGCCAAATAGTCTTTGTGCCAGTCACCAAGATTTTTAAAGCCGGTAATAATGGCGTCTTTTTCCAAACTATTCAACCATAGCCGCTTAATGGTCTTCTTTTTAACGTCAATCTGGGCTTGGCTCATGATCGACCAGGCAATATTAGAACCCTCTCGGCCACTATCGGTGGCAACAATAATGGTATCGGCCTTCGTTAACAGGTCTTTGACGACCTTGAATTGATCTTTTTTACTAGCTGACACCACAAACTTGTATTTGTTGGGGAAAATCGGTAAATTAGATAGGGTCCATTGCTGGTATTTCTGATCGTATTTATCCGGTGTGGCCAGTTCAACTAAATGTCCGAGACCATACGTCACAAGCGTATTTGCGGGCAAAACAGGGTCACTAACCGTATAGTAACCCTGTTTTTTTGTGCTCTTTTGAAAGGCTTGGACGTATGAACGGGCTTGACTGGGTTTTTCAGCTAAGATAACAGTGGTCATGTTCATTCACTCCTTGTGATTAAGTTTTTGATCTAATTCTGTTTTACCTTGTTCAGCCGCTTTCAACCAAGTTTCACGGCGCAATTCTTGTTGTTGCTCTATCGATTGTTGCTTCAAATAATGTTGATACCGGTTGATGGCTTTGAGATCTGCATAGGCTGACCAACGGAATAATAAGCCACCCAGCAGTAAAACTAAGGCCATTAGCGCAGTTCCTAAAAAATCGGTATGGTTCGCCGTGAAAAGCTCTTGGTATAAATCCATTAACATGAGGTAAATTCCCATTATATAGAAGACCATGCTAACTAAGTTATCAAAATAGTAAGACAGCTTAGTCCGCCGTGAAGGTGTTGCAAAAGGGTCGGTTCGCATATCTTTTTTGGCTTTTTCCAATAACCAGTGTGCGATTTTCTTCATAACTATTTTTCCTCCTAGTGGCTACGGAAATAATTTTGAAACATTCTCATGGCACCCATACCAGCACTCTTAGTCACACCGGTTGAAGCCCAAAAGTCTTTAACGGCGTCAGGTGTCTTGACCACCAGAAAACCGAATCCGATTGAAGCAATAAAAGCAATAAACCCGTATTTAGCCATATTAGTGAAACACCATACTGATAATGATATACAAAGCACCTGGCTAATAATGGAGGCATTGTAATAAATGTACTTCTTCCACCACGTGCCACTGTAATCAAAACTTTCAGTCGCCATGCTCATTGCAGCTAAAGGAATCGTCAGGTTGTACCAAGCCATATCAGCCACAAACACACACATCTTGATAAAGAACACGACGGTTACGACAGTGAAGATTAGCAGAAACAAAATCTGTAAGGGTAGCGAAATGCCAACATCTTTTAGCCCAGGGGCTTTATTCATGCCGGTAATTGATTTAGCAGTGAATTTCTGATCAGAACTAAACATATACTTTAGCAGGGGCAAGGTAATTGAACCTTGAATAAAGCCCTGTAAAAACACCAAAACCGGAATCACGGCCGCTGATTTAATCCCGTCCATGATGATATTAGCCCAAGTAACATCGGTACTTTCATCTGCCTCTTTTAGAATTGTCATCACAATGCGGCCAAGGACGACCACAACGACTAACGATGTCGCAAAGGATTTGATTTTACATTTAGATTACAAGTGCATGCCCCCATCTTCATGCCGATTTCTAGTTTGATGTTGCCGCTGCTTTTTCGTCATTTCCCACTCAGTCTCCTTTAAACCTTGCGCCTGTTTTTGCCGTTGGTAATCTTC
>NZ_AZGJ01000055.1 GCF_001436395.1 Secundilactobacillus malefermentans DSM 5705 = KCTC 3548 | reverse complement strand
GTTCAGTTTTCAAAGGTCTACGTTGTGTCCGTTAGGACAACTTCTTAATACTATCACTTCCAAAACATCATGTCAACAACTAATTTTTCTGGTTGTTTAAATGATAATTGGCGATACGCAACAGCGCATTAATAAATATACCAACAATACTGTTTGGAGTCAACACTTTTTTAAAAAAAATATCCTCTTCCGAAATGGAAGAGGATACCCCTATTTAACACGAGCTAAGAAATAGCGCTTTTTACCTTTACGAACAACAACAAACTTCCCATCAAAATGGGTAGCTGGATTAATCTCTGCATCTGTATCCTGGACCTTCTCACCATTAATTCTAATGGCTCCGTTTGTGACGTCTTCTCTTGCTTGGCGACGAGATGGTTCAATCTTTGTAACGTCGACCAACCATTCAACGATGTTTTTCTTTTCATTAGTCACGTCAACTGAAGGCATATTCTTGAATCCTTGTTCTATTTCATTTGCCGTAAGATCTGCAACATTGCCGGAGAAAAGAGCTTTTGTGATGTTTTCCGCCTCTTTAACGGCATCTTTTCCGTGAACGAATTCTGTTACCTCTTCAGCTAGGCGGCGTTGTGCTTCCCTTTTTTCAGGAGCGGTCTTAACCTTATCTGCCAAGTCATTAATTTCATCCTCGGAAAGGAACGTAAAGTACTTGAGGTATTTCACAACATCCCGGTCATCTTGATTAATCCAGAATTGGTAGAACTCGTATGGTGAAGTTTTCTCAGGATCAAGCCAAACAGCACCACCCTCAGTTTTTCCAAATTTGGTTCCGTCTGCTTTTAACATTAATGGAATCGTGAGTCCATATGCTTTGGCATCCGCTCCCTTTATCTTATGAATGAGATCAATCCCTGCAGTAATATTACCCCATTGATCGGCGCCACCAATTTGGACTTGTACATCTTCATCTTCAAATAAATGTAGAAAGTCAATTGACTGTAGAATCTGGTACGTAAATTCAGTGTATGAGATTCCCACTTCAAGTCTTGATGCAACAACTTCCTTGTTCAACATCGTATTCACGTTAAATAGCTTACCGTAATCCCTCAAGAAATCTAATAGAGATAGCTTAGAAGTCCAATCGTAGTTGTTCACAATTTTAAATGACCCATCCTGGCCAAATAGCTTTTCCATCTGACCAGAGATTTTCCGAGCATTGTCTTCAACAACGTCCATTGTCTGTAACTTACGCTCAGCCTTCTTGCCACTTGGGTCACCTATTGATCCCGTTGCGCCACCAATAACAATATATGGACGATGGCCCGCTAACTGAAATCGTTTGAGAATCATAAAGGGAATTAAGTGCCCGATGTGCATTGAGTCTCCGGTAGGATCAATCCCAACGTACAGTCCAACCTTCTTCTCATCAACTAAATCATTTAATCCTTTTTCATCTGTTTGCTGATTAATGGCATCCCGCCATTTTAATTCATCAATAATATTCATTCCATTTCCTCCTTATAAAATAAAAAAATCCCCAATGGCAAATACCATTAGGGACGAAATTAATTTCCGCGTTACCACCCAAGTTATTTTTGGAATTCCAAAAATCTCTCAAGCATCGATAACGGAATGACCCGCTAAAACTTAGTAGCTCCATCAGCGTAATTCGTAAGTCGAGTCGCTTAGCTCACAGCCCCCGCTAAGTTTCTTCATCGTTGCTCGACATTACTACTTCACTGCTTCATTGCTTATGACGTTAATCATACAAATCCATCCCTCAAAAGTCAACGATTCTCACGACTAGTTTCTAAAATAAGTTCATTTGGGATAATCTGCTTCGTTAAAATCGGCAAACAAAGCGAACTTACGTCACCTAATTTTGATTTATCATTTGAATCATGATGAATTCCGACAATTGAGATCGATTTATTCCTCAATAGTTTATTTTCATTTAAGTCATAGGTTAAATCCGTTAACGCAACTTCCGCATCTAAAAATCGGGCGACCTTAGGGTGACGTCTATCTAACTTTGACTGCACCATGTTGATAATATGACCATTCTCACTCAGAAACGGGGACACCTTTTTCGTGAGCATATAGCTGCCCCGAGGAACCGTATTGAAAACCGCATCCACGCTGCCCCAAAAATTTTGCACAACTTCAACCAGTCGGGTCACATTTTCCACGGAACTCCAATCACCTTCCGAAATAATCACGCGCCCACCTGCTTCATCAATCCTAAATGCAACTTCAAACGCCATCAATGGTTCCCGATTATGCATGAACAAAACTTCAGCGCCTTCGCGGGCAACTAGGATTGCAAGTAAGGCACCAATTCCTTCTGCATCATTGGTAATGACGATCTTCTTGTTGGTCAAACGGTCTTGCTGATCATATAACCGCACCAGCTTATCAATTTCATTAAATTGGTTTCTAACTGTTTTCATCTTATTCACCTCAAGTTCCACTTTTTCTTTTATAATATAGTAGAAAAGTGTCCATTCTATTGCTTAAGAATGAATAATTTATGAACCTTTTTAAACTAGACTTTGAGGTGATTATCATGATTCAAATCCGACGTGCTTCAATCGCTGATGTAGATGAACTCCTATCAATCAGTCAATTAACCTTTGTCCAAACTTTTGGTCCTCACAACACTGAGCAAGCTATCAAAACCTACCTAACCCAAAATTTAACCCTTGAAAAACTGGCAACCGAACTTGTCGATCCCCGTGCGCAATTTTTCGTTGCTATCGATAATGGCCAAATGGTGGGATATCTAAAGGTTAATGAATTTGGTAGCCAAACTGAAAGCGGCCTCTCCAACTCTCTCGAAGTTCAGCGGATTTACGTTTTAAAAAAAGATCAATCAAAAAAAGTTGGCCAAGAACTCATGAAGTTAGCAATCAAGATTGCGCATGAGTTAAAGGTCAACTATGTTTGGCTGGGTGTCTGGGAAAACAACACTAAAGCAATTACCTTTTATGAACGGTTTGGTTTCAGAAAATTTGCCATCCACACTTTTCATATGGGCACCCATCCCCAAAACGATTTACTAATGAAACTCATTATGTAGTAGAAAATAAAAAAGCCGTATAATACGGCCACCCCAGATTTTATCTATTTAATTCGCTTCCCTGCTGTTTCCAAACTAGCTGTGACCAATCTATGAATCAATCCCTCCGACCAATTTTTCTAAAAACTGTAAGCTGCTATCCCGATAGGCATCAAAAATTCGTCGAAAATTCTCAATGGTTTGCAACTCACTTACCCATTTAACAGAAGTAACATTTTGATTCTCAGTCAGAATTTGATTGACCGGCGCCCTCATTTCACTATAGACAATGATTGCTGGACAAAATTTAGAATCAAAAGTACGAATAGATTTAATTTGCATCCTATTATGCATCATATAACTAAACGCATCTAAATTAATATTTTCAAGCTGTGTATCCATAAAAATGGTTGCTGTCTGTCCAAGCGTCTCCAAAACGGAAATGACTGCATAAAACAACATTGCTATCTTATTAACTCGATTGCCACTCACAACTTCCAAATTAGACTCGAGCAGAACTTTCGCAGCTGCTGCCCTAAGCTCAACGAAATTACCTGGTTTTTCACCGACCATAAATCGATCGAGATAAGTCGAACTTGTCACCGGAAAATCTCCGAAGAACATGATCATTAGCATATAGCCGATAACCCGTAACTCAAGTTTGCCTAAATAGGGTCTATCCGAATCCGTAACCTCATCTTCATGCCAAATTGCTCGCCAAGCGGGACTCTTATGCATGCCATTGAGTAATTTAACAATTTCATGATACGGCATTCGACTAATAAACTCTGGCCCATATTTCATCACAAACTTTAACGTATTCGTCTGCGTTAATGCCTCTTGTCCAGATAGGCTGTAGTTTCCCATTAGATACTGCGTCAAAATCGACGTACCAGAAGTGAAGTTTAAATCCATAAGTTCGACGAAGATATCGCCCCTTAAAAAATTATATCCTTGAGAAAGTCCAATCAACATAATCGCTAAAAAATGCTGACGTAAATGTAAAATGCTTTCAGGTTCTGGTGTTGCAACGTCGTTAACGAAGTAGCGTTTTGAAAAATCCTTTACTAAATCGACTCGTTTCTTTGGAAGTAATTCTGTTAAATCTTGCCGTGCTGTATCGAATAGTGTCATCAGGAAATACTCAATCAAAACTTCATTACCCTCAAAACTGTATGCCCCTAAATTTAGGCGGATCCCTACTTCCGCTAAATCACGACGAATTTTTTGGGTTAATCTGTATAGTTTTGCTTTCGAAATTCCGTTCTTACTCGTGAATTCTTCAACTGACCTTTCAGTCTACAGTAATATTGATAACAACATTTTATACGTAATCTGTTGCTGATATTGATCTGCTCTAAAATCATCAAAATTGGTCTCACTCAGTAACTTGTCCGCATCAATTGTACCGCTTACATTGTTACATTCCTTCAAATCTTCAACAAGTTTGTGATATAGATGCAACACTTTGTTATAACCAAGTTCATTGATTAAATAGAAATGACTCAGCGTATTATCTGTCTTTTCCTGTAGAAATGCCATCAGTTGCAATTTTTGCATTTCGTTTGTTGTTAAAATTTCAGCATTAATGTTCAAATCTTCACCAGCATCCACCGAAATTAACAGTAATCCCTAATAACAATTCTAGATTACTCAAATTTCGTTTCTTTTTCAAATTTATAAGGAATTAATAACACCAATTCTTAAAAAAATAACTAATTTAACTAAAAATATGAGAACTGCCCTTTAAGGAGAGTTTAATCTATTACAACGCCAATTTGAAGTATTTCCAACGATTAATTTTACTAATTTTGTACTTTCAGCCAGTAAAGTGGTCGTAACCCTTGCGAGAACCCACTTGCTAAAAACCAGCAATTTTCTAATTTATCTAAAGAAAAGACACAACCCAGAAGAATTAGGGTTGTGCCTCTAACTTATTTGATTACTTATCGGGAGTGGTCTCCCAATTTATGAGCACCTCGTCCCCTACAACGAAAATCTCATAACGATGTCTTAATATGTCTTATTCTATCAAACACGAATCGCGTTGTAAAATTAATTGTCGCGTTCGTTCTTTTTAAATGCCTGATGATAAAGCCCAAAATTAATCAGCGCTAATACAAGTAGGGTCGCAAAAGCATATCGACTTCCGATGGCGGTTAACTGATACTGAGGTAGACTTTGCCCGCTATTTTGACTAATTGAAATGATACTTGCCAATATCGTCGTACCAATTGAGCCCGCAAACTGCTGAGCCGTCGTAAATGACGCATTGGCATCAGCTCGCAACTCATTTGAAACACCCGTTAACCCAAAAGTCATGGTATTCCCAAACACCATTGACCGACCAAACGTAAAGATAAGGTAGAAAATGATAATTAACCCAATCGGTAGAATTTTTCCACCAAATACAAATCCAATCAAGCCAGCCGCGAATATTGAGTTCCCCAATAAAATTGGCAATTTTGCCCCTTTATCATCTAACATTTTTCCAAATAGTGGTGTTGCTGCAGAAGCAATAAAGCTCCCTGGCAAGAGGATTAACCCACCAATTAGGGCACTCTGATGATTCACAATCTGAACGTAGGTTGGTAAAACAAAACTCATTCCAATATTGGCAAATTGCAGGAAGAAGTACGCAATTAAACTACTGACGAATGTTTTAGATTTAAAGACGTTGATATTAAGTAACATTTTGGTTGTCGTCTTTGAAATTCGGATGAAGAACCACAGCATAATAGCTGCCAGAACCACTGAGCCTAGAAATGCCTTTCCTAACCATCCCGCGGTAGAAACCGAATTGAATCCCAAACTTAACGAGACAAATGCAACCGCGAGTAAGCAGTACCTGACCCAGTCAAAATCGGGATGGCTCAAATCATGGTGTTGCTCTAACGATGCCATTCCAAAGATTAAAGCAATAATTGCAAACGGAACCACAATCCAAAAAATCATCCGCCAACTTAGAAAGTAAACCATCACCCCGCCAAAAGTGGGACCAAACGCTGGGGCCATTGAAAGAACCATTCCTGCGATCCCCATGTAATACCCAATTTGATGAACTGGAACCGTTTCAACAATCACGTTAAACATCAGTGGAATACATAAGCCAGTTCCCGCGGCAGAAATAATCCGACCTAATAAAATAATCCAAAAAGTCGGTGCGACTGCTGCAATGATACTTCCTAGCATAAAGAAACTAACCGCCGTAATGAAAATGGATCTTGTTTTAAATCGCTTGTTCAAAAACGCCGAAACAATCATTAAAAGTGAAACCATCAGTAGATAACCCGTTGTCAGCCACTGAACGGTCGCTAATTTTACGTCAAACTGCTTCATAATTGTTGGAAAGGCCACGTTCAGTGAGGTTTCCGTCAGAATACCAATGAAGGAAAGGACCGCGACCGCCAAAATAGCGATCAATCCTCTTCGTGATAATTTTGCTTGATTTTGAGTCATTTTTATTTATTATTCTCCCTTTTTCTTTACGCCATCAATGGCTCTATTAATCAACGAAAATAATTGCTTTTGCTCATCCACAGTAAGCTGTGACGTCAGCGAATCAGTTTCATGTCGGACTTCATGATTAATGGTCGGAATAAGTGTCTTTGCATCATTAGAAACATAAAGCCGCTGAATTCGACGATCCGTTTCATCCTGATGACGTTCGATTTGTCCTCGCACAACCATGCGCCTAATCATTCTTGCAATCGTACTGTGCTCAAGATCGGTCGCCTTACCCAATTGGTCCTGAGTAATACCAGGTGATTCAGCAACTGTGGTTAATAGGAAAAAATTCCCCTCGTTTAACCCGAGTGGCTGCAAGCGGGCCTTTAAATCACGTTTATAGCAGCGGTTTAAAATACCAATGGCCTTCAAAAGCTCACCATTTTTAAAAATATTATCTGCCAATAAAAGGCCTCCAATCGCTTTGAAACTCCCTTTTTATTTTATGTGTATATACACCTAATGTCAAATATGATCCTTTCAAAAGATCACTATTTTTTTGAAACCGTTTACATATACCATCGTTTATGATATTCTAAATTCAGTCATACGTTTCCCATTAGGAAGCAGGGGTGAAAATCCCCTTTTATAATCCTGTATATTGTGAATATGCACACATAATTCCGAAAAAATAAGAGCCCTGAGAGGCTCTTATTTTTTTTGATTAATTTTTGACTGTAGCTTATCTACCTTTTGATCCAATCTTGTAATTTGAGCTGATAGCTGCCGTAAGAGTTCACGATCATCTTGCTCTTCCGTTTTAGCTTTATCAGCGGTTTCATTTGTAAAGTAGTCCGTAATTGTACTAGTGAGTAATCCAATAAAGCCGACACCACCCAGCATTAGGATAATGGCAATGGCTTTTCCGTCAGCCGTGCTCGGGGTGATATCTCCGTATCCCACGGTAGTTGCAGTCGTAACCGCCCACCACAGTGCTTGCGGCAACGACCGGTGCTCAAATATTGAAAATAAGAGCGCACTCAAACTAATAATCGCAACACTAATTGCAAATAAGTAAATAAATCCCGTATCGTACACAAATCGGTGAAAATTACGGGTCCATTTGCCAGAGATACCAAGGTGCCAAAACAAATGGTGATACCTGATAATTCTAACCAACCTAGCCAATCGAAAAATAACAAACCCCGGATGCATCGGAATAATTCCCAACAGGTCAAATGCCGAGGTAATCAAAAACGACTTGCGATTCTTTGCTTTGATTAATCGAATCCCGTAATCAATGGCGAAAATAATCGTTAATCCAGTGGCGACCCACCATTCCGTTTGCCAATCTCCCAAACGAATTATCATCAATGCGACATTCAAAAATGAAATGAGCGTCAAGCCGACAACCAACCAATGGTACATAACAACTTTTAATTCTACTTCATTTTCCATTACCGTCACCCTGTTTTAAATTCTGCTTTCATCTTACTCGGTTACGGCAAAAATGACAGCAAAAAAGGGTAATGATTTTTAATCATTACCCTTTTCAAGATTATGAACGTTTCTTTTTGATTCCAAACAGTCCAAGAATGGCGGTTAAGACTAGCATAATAATGCCAGCAAGACCATTCACGGATGCTTTTTCATTGGTTTGTGGTAATTGAGCTGCGTTGTCAGACTCATTCTGCTGCGTTGGATTAGTGACACTAGTCCCAACTGTGGCGTCCTGACTGCCGTTTGAAGCAGAATTACCGTCGGAACCGTTACCTGGTGTCTCCGGATTAGCCGGTTCACTAGGATTTGACGGTGTTTCTGGTTCAGTTGGTGTTTCTGGCGTGCCAGGATCGCCCGGGTTACCTGGATTTCCAGGAACTTCAGGTGTCTCCGGTACTTCTGGAGGTGTCGTCGTTCCACCGCCATTATCAACTTTCTTGTAAACGTAGATAACGGTCTGTTCGTCACCACTCAATGTGCCGTTTGCAGGGGCACTGTTGTCACCCATTTTGACAAAGGTGTAGCCACTAAATCCCTTCTGCGTGGTTGTGTACGCATCCCCATATTTTGCATCAGCTGGGTAATTTGCGAGGCCACTTTCGAGAATTGTCCCGTCTTCCGTTTGATAAATAACTTTAACGGGTGCTGCTTCATCCGTGACGAAAATGCCAACTTCTTCTGGTTCGACAGCTTGCGATGCATTGACTGCCATGGCAAATGTGTTCCAAGCCTGTGGACTATCAATCCCGCTAAGTGAATCGAGACCAGGAACTTTGACCTTGAAGCTGATTGTCTGGTTTTGTCCAGCAATCTCAAAGTCGCTGTCTGGATCCATTACGAGTCGGAACGCCTTGATTGAGGACCAATCAGTCACGTCATCAGCTGCCAGCCAAGTTGCATCGGCAGATTCAGCCGCATTTTCCAGTTGTGTTACGCCGTCTGGATAAACGGTTTCGCCATCCAAACTACCCTTAACACTTGGCAATTGAGTCGTTGTGTACTCAACGGTAACCTTCCCTTCCCAATCACTTGGAAGGGTAATTGGGCCATCCAGAGAAACCACAAAGTTAGAATCTCTATCCGTTGAGTCAGTAATCCCCAAATCGCCTAAAGTTGGTAACTCATCAATGGCGTACAACTGATTGATTGTTTCATCTGTGTTTTCAGTTGTATTCAAATGAATCGTCGCAACTGAATCTGGCGAAACAGTCACTGTCTGATGCCAAGTCGCTTCTTTATCACCTGAAACTTCACCGGTTACCTGTAGTTCAGTGGAATTTGCGATAATATATTCGGCGCCGGTTTCAATCACATTTTCATCAGTTTGACTATTACTATTTAAGTCTGATTTATCTGTGGTTAAAGTGGTGTCAGTAATTTGACTGTCCCCTGAGATTCCGGGAACGGTGTATTCTTGGCTACCTAAGAAAGCGACCAAATTCATATCAATGACGTGGGCGGCTTCGGAAGTCACTTTTGTCCCAAACGCTGCCGAAATTCCAGTCGTTGTGGTCACGTACTTCGTTTGCCAAACAATCTTAACCAGTGATTCGCCAGTTCCGTTGTAATCATCGGTCACTAAACTCGTAGTGTATGCCGTACTTGGTATTGATGTTTCGGCATCATACTCAACACCCTTTGGCAAAAGAACATAGCCTTCAAAATCGCCATGCAACTGTGTCAAAACATCTAACGAAGTTGAGGTCAAATTAACTTTGACGCCAACTTGGTGATCACCAAGTATTACTTGTTCACCTGAGTTTGTGTCCGTAAACCCAACTTGCCCAGTTACCACTCGATTAACGCCTTGTGGTGCGTGAACAATTTGAGAGGTTTGTGGCATAAAGTAAGCAGCAAATCCTGGATAACGATCCCAATCGTCGAGATCATAAGCATAACGGGCATTATTTTTGGAATCAACACCCCAGAAAGTCGTGTACATTTTATTTTGCACCTGTCCAATATAGCCTTCGTCAGGTTGGGCAAGAATCTTAACACTACCGTAAAGTCCAGCCGGTGCCCAACTACTTTCGGTTGGGTGATCGACATCATCCGGCAAGGTATCGCTACCCTGTTTGTGGAAGAATAGCAAAATTTCTTTAATCGTCTGACTGGTATCCAATCCTTTGTCAACTAATTGTTGCTGGGTAAAGGTTTCGTTTGCCGTCACTTCACTGTCTAGGATGTGATAGACACCATCGCCGTAATCAACAGCAAGTGTCATGTATGGACGCTCCGTTAATGGTAAGTAATTTGTAAAGCTTGAGTCAGGTCTAAAGTAGAATTCACCCGTAGTGAACCCGGTGAAGTTTAAATGTGGATCCAAGAAATAGTGCATCGTGTACAAGTCAAAGTTTCTAGTTGCTGAGGTAGCAACCGTAGAAGTTAAAATAACTTGATAGCCTAAAGTTGGATCATCTTCTACATAGAACGTTTTATTAGAATCAACTTTACCTGTTTGTTGATAATTACCGGCGCCGTCAATTGGCCCTCGGTGAGAAGTTGCGTACGCACTTCCGACTGAATCAGGAATTCGACTCTGATCTGCCGGTGCGACTTGAACTTTGGCATCAATGGTACGGCCACCAGTTACCCCATCATAATAGGTTGCCTGATAACCAGCTGTATTTGTTAAGGTCGTATACGAAATAACGTCATCATTCACCGTCGTAATCACGTTAAACCGGTAGTTAATGTCCGACGCGGTTTGCGTATCTATATCCGGTGCCCTGAACGTCCAAGTTAAAGTCGTCGATCCATCGGAATTTGTCGTTACCGTTGGGGTCGTCATGTTTAGACCTTCACCGGATTGCAATCCTTTATAGGTCAGCCCTTTGGCCAGCTTATACGTGACAACTAAATCACTTCCTGGTTGTAAGGCAACTTAACCGTTTTGTGAGGTTAGCAAGGTTATCCCAACACCCCAAACCGCAGTATCATTTTGCGCTGGGTTGGTATGATCAGCATTTTCAGGATCAGCACTCTCAACAGAAACAATTTTATTGGTAATACTGCTCGTCTTATTTGCCGTAATACTTGAATGAGCAGTTGCAGTTGCTGCAGTAGAAAGTTCGTCAGCGGTTAACTTCGCGGTAACAGTTAAAACTGTCCCATTTGGTAAAACGCCCTTTTTCGTGTGTAATGGCAAAATGAGATTTTTGAAACTCCCACTCTTAAGTGTCTTAAAATTATAGGTTAACGTCATTTTTTTAATATCGTAGACGGGAACAACTCCCGCAATCTTTAACTTATTGAGGTTCTGGTCAAACGTTACCCCAACTTGATCAGGTAGTTGCACAACCAATTTTGCATTTGTTAATTTAAATTTTGGCCCCGTTATTTTGAACGTCAAATTAAAGTCCGAATCATTCCCTGATGAAACGGTTTTTTGAATTGGCGTAATAACTGTCGAAATATTTGAGGTATTCTCCCCAATATTTTCTGGATACGTCGGTGTGACAGTCGTCTTTTCACCCTTTGGAATGACGGCAACCGTATTGTTAGTATCGGCTGGCGTTTCTGTATCCGGTTCCGTTGGATCAAGCGCTTCAGTGCTCGTTGCATCAGTTTCCGTGTCCGCTGCTGGCTCTGATGGATCCTCAGCTGAATACGTTGTTGCTGAGTTTGAGCCAGAAACAGCTACCGACGACTCGCTACTTGAAGCCTCAGTTGCGTTGCTAGTGTCGGTTGCAGCCTTGGCAGCTACAGCAGCTGGTTGGCTCGTATCACCCGACTCAACACTTTCTGCCTGGGAGACATCAGTACTGCCAGTTTTTAAAGTAACTGAACTTGCCTGAGATGCTCCACTTGCCTGTGATACTGACTGTGCTGATGGTGCTCCTGACTCCGTGCTCGATGCCTGTACGGAGTCCCTTGGTGCTAGTAGACCGTACCCTAACACGGCACTACTAATTAACAAACTATAGATTAAACTTTTTCCCAAATTGCAAGAACAAATT
>NZ_AZGJ01000054.1 GCF_001436395.1 Secundilactobacillus malefermentans DSM 5705 = KCTC 3548 | reverse complement strand
GCACCTCATACAAGGTGCGACCGTATAATTCATCTAGCAAGTGATGGATTATATATTTCAATTCACGCACCTCATACAAGGTGCGACCATTATTAAGCCAATTGAACACATCTGTAATTTCTAAATTTCAATTCACGCACCTCATACAAGGTGCGACAAACCCATCAGTTAAAACAGTATTCATATCAGTTATTTCAATTCACGCACCTCATACAAGGTGCGACAATATCCTTCTTGATTTCCAGTCGTTGGAAGTTGTATTTCAATTCACGCACCTCATACAAGGTGCGACGAGTTGGTAGCTTTAGGATTCCAGCCTGATTCATGAATTTCAATTCACGCACCTCATACAAGGTGCGACTTGGTGACAGCATTAACACTTTTGAATGACTTTTATTTCAATTCACGCACCTCATACAAGGTGCGACGTCGTCAACTCCTGAAATAGCATTTCCTGTCCTATTTCAATTCACGCACCTCATACAAGGTGCGACTCACCGCTGTATCAATAGCCTGCCAAACGGATTATTTCAATTCACGCACCTCATACAAGGTGCGACTTGTACAACTGACTCATTAGGTTGTTACTGATTATTTCAATTCACGCACCTCATACAAGGTGCGACGGTCTACTTCTGGATTAACTGGTTCGTTTGTCATATTTCAATTCACGCACCTCATACAAGGTGCGACACCGACTTTACCAATCACGTTGAGGAAGTCTTTAATTTCAATTCACGCACCTCATACAAGGTGCGACTTGCACCGTCTGGCATTAAAACAACAGTATCATCAGATTTCAATTCACGCACCTCATACAAGGTGCGACGCTAGATGCGTTGGGTATCCTAGCTGTTACACAGATATTTCAATTCACGCACCTCATACAAGGTGCGACTTGGAGCAGGTGTACAAACAGTTGGGTCAATTACTATTTCAATTCACGCACCTCATACAAGGTGCGACCGCAATATATAGTGCTATACGTCTATAAAACACTACATATATGCGGCGGTACAGAAACATATGAAACAAAGAGTAGCTTTTAAGAAAATTGATCAAAATTATTGAATTTTATGGTGCGAATTAGCCAAAGAAAGTATGTGTACTTCGTATTCGCACTAATAGTCTAAATAATCAAAATTTCCAGTTCCCACTAATCCTAAATCTTTACTGTAGGCGTTATCAGCTGCTACATATATACCCTGCTCTGGATAAAATTGCACATCGCCTGTACTCAGCAATTGACCAAGCGCACTTCTAGAATTATTTGGATCACCAAATACTGAAACACAATATGGTTGAGCCTTCTTTAATAGTTTTGAAATGTTCTCAAATTTACTTTTTTCTGAAATTAACTCACTAACTAGACGAATACTTTCAGTGTTATATTGAACGATAACGTTTGTGGTTTCTGAGTCAATAACACGGAAATAATTTGCTACCGTATTCGGTGCCGTAGAGAATAAGGTAGGTGGTAGATTGCCGAATTTCTTTACATAGGCCTTAATACTTTCTTTTTTTGGATCTTTATCGAGATCACAAATTAGTGGATAAAGTGAAATCTCTGTTTTTGAAGTATTTACTGGATAGGGAAGCTCTGATCTTTTTTCAGCATATAATCTTGTAAAATAATCAGTAATGACTGAATCAGCCAATAAGTCCTGATTGTGATTTTTTTGAATTAGTGCATCTGTGATATCAGATTTGTCTTTCAATAATCGTAAAGGACCGCCGATATACTCAACATCTGTAGCCATTTTAACCACAAATGTTTTCCCAAGATCTACTTCATTATTTCGATTACAACGGCCGGCAGCTTGTACGATACTGTCAATTCCCGCGACAGACCGGATCACACATTCAAAGCTTAAATCGACACCGGCTTCAATTAAATTAGTCGCAAAAACAGCAACTTTATTGTTCTCGCTATTTTTTGTAGCGTCTAATTGTTTCTTTATTTCCTCAAACTTGTCCTGTCGATTCTTTGGACACATTGAAGTTGATAGGTGGAATTTTTTTAATCCCGGTTGTTCGGGCAATGCTTCATAGGCTGCTCGAACGACCTTTTTTGTATTTAAAATAACTAACACGCTATTTTGGTAATGCAACTGTTCCTCGGTTAATGAAATTAAATCACTAAGAGAATGGACTTTTAATTGTTGAGCTTCATTAAAAACTGGCTTAATTTCAACTCTTTTAAATGCATTCTGTGCGAACGAAAGATCAGGGACAATCTCTTTTGCAATCGATAGTCCATGAGGTAACTTTTCAAGGGCTGGTTGGGTGGCAGTGCATAACAAACTTGTCGTATTTTGCTGTTCTAGCCATTGAATCGCGTCGTTATTTAATTCGATACAGTTAAGGGGAAGTGTTTGAATCTCATCGAAAATAATCACCGAATTGATTAGTTGATGCATATGCCTAATGTTTTTGCTACCTCTGCCATATAGGGCATCTAGGTAAGCTACCTGTGATGTAATGATAATTGGTGAATCCCAGCTATCCCTTGCATAGTAGTAGGCAGGATCTTTCGGCTCATTCATGATAGTAGAATGATATTCCAAAATGTTTGCACTGTCGTTTGCGTTCCAGTTTAGACGTTTACGAATGGCATTTGCGTTTTGTTCGATAATTGTCGTATAAGGGACGACGTAAATAATCCGTTGAATGCCCTGTAATTTTGCTTTCCTTAGTGCAAATCTTAAACTAGAGAGCGTTTTACCACCACCAGTAGGAACGGAGAGGGAGTAAATTCCAGTAGCTTCACTTGCAGTTTGGTAACAAGCATCAGACATTTTTTGACGAAGTTGATTCAGCTTCTTAGTTCTTGGGTTAGAAACGGTTGAATTTTCTTTGATTTGAGTTTGAACGGCTTCCTCATTTATATCAAAATAATGCGAGAGGATGCTGGAAGATTGAACAGTCTGCTTATAGGTGTTGTTGCTTTCGAAATCGGCGGTATCAGTGTGATCAGCGTCAATAAGGGTACTTAAAACGTAGCGCAAGAAAAAAGCTTGCGTTTGAATAATTGTGTTTTCTAATGGTCTTATTTCATCAATTGCTGCTTGGTAATATTTTGAAAATTCAGACGTATCAAAATCAGAAAAAAAGCGTTCGGAAGCCTCAATCATTTGTGGACTATAAATTAAATCTGTATTAGATTTATTAATCCTTTTTGTAAAGGGTGAATCCAATACTTCGGGATTAATATAATCCAGAGCACCCTTAGAATTATGGTGTGCCATGACCACATTACCGACTAATTCAACTAATACTTCATCTAATTCACCAGGATTTTGGCTATAGTTGGCTAAGAAGATAGCACCTGCTGTTGCGTGGTCCACGGATCCTCTAATAGCACTTGGATCATTATCATGGGATTTGATGATGTAGTCCTGAAATGTGTCGCTATACTTTCCCATGTCATGGAGCCAACCCGCTAGGCCACAAACGTGGGCTAAACCAATCTCTTTTCCCCATTGATAACACATATCACGAACACTTAATAAGTGAGTAGATAATTCTTGAATTCGATCATCATCCTGACCTATATGCCCAATGTACATAGCTTAACCCCCCAAAAAAAATAGATTAATAACCGGCAATAATTTCGCGATGAATTCCTGTCATATCTGCCGGATCATCCACCTGAACGTCAACTTGATTAAATGAGGTTGCTTTTTCTGGATAAGAAACTTTAGTTAAGTCATGAATAATGTAAGGTGCGAGTTTGCCAAGTTTGGAATCATGTTCCCACCAAATTAATTTTAGAACAGCCATTGAACCTTCAGGACGCGCCGATGAGCTGTCGTTAACAAATAATGTTCTAAGCGCTTCTTTCAAAGCGGCTGCATCTTCGACCGTGAAGCCAGTCTTTTCAGCTTGTTCTACGTTGATACTTCCGTTGAACTTGTATGCACTAAAGGGGACAGTTGCTTTTGTTCCCATAGTGTCACTGCCTTTTCCTTCACCAGGCTCTAAGTTGATGGACTTAGTGATTTGTTCTTCTTTAATACTAATTGGTTTAACACTGTAAGCAGATTGAATGGTGACAGGCCCTCTAATTCCAATTGACACACCATCTAGGCCATCTTTCAACTTTTTACTTGCGCTAAATGGCATTACTTGTCCAAAGGCACGAACGTCTAGCCAACTCTCACAAGCGGCACTGTATAAATCATCTCGCCAATGGTTTACCTTTTCTTTTTGAGTAGCAATCGCAGTTTGGACCGATTCACTTTGTTTCACGCGGTCACGAATGTTCATGAATCCGTCAGTTACCCGTTCTTCCATCTGTACTAAAACGGATTTTCCCATGTCTTGCCAACGGTTTCTAATCTTACGCTTGATGGCTACATCGGTTATTTCACCAAATCCGTCCGCATTAATTCGTGGTCGATTACCATCTAATGGGTCCCCGTTAGGATTTGCATTTTTAACTCCAATTACAATAGAAAAGTCTATCTTGTGATCTAAAATTTTTGTACTCATTTATTCTTCCTCCTCGTTAGTTTGTTTATTTTTACGATGATTAAAAACATGTTGTGAAGCAAATCCGCTCAGGTAGAGTGGCGAGAGTGGATCGTCAGTCATTCCGTTATCGTTTAAGAGATCCATAATTTCTTTGAACTGTTCTTGATAGTAATATTGGCTGCCACCACTCAATTTCATTAAATATGAACGTACAATGCTTTGATAGATTCGTTGCCAAGTTGTGGCAGGTCGTTCATTGAAATTTGTCATGAAGCGCAAGGCTGTAGTTAAACGTGAACTAACATTTTTATTGGCTGCTTGTTGTTGGTAGAGTGCTGTACTTTCTGCATCATCCGCAAGTGCCAGCAGTCGTCCAAATAAATAGGATCGATCAAGGTTATCAGGGTTTAATGTCATATTTATTTTTCCTTTCCGTTGATTGTAGTTTAGAACTGCAACATAGTTATTGAGGTCATAGTACCATTGGCTAAGACTTTCATATCCTTGTGGCTTAATTAAGCGGGCCTGCAAGGTGGTTAATATATCATTTGGAACGTTGGCACCATTTATTATTGAAATTAATAATCGGCTAGTCGCACGTTTTTTGACAGTTTCATAGCGTTGTCCGCCACGTCCTGTTTGATAGGCACTTTTAAGAATTTGATTAATAGTGGGAGTATGAACAAATTGTTTTCCTTGTCCATTAAGGACGATTCCACAATTTTTTGCCCATTGTTCCACATGTGAACGAAATAATTTTGTATCCATAAAATTATAATAAACAGTCGCCATTCGTCCCGTTGTAGCAGCGTCTAGAAAGATGATATGAACGGGTTGTCCATACTGAATATCAGAGTTCATACCCAATAATCGTTCGTTATAGGCCTGTGCAATTTCTTTTCCTGTATCTCCAGAAGATTGAATTTCTGATAGCAGTTGTATTTGTTTTTGCCGCCAAGCTGGGATGCCAGATGTAAGTGATCTTGCAGTATCCGAGATTAAATCGTTACTATTTTCATCACTCCAAAAAAGGAAAACGCGACTATCACTTTTCAAGCCTTGACGTTGTATTAGCCATTTGAGTGAATGCATCATTTTTTGAGATTCTAAGTATCCCACACTATAAAAATCATCGTCCAAGAACATACCGCGATAAGTAAAGTTGCTGCCATCATTGGCGGAAATGAGTTTAGCGCCACTAGTTGCAGGGTTAATATTTCTTTCACTCAGCTTGGTGGTTGGACCTCGGTTACCCGTCAAGTAATCAATCATTGGCGCTTTTGATTTGCTTAAAAATTGTTCATAAAATGCAGTCCAGGATTTAAATAACTGTCGATCCTGCCAGACAGGAACAGGATTTTCATCATAAACATTGAATCGCACGAAAAGGTCACTGTCTTTTTTGCTGACATTTCCGTCTTCAAGTTCAATTACAGATGAACTTATTAAATCTTGGATAAGAGATTTCTTTTGCTGATACTGATAAATCGCTTTAATGCGTGAATTCGTGTATTCAGATTCCGACCAAGCTTTTAGCAAGTCAATATATTTTGGATAGTAAACACTGGCTTTCTTATCGTTGGATGCATAATCAGGATAGTCCCCAGCAACATACTTTACTTTGTCTTGTAGGGGATGTGCTTCCGGATTACTTGCTCTGTTTGCGGATTCAATAGTTGCTGGAATGACTGTCGTATTACCTTGCTTATCTAAAGTGTTTGCAGTTAGAAAGTTCCCTTGGTCATCAATCGTTACTTCAACTTGAATATTGACGGAAATATGTGAAGCGGGAAGTAATGTAAAATCATTTTGAAAATGATCCTGTTCGAATACGCCAATTTTGTCTTGATTATCATCGTAAACTTTTACTAAATCTTGAAAAATTGTCACTGATCATCATCCCCAATCATTTGCTGGTATAGATCATCTACAGACTCAAACAAATTTTGATCATGGCCACCTACTGCTTTAATTTCACGAATTGGTTGCACGATTCGACATTCTTCGGGTCGTTCAAAGTGAACCATGCCATGCACCATTGTGGGAGCAGTCATACGAACTGAAAACATTGGATCGCCAGTATCGCTAGGATAATTATAGCCATGGAACATCAAGCCAAAATATTGAGAAGGAACTTCATCATAGTACCCATCACCAGTTCCAAATACTTGAGGTTTAACATAACCTTGGCATTCTCGGGTACCTAAAAAGATATCGCGTCGACCGCCGGCTTTTAATGCTCGCTTGAAAATGGCGACATGCTTTTTCATATTTCTATCTGATGCTAAATCCTCTCGTTGAAGATTCCATTCGATATGGCAGCGGACCTGGTACCGAACCTTTGTCAGATAGGTGTAATAGGCAAGCGTATTGTGGTCGATTGCCAATCTTTTATCAAATGGACGCATTGCTTTAGATTCAACCTGAATCGGATTTAAAATTCTTAAGTCATCAATAACATAGGTAAATGTCGGTTTCCAGTAAATGCTTTCAGTTGTTCCTATTAAAGACTGATATGTGGGAATTTGAAAGCTCAGTTTCTCGCCCCCACGACTTAATGGGTCCGTGTAAAGGGCATTTGGTCCCCAAAATTCATACTCTAAATATTCTTTTGTCATAAAATTACTCCTCCTCTCATAATTGTTAAAAAATAAATTACTTACAGTCAATAACTAAAGATGAAATTAATAAACTTAACTAACCATAACTAATCATAGCACACTTTATGTTATTTAACAAAGGTCTTTTAATATGAAAGTATGTTATATAACATATTTAAAGAAGGAGCTTTTTGCTTGCTCCTTCTAAAGAAAGCTTTGAAATCAAGCTCTTTAAATATTTTTCAATTCGCATGGAAATACCATGATAGAATTATAATAGCACAATGTAGTCTCATACTTCGAATAAAGCAGGAGGATAAAGCTATGGACTATCCGCAAATACATGATGAACTCATCAAATTTCGAAATGACCGCGGTTGGCAAAAATACCACAACTTAAAAGATCTGGCACTTTCTCTAAACTTGGAAGCAAGTGAAGTCTTGGAGATTTTTCAGTGGAAGGATAATGACCACAAGTTGTCTGACAAGGAGCAGAAACATTTGGAGGATGAAATTGCGGATACTTTGATCTATGCATTTTACATGTGTGATAAATTAGGAGTAAATCCTTATGATATTATTCAGAGTAAGTTGAATGTAAATAATAATCGTAAATGGAACTTTAATGATACAAAATAGATTGTAGTTTTGCTTGGAGGGAAATAAATCTTGGATTTAAAATCGCCAATCGTTGAGGAAGTAAAATATAACGCGCATGCTATCCAATCTCTTGAAACTGCAGTTAAGGGTGACGAGAAAAAGAAAGAGCTTATTTTAGATTATCCAACAGACTACATCATTTATACCAAAAGGGATGTTAAAACCGATACGTATGAAGTATACGTTGGGGAAACGAATGATATCGGCCGAAGAACGTTACAACATTTAAACGAAGATCCAAAAGAGCGACCGGACTGGGATCGACTTTCAAAAAAAGACGACATTAGTATGCTGGTCATTGGTCATGAGCACTTTAACAAGTCATTGACACTTGATATTGAAAATAGATTAATGCTGTATTTAGGTAGTGTTGATTCAGTAAAGCAGCTTGATAATAGAAGAACAAATAGTCAAAGCAAGTATTTTACTAGTGATGAAATGGAACCATTATTTACTAAAATTTGGCGCAAACTTAGAGTTAAAAATAAAACGTTATTCCCTGTTGAACGCGTTATTCGTGATTCAGCGGTTTTTAAAGCATCTCCGTTTCATTCATTGACTAAGGATCAAGCATATGCAAGAGAATTAATTATGAACAAAGTCACTGATGCAATCGGATCCAACAAAATTGGACAAATGATTTTTGTTGAGGGTGAGGCCGGCTCAGGGAAAACGGTTTTGTTAAGTAGCCTATTTTATTTGTTGAGTAATATAGACGGAGAGCGACCGTTGGATAATTATTTGCTCGTAAATCACAATCAGCAGCTAACCGTTTATCAGCAGATAGCAAAGAAATTAGGTCTAGATAAAGAAAATCCAGATATTGTTAGTAAGCCCACTCGATTTATTAATAACCATAGTGAGGATGCCCCAGTAGATGTTGTATTAATAGATGAAGCGCATTTGCTATGGACTCAAGGTAAGCAATCATATCAAGGGAATAACCAACTTGAGGATATTTTAAAACGAGCAAGAGTAGTCATCGTTATTTTTGATAAACATCAAACATTAACAACTGAAGAATATTGGGAAGAGGCAGAAATTAACCAATTAAGGGAAAGTGCTAACAAACAAGGAAATTTAGTTCAACTAAAAAATCAGATGCGAATGGATGCAAGCGCTCAAACGATTAACTGGATTAAAGACTTCGTTTATGGTCGCAAACTGACCTTTTTGCCTAAAGATGATCGAGGATATGATTTAAGAGTAATGAAGTCACCCGAAGACTTGGAAAAAGAAATTAAGAAACACGCTGGTTCTGAAGAAAGCGATGAACATGGGCTTTCAAGAATGCTTGCAACCTTCGACTGGGAGTATATTGATAAGAAGAAGCCGAAAGACGGTGATGAGCATTGGGATGTTAAGATTGGCGAGTGGGAAAAGCCGTGGAACCTGCAAATAGAACCCGATAAAGAGCTTAAACTAAAAAATCGTGGGCTTTCATGGGCTGAACAACCGCAGACTATTAATGAAATAGGCTCTACTTATACAATTCAAGGATTTGATTTAAATTATAGCGGGGTTATCATTGGACCATCTGTTACATATCGCCATGGAAAAGTAGTGTTTAATCCAGATGCTAGTTTTAATAGCAAGGCAACGAGAAGAAGAACCCTGAAAGACAATTCCAAGGTAAGGGTTGCGGATCAATTGTTGGCCAATGAATTAAACGTTCTCCTGACAAGAGGTGTTCATGGACTTTATATTTATGCGGTGGATGAAGCGCTGCAACAAAAACTGATGGAAGTACAAAATGAAAGAAATATGAACTAAATTGATAAATAGGCCTTCACAGTTACCTAATCATCATTTCAGGTGTAACTGTGAAGGCCTTTTGACTGGATAAAAAACATCAATCATAGACAAATATAGATTATAATGGTGTAAATAATATTATGTAGGAGGTTTCTATGATGGCTGATAAGGATATTTATGTAGTTGGAGCAGCACTAATAAATGATGGGAAAATATTAGCTACAAAAAGAAATAATGATCGGATATTAGGAACGTTATGGGAATTTCCTGGAGGTAAAATAGAGAATGGGGAGATGCCCCAAGAGGCATTAAAACGTGAAATTGAAGAGGAATTTAATGATGAAATTATAGTCGGTTCAAAGATTACGGAGTCAGAACATAGGTATGATTTTGGAACAATTCACTTAGCTGTGTATTATGCAAAATTTCTAACTGAGAATAGGGATTTAGTTGCTCATAGTAAAGTTAGTTGGGTAGAACCAAACAAATTAACAGACTTAAAATGGGCAGATGCAGATATAAAAGCCATGCAGATAATTAGCCAAGCCAAAATAAAGGAGGTGCAATTTTAATTGGACGATAAAATTGAAAGTAAAATTGAAGAATCAGTTTTAGCTGGATATGTTGATCGAAACAAATATGCGTTAACTGAGGAATTTCGTTCTCAACTCATCAATAATCGCCCAAATGATAATATGTATTTTCATATTAATGATGAATTAGATCATTGTAGTGGATTTACTTTTGCCGTGGCATTTGTTTCGGAAAATATATTAACGCCCTTAAAGGCAAAGATTGCGGATATTTCTAAGAAAGGCGTTAAGGGACGAATACTTACATCAAATTATTTAAACTTTAATCAGCCAAAGGCGTTTAGAGAACTATTAAAGTTACCTAATGTTGAAGTCCGAGTGCTCGAGAAAAATGGTTTTCATGCAAAAGGATACATGTTTGAGCATGGTAAAGAAAACTATCAGTCTGTTATTATTGGTAGCTCAAATTTAACTCGTAATGCGTTAATTCAAAATTACGAATGGAATCTTCGATTTTCCTCATTTGAAAATAGTGATGTTACTAATCAAATTTGTTCAGAAATGGATGAAACGTGGGGACAAGCTATAGAGTTAACAGATGAATGGATTGATAATTATGAAATTACTTATAATCAATCAAAACCGGAAGAGAAATCCCCTAACGAGTTAAATGAAACTAAATACATTTTTCATACAATTGTTCCAAATGTTATGCAAAATGAAGCACTAAAATCTTTAAAAGCCGAAAGGTTATCGGGAGCACAAAGGGCACTTATCGTTTCTGCAACTGGGACAGGAAAGACATTTTTAGGAGCTTTTGATGTTAAACAGTTCGAGCCTAAGCGATTCTTATTTGTTGTACACAGAGAACAAATTTTGAAAAAGTCGTTAGAAAGTTTTTACAAAGTAATCGGGGGTAATCGAAAAGATTATGGGTTATTTACTGGTAATCGTACCGATAGCAGGGCAAAATACTTATTTGCATCGATTCAAACATTGTCTAAACCAGAAAACTATGAACTATTTGACCCTAAAGACTTTGATTACATATTAATAGACGAGGTTCATAGAGCAGGCGCCAAATCATATCAAAATTTGATTAATTACTTTAAGCCTAATTTCTTATTGGGGATGACGGCTACGCCAGAAAGAACCGATGGCTACAATTTGTATGAATTATTTGATTATAATATTGCGTATGAGATACGGTTAAAAGCGGCACTGGAAGAAAATATGCTTTGTCCATTTCACTATATTGGTGTTACAGATTATGAAGTTGATGGCGTTCAAACTTCAGACTTAAGTGATTTAAAGTGGTTAGCTTCTGATGAGCGTGTTGCATATATTCTTAAACAGGTAGACTACTTCGGTTATTCGGGAGAAAAAGTCCATGGCTTAATTTTTTGTAGTAGTGTAAAAGAAGCACAGGCACTAGCAGAAAATTTTACTAAGAAAAATCATAGGGCCGTTGCTTTATCAGGAAGCACCTCGCAAATGGATAGGGACAGTGCGGTTAAGCAATTGGAATCAGGCGAAATTGAATACATAATTACCGTTGATATATTTAATGAAGGAATTGATATCCCCTGTGTCAATCAGGTTGTGCTATTAAGAAATACGCAATCAAGTATCGTGTTTATACAACAGTTAGGGCGTGGCTTAAGAAAAGCGCCTGATAAAGACTTCGTAAACGTAATTGATTTTATTGGGGACTATAAAAACAATTATTTAATTCCGATCGCTTTAACGGGTGATAAAACGCGTAGTAAGAATAAGGCGCGTGATACCTTAACGACTCAACAACTCATTGGGGTTTCTACTATTAGTTTTAGTAAAATTGTCAAGGAACGAATTTATGAAGCAATCAATACCACAAACCTAACTGCACAAAAAGAATTGGTTGAGGACTATAAGTCGCTGAAGTTTAAGATTGGGAGATCGCCACTTTTATCCGATTTTCAAAAATGGGGTTCCGTTGATCCGATGGTGTTTGCTAATAAATTTAATAATTATAATCATTTCCTAAAAAAAGTTGAAGAAAATAGAAGTCTGTCAGAAAGTGAAGATAAAGTACTAACATTTGTGACTAAAGAGTGAGAGTGTCAAATTTTATGTGT
>NZ_AZGJ01000053.1 GCF_001436395.1 Secundilactobacillus malefermentans DSM 5705 = KCTC 3548 | reverse complement strand
TGCACTTGATTTGACAATTGAGGGAAGATTAAAAAATAAGGATCGCGGCGATTACTCGCCACGGTCCTTATTTTGTGAGTTTGATGTACTTTTCTGAAATAATGCCATTATTGTCTAGTCGATACCAAAGCAGTTTCTGCTCATCACGGAGTTGCTCAATGATCTTTACCTTGGTTCCATGTGCTAGTTTGCCGATAATTTGGCCGTATGGTTGATCATAGTAATTAACGGATTCATTTTGCACAAAATCTATTGAGGCATCAAGTTGAGTCGCAACAGCATGAAATGAGTGAAGCTTCGTATCTAATGCAGGTTGCATTGGTTGGGTCCTGATAATTGTCCAATTACTTGTTAGCCATTGCGGACCACCAAGGTTATACCAAGTAGTGCCATCAACTTTGACAATTTCTCGAAAGACTCGCCAAATTGAATTTTTCGGGAAAGTGTAGGTTTGTTGGTCTCCATCAGGTTCATTAAAAATTGTTTTTTGTTTATTGAGTTTGATATAAATACCAACTTCTTGAACAGTTTGCCAATCTTGCTGACGATAAAACGCGAATACTGCTTGAACTTGTTGGTTAAAGGCGCCAATCATTTGTCCCTGAACGCGAATTAGTTTATAGTGATTAATTTTTGTTGGTTCAATACTGAATGGCTCATTTAGAAGTCCTTCATGGTAATCAGGAGGGGCCAAAAGATTATTCGTGTCATAGTCTATTGCGTAACTAATGACAGGCTTACCATGTTGTTTGCTAAACCGTAGGGTCATGATGGCATATTCGGATGGAAAATTGGCCGTATAGCCGTCAATTCCGGTCATTGAATAGTTGTCGATCTGTTGGACTTGAAAGTTAATTGGATTACCAATCTGACCGCCAATAACTTGGGGCTGAAGAAGCATTTTATGACGTTCATCAAGATACAGAATGACGAGCAATGAATCTGGTCTTTCATGGGTTTCTAGAACTGAATTTACCGATTCTTCTGTAGAATTATCTGAATTTTTCGGTCGATTTATTTTGGAAGTGGTCGTTGGAGCAGGTGAGCTCACTCTGTTCTTGATAATTGGATGATGTTTCGGTCTATGTTTGGATTGATAGCTGTGTGATTTATTTTGATTAGGTGTCAGGATACTCTTAATCCAGTTCCATAATGGCAACAAGCTCACCTCCGTTCTATCTTTTGTAATAGTCACAGTATACCGCATTTACGGGGGGTTCGTGAAGATAACAAAAACCCCAAGTCAATTTGACTTGGGGTTTTGTCTTATTCTTCAGTAGTTGTTGCCGTCTCGATGATAATGTCACCATTACTCATTTTGGCGGTAAGGTTCTTCGTGTCCGAATGATCAAGATAGTAATCTGCAATTCGATCTTCAATCTGTTCCTGAATGACACGTCGGAGTGGACGGGCACCCATAGAAGGATCATAGCCTAATTCAACTAATTTTTCCTCCACTGGGGTGGTTACATGAACGTGGATATCTTGTTGTGCAAGCATTCCGTTCACGTTATTAATCATCAAATCAACAATCTTCATCAAGTTTTCTTTGCTGAGAGAGTTAAATTCAATAATATCGTCAAACCGGTTTAAAAATTCAGGCTTAAAGTAGTTGGTTAGTTGATTCAAAACAGAATGAGTTTTTCCGGTTGATGCAGCACCAAAACCAACGTTAGCTTCAGCGTCACCAGATCCGGCATTTGACGTCATGATGATTATCGTATCCTTGAAGGAAACGGTACGACCTTGTGAATCAGTCAATCGACCATCATCCAGAATTTGTAGGAACATGTGCATAACGTCTGGATGAGCCTTTTCAACTTCGTCAAGAAGTACCAAACTATAAGGATGACGCCGAACCTGTTCCGTTAATTGACCAGCTTCTTCGTATCCAACATAGCCAGGTGGGGACCCGATTAATTTAGAAATTGAATGGGGTTCCATGTATTCAGACATGTCAAAACGAATCATTGAATCTTCCGAGCCAAACAATTCATTTGCTAACTGTTTAGCAAGCTCGGTTTTTCCAACACCGGTAGGACCGACAAACAGGAATGAACCAATTGGACGGCCAGTCCCGTTTAGCCCAATTCGGTTTCTACGAATGGCCCGAGCAACTTTATCTACCGCTTCATTTTGACCAATGACGTGAGATTCCAAATCAGAGCTGAGATCTTTCAACTGTTGTTGTTCTTTAGATTGCAATTCGCCAACTGGAATATCCGTTTTCTCTTCAACAATCTTCTGCATATCTTCTTCAGTAACCTTAGGAACGCCACCAGCAGACTCAGTTGATTGACTATCCTTCGCTTTTTCAAGTTTCGTGACTTGATCACGATAATAAGCTGCTTTTTCATAATCTTCCTGCTTTAAGGCGTTTTGCTTTTGAGCTTCGGCATCCTTAACCTTTTGCTCAATATCCTTGGGATCAACCACATTAATCGTTAGGTTCTTTTTTGAACCGGACTCGTCAAGTAGGTCAATTGCCTTATCAGGTAAGAATCGATCTTGAATATAGCGGTCGGAAAGTTTGACTGCTGCTTCAATTGATTCATCAGTGTAATGAACATGGTGATAATCTTCATACTTCTTTTGAATACCCTTTAAAATTTTGATAGCTTCTTCGGGGGAAGGTTCATCAACTGTAACTGGCTGCAGCCGTCTAGCAAGTGCTTGATCTTTTTCAATATCTCTGTATTCATTTAAAGTTGTTGCACCAACTAGTTGGAATTCGCCGCGGGCAAGGGCGGGTTTCAAAACGTTACCTGCATCCATGCCGCCCTCAGCATTTCCAGCTCCGACAATTTCGTGAATTTCATCAATGAAGAGAATGACGTCAGAATTTTCTTGGACTTCCTTCATTAACTGTTGCATTCGCTGCTCAAACTGACCTCGAATTCCGGTTCCTTGAACAAGCGAAACAACATCTAAGCGAATAATTTGTTTGTTAATTAGTTTTTGTGGAACGGCGCCTTCAACGATTTTTTCCGCGAGGCCTTCAACAACCGCTGTTTTACCAACACCGGCTTCACCGATGAGAACGGGATTGTTTTTGGTTCTACGATTTAAAATTTCAATGACCCGACTAATTTCCTTATCTCGACCAATGACAGGATCAATTTTTCCATTTTTAGCCATTTCAGTTAAATTCGTTCCAAATTGACCAAGTAGGGTACCACCGTTTTGACCGCCGTTTCCTCGACTGGCTTGGGTAGGCGGAACCTGTTGCTGAAAATTAGATTGGTTGGAATTTGGTTGAGATCCGCCTTGCATTGCGCGGAAGATATCGTCTAAGTTACCGAATCCAAATGGATCTTGTGCCATTTGACTACCTCCATTTTCAATATTTCCTTGTTGGTTTTTAAGAAGCTGATAACAGTTCTGACATAAATCGACCTGTTGCCTTTGACCATTCACATTAACAAATAGATGAATGGTTGCTTCACGTTCGTGACAGTTCTGACAGAGCATTTTTAAGCTCCTTTCTGGTTCACACCAAAAGTAGGATTGAAGGTCTTGAAAAAGTTTGACCTTCTTTGACCTTTATTTTTATTATACCCGTTTCGAGTTAGAGTGCAACTTTTAGAACTCAATAAGTTAGCCCGTTAATCGGAACTTTTTGGAACTAGCAGTCAAACACAAGCACTGCTAATTACGTTTAGTTTTACTTCAATCTGTCCCATAATGCAACTATTTAATCTTCAGATGAGTTTTCTACTATAAATAGGGTAAAATAGGAGGAAGAGAGGTGATAAGATGGCGAGGGATTATGTTGCACTGCTAGAACAGCTTAGAAATGGTCAGATTGAAGATTTTGAGGTAGAGCCGGATGAATTTATGGCGTTTCATGATGCCTATCTTGCGGCAGATGATCGTAAAAAAATTGTTGGCAAGGCTCAATTAGGCGGTAAAGTTCAATATATTTACGATAGAGAAGAAAAGTAGAACTAGCCATAATGAAAGCGTTTAATGAAATGCTTGTATTTTTAGGCAAGAATTGCTATTCTTAAAGTTAAAGGCACGGAAATTCAAGGGTTTCTTAGCGTTTTCACAATTGTGGCTAGGCTTGAAATAGGTGTCTAAATAAATCAGATAAAATTTAAGGAGATCGATTAATTATGGAAAAACGCGATTTTCACGTAACTGCAGAAACAGGTATCCACGCACGTCCAGCAACACTTTTGGTTCAATCAGCAAGTAAGTTCAATTCAGAAGTTACCTTACAATATGGCGACAAATCAGTTAATTTGAAGTCTATTATGGGTGTTATGTCATTAGGTGTTGGTCAAAATACCGACATTACTATTTCAGCTGAAGGTGACGACGAGAAAGATGCCATCGAAGCTATTTCAGAAACCATGAAAAAAGAAGGCTTATCTGAATAATGAAAAAGGTACTAAAAGGAATTGCTGCCAGTGATGGTATTGCAATTGCGAAAGCTTATCGATTGGTAGATCCTGATCTATCATTTAGTAAGCAAACGATCACTGATGTTGATGGTGAAGTGCAGAAGATGCAAGACGCAATGGATGCTTCAAAGGCTGAGCTTGAAATCATTAAGAGCAAAGCTAAAGAAACTTTAGGCGAAGAAGAAGCTGAAGTTTTTGAAGCACATATTACAATTCTTTCTGATCCAGAAATGATTGGTGCAATTAACAAAGAAATTAGTGATCAAAAGGTTAATGGAGAACAAGCATTAACTGATGTAACTGACCAGTATATTTCAATGTTTGAAGCAATGACTGATAATGCCTACATGCAAGAACGAGCCGGGGATGTCCGCGATGTTCGTAAACGTGTGCTATCTCATTTGCTTGGTGTCGAACTTCCAAATCCAGCTTTAATTAACCGACCAGTTATTGTTGTCTCACATGATTTAACACCAAGTGATACAGCACAATTAGATCGAAAATACGTTAAGGGCTTTATTACGGATATCGGGGGCCGGACATCACATTCAGCCATTATGTCTCGCACACTAGAAATACCAGCCGTTGTTGGGTCAGGAGATGCAACCAAGACCATCAATGAAGACGATGTTGTCATCGTTAATGGTTTGGACGGCGAAGCTTTGGTGGATCCTACTGATGAAGAAATTGCTAAGTATGAAAAGAAGGAACAAGATTACTTAAAGCAAAAAGACGAGTGGGAGAAGCTTAAGACTGCTGAGACGCTTTCAAAGGATGGTGTGCATCACACCATTGCTGCAAATATTGGAACACCTCAAGATATTCAGGCTGTTCTTGATAATGGAGCCGAAGGGATTGGCTTATTCCGAAGTGAGTTCCTCTATATGAATTCTGCGGAACTGCCAACTGAAGATGAACAATTTGAGGCATATAAATCTGCTGTTTCAAAGCTAGATAATAAACCAGTTGTTGTTCGAACAATGGATGTTGGTGGCGACAAGAAGCTTCCATATTTACCACTTCCTGCTGAAATGAACCCATTTATGGGCTATCGAGCAATCAGAATTAGTTTGGATCGCGATGATATTTTCAGAACGCAGTTGCGCGCATTGTTGCGAGCTTCTAATTTTGGAAACTTATGGATTATGTTCCCTATGATTGCAACGCTGGATGAATTCCGTGCAGCTAAGGCTATCTATAACGAAGAACGTCAAAAGCTGATTGATGCAGGTCAAAAAGTTGGCGACATTAAGTTGGGAATCATGATTGAAATCCCTGCAGCAGCTGTTCTTGCAGATCAGTTTGCTAAAGAAGTGGACTTCATGAGTATCGGAACGAACGATTTGATTGGTTACTCTATGGCTGCGGATCGTACGAATGAACGAGTCTCTTATTTGTACCAACCTTATAACCCTGCTATTCTTCGGCTAATTAAGCACGTTGTTGACTCTGCCCACAAAGAGGGTAAGGTTGCTGCAATGTGTGGTGAAATGGCTGGAGATCAAATTGCAGTTCCATTATTACTTGGAATGGGATTGGATGAATTCTCAATGAGTGCAACTTCAATTTTGAAAACACGTTTGCTGTTCAAGGAACTTGATTCAAAGAAGGCTGCAAAATTAGTTGAGAAAGCATTACAAGCTCAAACAAATGATGAAGTTAAAAACATGGTAGAAGAAGCCATGGATAGTTTAAAATGATTTTTAATAAATAAATCGTATTTAGGAGAGTCGAGACTATTTTGTCTTGGCTCTTTTTTATTGAATCTTTATAATTACTAGCAATCCCAAGTAGACACGGTTTGATAATTAAGATTTGGATGAATGTCTCGTAAACGTTGAAACATGTTTGCAATGAAAAAGGCAAACCAATATAATTAAAGCAATTGAATTGAATCGAGATATTAACTAATCAAGTAAGCAGCAAGACTTAGGAGGAAATCAACGTGAACATAGGGTTATTTACGGATACTTACTTTCCTCAAGTGAGTGGCGTTGCTACTTCAATTAAGACTTTGAGAGATGAATTGGAAAAGCAAGGCAACCAAGTATATATATTTACCACAACGGATCCACACGTCGATAAGGATACGTACGAGCGGAACATATTTCGATTTCCGAGTATCCCATTTGTTTCATTTACAGATCGCAGAATAGCAGTTCGGGGACTGTTTCATGCATACGAAATTGCGAAAGAACTAAATTTAGATATTATTCATACTCAAACTGAGTTCTCGATGGGCTGGATTGGAAAATTTGTCGCAAGAAATTTAGAGATACCATGTATTCATACCTACCACACGATGTATGAGGATTATTTGCATTACGTTGCGAAGGGGAAACTACTGAAACCCGTTCATGTTAAACAAATGACATTAGCGTTTTGCTATCATATGACGGGGATTGTTGCGCCAAGTGAACGAGTACTTGATACATTGACGTCTTATGGCGTAAAAACACCCATTCGAATTATACCGACAGGGGTTGACTTACATAAATTTGAGCAACCAGATTCTGAAAACTTGAGGAAACAATTGGGGTACCAGCCAGAGACACCAGTTATTTTATCGTTAAGCCGGCTTGCATTTGAAAAAAATATTGCAGCGGTTATTGATGGCATGCCAGAAATCCTGAGCACTGTTCCTAATGCACAACTATTGATTGTTGGGGATGGCCCCGCAAAAGAGGCGTTGGAGGATCAGGTTAAACAGCTAAACCTTCAGGAGAATGTAAAATTTACTGGAGAAATTGATAATAACAAGGTGTTCCACTATTACCATATGGCCAATGTTTTTCTGTCTGCCTCAGATTCTGAGTCACAGGGATTAACGTACATTGAAGCGTTAGCGGCTGGATTGAAAACGGTCGTTAAAAGAAGCCCTTACACAGAAGAGTTGCTAACTGATCGAGCCTTAGGGGCTAATTTTGATAAGCCTGAAGAAATGGTGTCGTTAGTCACAGACTATTTAATAAATGATAAAAAATATGAAAATCAGGAAATTTTGGATAAGCGGCTTTCAGAGATATCATCGGATACTTTTGGTCAAAACATCATTGAATTCTATCAAGATGCAAGATTGTCATACGAAGATGTACATGAAAGCTCAGAAGGAATTAGTGATTAATAGTAGATGGGGAGACTCTGGAAATGCTAAAAATTAATATGTTTTCAACAGCTGATAAGGTTAAGGGACAGGGGGTTGGAAGTGCTTATCTTGAACTAGTCAAGTTACTTTCTAACCGTGCAAAAAATAAGTTATCTGTTGAAATAAATAAATATCGTAAAGCTGATATTAGTCATTACCATACAATCAACTTTCCTTTTTTTCTGTCTACTTTTTTTTCGTTTTTAGGAAGAAAAATAGGATATGTGCATTTTTTACCGGAAACGCTTGAAGGAAGTCTGAAAATACCGCAGCCGTTTCGATCAATCTTTTATCACTACGTCATTGCGTTTTATAAGCGGATGGATCACTTAGTGGTTGTAAATCCTACTTTTATTCCAAAATTAGAGGCGTATGGAATCAAAAAAGAGGATATAACCTACATTCCCAATTTTGTTAGTCGTACAGAATTTTATGAATCCAGCGCTGAAGAAAAAAAGAAGTTACGCTTGAAGTATGGATATACAAAGAAATTTATTGTTTTGGGTGTTGGTCAAATACAGGAGCGAAAGGGTCTTTTCGACTTTATTGAATTAGCCAAGCGACTACCTAACATACAATTTATTTGGGCGGGGGGATTCTCATTTGGTCGCATCACGGATGGGTATTCTGAACTAAAAAAAGTTGTCGATAATCCACCGGAAAATCTTAGTTTCCCTGGAATTGTAGATCGAAACAAGTTAGTTGATTACTATAATTTAAGCGATGTTTTTCTTTTACCATCCTATAGTGAGCTATTTCCAATGTCCATTTTGGAATCATTTAGCACCGGAACCCCAGTTCTATTACGAGATTTAGATCTGTATCCAGCGATAATTGAAGACGACTACGTTCCAGCAAAAGATGTTAACGAAATGTTTGATAAGTTGGTTGAGTTAGAGAGCTCACCAGAAATGATTACTCATTTTCAGGAAGTTGCAAGAAGTGCTGCTGCCTATTATTCGGAAGATCGACTTGTAAAAATATGGGAAGATTTCTACTGGGAACAAGCCAAAGAGGGTAAATAAGTGACTAGAAGAAATAAAATCGTTGTAGCCATTATGTTTTTGTTTGGTCTTTTGGTCATTGGGCTATCGCTAAGAGATGTCGACTTTAAAACGCTGATGCATGATTTAGTCAACATTAGCCCATACTGGATGTTCGTTGCAGTAATCTGTATTTGTCTATACATTGGAATTGAAGGTTATATTGTAAAGGTGTTTATGGACGACCGATTAGAAGGGTTTACCTTTAAAGACGCTTTACGAATTCCGATGATAGAACAGCTATTTAATGGCATTACTCCTTTCTCATCGGGTGGACAACCTGCTCAATTATTTGCGATGCTCCAAACTGGTGTGGATGGCGGTCGTGCTAGTTCTGTTTTATTGATGAAGTTTGTTGTTTTCCAAGGCCTAATTGTTATTAATTTTTTAATTAGCTTGATTATTGGGTTCCATTACTTAGCATCAAAGCTGAGCTACTTGTCGCTATTTGTTATTTTGGGATTCTTAATTCACTTGGCAGTCATAATTGGACTACTATTAATTATGTATTGGCCATCGTTTACAAAAAGGTTAATCCGAATTCTCCTTGTTCCGGTTAAATGGTTTTCAAAGGATGACAAATATCAGGAACAACAGAAAAAATTTGATAGTAAAATTGATACCTTTTATCTAGAAAGTGTGAGAATTGCCCACCGTTGGCCGTTGCTTTTAAAGGTAATTGGGCTCACTTTTCTCCAACTGTTCTTCTACTATTTAATTCCATACTTCATTATGCTTGCGTTAGGTTACTCGCAGGTAAATATCTTAATGGTAACAAGTTTGCACGTGCTCATCGTGATGGTCATATCGTTGTTTCCGATTCCTGGTGGTGCAGGGGGAGCAGAATTCAGCTTTGAGGCGCTATTTGCGAGTTTCATACCTAGTCATAGCAAATTAGTTTTGGCTATGATACTATGGCGGCTGCTGACTTATTATTTTGGAATGATATCTGGATTAGTTGCCATGTGGATTAAGCCAAATAAGGTTCAGGAAAATAACTCGGACAAATGATCGAATGTGAACTGTGGAAAGCAGGCCTTACTTCAGGATAGTTTGAAGTTTTGCTGAAGAATTCTGTTAGAAATTGATAATTTCTGAATTTCAGATATAATTTAGCTTGTTAATATTATGCGGAGGCTCGAATATGTCGAACTTTTTTAAAAAGGTATTAGGAAAAAGGAACTCCATATGGGGATTTTTCTTTCTAACTATTGTTCTATTTTGGATTAAAACCTATATTGTTTATCAAACTGAATTTACGTTGGGCGCTAAAGGAAGTGTTCAAGAGTTTTTGTTACTCATAAATCCAATTCCTGCAGGCTTACTGATATTTGGAATTGCTTTATACTTCCGTGGACGCTTGGCCTATTGGCTGATGATGATTATCAGCTTTTTGGAGTCAACCTGGATTTTTGCAAATATCGTTTACTATCGAGAATTCTCGGATTTTCTTTCTGTCGGTATTATAAAAGGATCTGGGGATGTATCGAATAATTTGAGTAAGAGTCTTAGTGAAATCATTCATCCGAGTGACTTTGCAGTCTATTTAGACGTCATTCTCTTAATCTTGTTGTTAGTTTTTAAGGTGATCAAGATTGATAAGCGACCATTGAAACGCAGATATGCCTTCACAATGACTGTGGTGTCGTTAGGTTTAATAGGTGCCGAGTTTGGGATGGCTAATGCTGATCGATCTGGTTTATTGACTCGGACATTTGATAATAATTACATTGTTAAGTACCTTGGTTTAAATGAGTTTGCTGCGTTTAGTGCCTATCAATCGCAAAAAGAGAGTTCTACAAGAGCTAATGCAAGTTCAAGCGATATGCGTAGTGTCTTGAAATTCTTAAAAAAGAACCGCGCTTCTGCAAATACCGAATATTATGGTACGGAGAAGGGCAAAAACGTGTTTGTTATTCATTTGGAAAGCTTTCAGCAGTTTTTAATTGATTATAAGGTGGATGGTAAGACAGTTACGCCTAATTTAAACAAGTTTTTCCATAACAAGAATACGTTGAGTTTTGACAACTTCTACAATCAAGTGGGCCAAGGGAAAACTTCCGATGCCGAAATGATGCTTGAGAACTCTTTATTTGGTTTATCTCAGGGGTCAGCAATGACCACCTATGGAACTCAGAATACATTCCAGGCCGCACCGTCAATTTTAGATCAACATGGATATACGACGGCGGCGTTTCACGGCGATGTCCCTAGTTTTTGGAATAGGGATAACACTTATAAATCATGGGGATATGACTACTTTTTCAGTTCTAGCTACTATAAGCAAAAGGCAGAATATAATGTAGGCTATGGAATGAAGGATAAGATATTCTTTGACCAGTCTGCAAAATACCTGCAGCAATTACCACAGCCTTTCTATGCTAAATTAATCACGCTTACTAATCATTACCCATATGAAATTGGGAAAGAGGATACAGATTTTCCAGAAACTAAGACGGGCGACAAGACTGTTGACTCATATGCACAGACTGCCCACTATTTGGATCAATCGTTTGGTGAGTTAATTAGCTACCTTAAAAAGGCGGGCTTATATAAGAACAGTATGTTCGTTTTATATNGGTGACCATTACGGTATTTCAAACAATCACCGTCCAGCAATTGCAAAATTACTCGGAAAAAGTAAGATTACTAGCTATGATTTAGCTCAGTTCCAGAAAGTACCATTTATGATTCACGCAGATGGACTGAAGGGCGGCATCAATCATACGTACGGTGGTGAAATTGATGTTCTACCGACGTTGTTAGACTTATTAGGCATAAAAAATACCACTACTGTTCAATTCGGAAATGACTTACTCTCTAAAAATCGGAAACAACTCGTTGCATTTAGAAATGGTAATTTTGTCAGTCCGAAGTATACGAAAGTTGGGACAACGGTTTATGATACGAAGACAGGAGACGAATTAAAGCTTACAAAGCAGCAAAAGACTGAAGTCTCTGCCTTACAAAACCATGTGACAACTGAGCTATCGCTGTCGGATCGTGTAATCTATGGAGATCTGCTCAGGTTCTATGAACCAGATGGCTTTGAAAAGACTAATAAGAAAAAGTATAACTATAAGTTGGAAAACGGCTTAGATCAATTGAAGAAAGCACAGAAAAAAGAGCCGACAAGTGCACAAGCTAAGAACAAGGAGAAAGTAACAGCTGAGTACAAGACTGATGCCCCTGAACTTAAATGAATGAATTTACATGGAAGACAATCAAAACTGATTGTCTTCTTTTTATTTAATTTCATTAAAATCAAAATATGCTCTTGACCAGAGTGACAATTGTTGATAAGATATTACCTGTTGTGATTCATTGGGAACGGCAATTGATGTCGATTTACGAAATGAAAAATTTTCTAAATCCAACTTCAAAAACGCTTGACAATGATGAGCAACATTTGATAAGATTTAATAGTTGTCGATTTCAAGTAGTCAGCAAATGAAATTGAATATTTATTCAATTTCGAGCTTGACTTTCCAGACACAGTATTTTATACTTATTAAGCTGCTTAGTTGTTATGAGCGGCGAGAATAGACCTTTGAAAACTGAACAAA
>NZ_AZGJ01000052.1 GCF_001436395.1 Secundilactobacillus malefermentans DSM 5705 = KCTC 3548 | reverse complement strand
TCTCAAATATTGACTTCAATCCACCTTCCAGTTGCTAAGCAAATGTGGACACCAAAGGTTGGCCTTAAAGAAGGCGCTACTGCCTGGATCCAAAATGGTGGTGGTCACCATACTGTCTTCTCATTTGTTGCAACCGAAGAACAAATTGATGATTTAGCAACTCTATTTGATGTTAAGTCTGTTGAAATCAAATAATCATTAAAAATTGTACTAGAAAGGTCCGTATCCTGAGAGGTACGGATCTTTTTTAGTCAGAAAGGGTTAAATTAAAATGAAGACTGAAAAAGAAAAAATGTTATCTGGAGAATTGTATAAGGTTTACGATGAGGAACTAACGCGCGAACGAGCATACGCAAGGGACCAAGTTGAAGCCTTTAACAAGTTGGGTGAATCGGATCCCGAGGCAAGTACCAAGATTCTTAGAAACTTATTTGGTGCATCTGGAGAAGAGTGTTTTATACACCCAAGCTTCCGATGTGACTTTGGTTATAATATTTATGTAGGTGAAGATTTTTTTGCAAATTATGACTGTGTCATGCTAGATATTGCGCCAATTCATATTGGTAAGCATTGTTTAATTGGCCCAAAAGTTCAAATTTATTCAGTTAATCATCCACTTGATCCTAAGCAACGTCGACATGGAGAAATGGGAATTGGCAAGCCGGTGACCTTAGGCGAAGACCTTTGGATCGGCGGTGGCTCAATTATTTGTCCGGGGGTTACGCTCGGAAACAATGTCATTGTTGGTGCAGGTAGCGTTGTGACAAAGTCGTTTGGCGACGATGTTGTGATTGCTGGGAATCCTGCTAGGGTCATTAGAGAAAACAAGCGCTAAACGGAAAGCTTCCCCTGAAAAGGGGGAGCTTTTTTGATTGGATATATCTAATTGTTACCATAAAATATTTCCGAGCTAAGTAGTTGTTTAAATAAAAAAATGGGTGTACTCTATCACCAATAAAACAAGGAGGTAATAATTATGGGAATGAAATATTGTTGAATTATTTACCGGTAAGTGTAAACGATTTCGTATGAATGTAGGCACATGATGGTTATTTTAGGGAGGTAATTATTATGAAGTTTAATAAAATTACAGTTGCACTTGCATCACTTGGAATGTTTTTACCACTGGCAGCAGCCACACCATTAGCAGTTACGACCGCTAGTGCGGCTGAAAAAGTCGAAAAACCTGCAAAGACAGTGAAGTTTACGTTGACTAAGAGCTCAATCTACAAAAAAGTAAAAATCGTTCACACTAAGGATAAAGTACCCGTTTTGTACAAGGCCGCTATTGGTGCTGACAGACCAACATTTAACATCAAGGCAAAGGGACGCCTTCAGGCTGGTCATACGTACTATGTTTCACGAAAAGTAACCGCAAAATCAGTGAAGACAGGTAAAGTAAACAGCTTTAGCTATGTACGTAACGAAGGCTGGGTATACTCAAAATACCTAACCGCTGGAATCTTCAAACAAGCAGACTAATTAAATCAAAGCTCGAATAAGTGAGTTTAAGGGGGACCGTGATGTTGACGGTTCCTTTTTGTTTGTCCACTTTTAAAATTTGTGAATGATTTATTGTGATTTATTTATATAAAAACGTTATAATCTACTTAATGAACAACAAAGGAGATATCATCATGGACCCTAAATTTGTCGAAGTTATGAAGTACGAAGGACCCGCTACAATTGTGACCGTTAATGGGCACCCAGCAAGCGTTGTTAATACTTGGATGTCATACATCAAGGTTAACCAGGCAGGTAATTATTTGTTGATTCCGGCTGCCGGGATGCGTAGTATTGAACACGATTTTGAGAAGGACAACCACGTTACCTTGACGATGGGAACCAAAGAGGTCGAAGGGACAGTCGGACCAGGTGCCGGCTACCACGTTCATGGTACTGGTGAATTCTTTGAATCAGGCGCTGAATTCGATGAAATGAAGGAAACATTCCCATGGATTCGTAAGGTGCTAAAGGTTAAAATTGACGATATTGAACAAAAAATCTAAATGTAAGATTATCGTGGCCGACTTCAAAATGAGGTTGGCTTTTTTAAGCACCATTTTTGAATCTTACCCCAGGCCCGTGTTACGTTAATAATTGTAAACAGTTCTGATATTGAATGATCTAATTCACTGAATGGAGGACGACAATTTGACACAAGAAAATGGATTGCGATTTACAACCACGCCTGAGGTTCCGACAAAAGTGGTGGAGGCGCTAAGCATCGCCCAACAAGATGACCGTGCGGGTGGTCGCCTAAAAGCGTTTGCCTGTTTGGGTAGCGAACAATTGGGCGACAACGGAGATATGAATTACTGGCTGCTTTGCAAAGCCACCGTTATTTCGCCAAATGAATCCGGCAACAAAATGGTCACGGTTCTGCTCAACGTTCCGGCAAATGATGAACGTGGAATTAAACCGGAGATTAGCGCAATGGATGAAGTCCACGTGCCATCGGTTCCGGCAACTGAATAGAGTCATAAAAAAACACCTCCCAAATTTAATTTGAGAGGTGTTTTAATTTTGAAAATTTAAAGAACCGTAAAGTCATCATTGAACAAATGGAAGCTACCTTCCGGCAATCCAACAATCTGAATCTCTTTATCCTTTGTGATAAAAATGGCGCCATAAACGTTATCGGCAGTTTCCATCCAATTTGGAATGGGGCCGCCAGCAAAGAATAAGCGAGTGGTTTCAATTTCACCCACAACGGAATCCTTTGAAAAAACGGTGACGCTGACCAAATTATTTTGCCGTGGATAGCCAGTTTGCGAGTCCAAAATATGGTGGTATGACTTGCCATCAACGTCCAAATGGCGCTCGTAAATGCCACTGGTCACAGCTGAACACGCTTCAATTTGAATGGCAGCAATGTTGTCGCCCCGTTCGGCAAATGGGTTTTGAACCCCAATTCGCCAATCGCCGTCTAAATGTTTTGGGGAACTGCCCATAATGAGGACGTTTCCGCCTAAGTTAATCATACCAGCGCGAACGCCGGCAGATCGCCATAAATCACGGATTCGGTCAGCAATGTAGCCCTTCGCAATTCCGCCAAGGTCAAGCTCCATGCCCGCCTTTTTCAAAAAGATGGTCTGATCTTGATCATCTAACACGATGTCCGTGGGGTCGATCACCTTCAAATGGTCTTTGATGCTTGCATCATCTGGAACGTGAGCATCAGAAAAGCCAATGTCCCATAGTTTGACGAGGGGACCAATACTAGCGTTGAACCCGTCATGTTGAAGGCTCGTTTTAACCGCTAATTTTGTTAAAGCAAAGGTTGATGATGAAACGGCCACTGGGCTTTGTCCCGCGGCATCATTAACTGACATCAGTTCGGACTCGGTCCGGTTGATTGTTAGCCGATCTTCGTAGCCGGAAATAAGGTCATTTGCTTTGTCTAAAAGTGTCGGACTCTGGGTTCCAAAGATGGTTAAATCAATTTTAGTTCCTAAGCCATAGTAAGTTCGGTGTTGTGCCTCAGTTGCCTTAGTCATGGAGATTTTCATCTGGATTCGAGGCACCAGTATCGGTGTCAGTTTTTTCTTCATCCTCAATGGTTGTGTGATCGCGCATTGCTTTGAAGATGTTAGGGTCAATTTGCGTGCTACCCGTTGAAACGTCGACTGATTCGTCGTCATTGCGAGCGGCACTGAAGTTGATAGCATTAATGTATTCGACAAAGTTTCCGAAACATTGGTCGAGCCAACTTGCGGTTTTAGCGTCCCGTAGATTTTCTTGGGCATCAAATGCATCATGCGCATGACCTAAGAGAAATTGGTTTCCTGGTAAAACGTAGGCGTTAATTCCTGGTGAGTTTAAAATATGTTCCAAATTACTCTGAGAGTTGACAGTTCCCATGTTCCCTAGTGAGACACCGACAACCATAATTGGTTTTTTAGTAAATGGATGGACACTCCAAGATAGCCACTCTAGCAATGACTTTAAAGCGGCAGGAACCGCGTGATTATATTCAGGCGCCCCAATAATGACACCATCTGCATCATCAATTTGTTTGGCAATTTGGGTGATTGCTTCTGGAACTTCGGGAGCATCTTCACAAAAAATTGGTAAGTTGCTGACTTCACAAAGTTCGATTTCAGCTTTGTCTGAGAAATGGTGCTTCATGTAGGTCAAAAGCTTCCGGTTAAACGATAACTTAGCGTTGGTACCAACAATAGCAATAAGTTTCATGGTATCCCTCTTTTCAATTGTATAAGTAATCACAATTATTATAGACTATAACGGCGTCAAAGATAAGAAATATCGTCCTTAAAATAAAAAAACATTCCATTAGTTAATATAATAATGGAATGTTTTGGGGATGAAACTGATTATTGTGCTAAGAAACCGCCGTCCACAACGAACATGCCACCCGTCGCATAACTAGCTTCATCTGAAGCTAAATATAGGACAAGATTGGCAATATCTTCAGGCTTTCCCATCTTTTTCTTTGGGATGTTTTTGAGAACCATTTTTTTCATGTCTTCGGGGATGATTCCGGTATCAACCCACCCTGGATGAACCGAATTAACGGCGATAGGATAGCCCTTTTGGGCAACCTCCAAGGCAGCGGTTCTGGTAATTTCAGTGACAGCCGCTTTTGAAGCAGAGTATGCGGCAGCAAGGGGGAATCCGGTATCACCAATTGCGGAAGCGACGTTAACGATTGCGCCGCCGTCCTTACCCATTGATTTAATGGCGGTTTTCATGCCAAGCATCGTTCCCGTTAAATTAATATTGATGACCCGGTTCCAATCTTCAAGCGGAAAATCTTCTATATAAACGGGTGCGTTTGCAATTCCAGCGTTATTGACTAAAACCGATACTTTTCCAAACTGTTTGGCTGTGAAATCAAAGATCTCTTGCCAATTTGATCCAGAGGTGACATCTAATTTAAAGAAGGCGGCTGAAGATCCGAGGTCAGCCGCAGCTTGTTGACCGGCAGCTTCGTTGACGTCTGCTAAAACGACTTTGGCATCTTCCTCTATAAACCGCTTCGCATATGCAAGTCCAAGGCCGCCAGCACCACCCGTAATAATCGCAATTTTTCCATTTAATCGTTTCATTATTATTGCCTCCTGTATTGACTGACAGGCATCACCTTTTACGCCGATAGTGTAGCACCAAAGTAGTGAAATAACTAATGAACAGAATTCTTAAAATGACTTCAAAATTTAATCCTCATTTAGTTAAATAGAGCTAAAATTGTATTGTTATAAGTAATTTCTAATTTAATTTGACGATGAAATGGCGGATGATTATGAACGGACAACAAAGAAGCTTACGAGGTAGAATCAGGCTATTGGCTGCATATGCAGTACTTGGCCTATTTGTGCTATTGATTGTTCATTTGGTCGGGGGAGCCAAGGATACAAAGTCGGACTCCATCGACAAGCAAGCAACGGAAAAGGTTGCAACTCAAGCGAATCAGGTTAGCACCAAGCAACGAAAAATCAAGTCTGAGCTTTCAAAGTACCTTGCCAAGGTGACAAAGGATAAAACGGTTAGCGTCAGCTTCTATAATTTAGGCGCAACGAAGGGCAGCACTGCGGCTAAAAGCAAGAACGCGGCAGTCTACAAGGCGGGGGGCTTAGCAACGGAATCGAATTCCCGGACAAAAGAAATCTCTGCAAGTACATATAAGCTTTTCATTAGTGCCTATTTGATGCATTTGAAACAACAGGGAAATTACAGCTGGACAACGGCCAACGAGAATGGCTTCTACCAAATGATTGTGAATAGTAGCAACACCTACCCAGAATCTATTTTAACGACGTACGGCGATACGACGGTGGACCAATTTATAAAGAGTCAGGGTTGGTATTCACCAGTTTTCCAAATTAATGAAATTTCTGCTACTAATAGTCATAGCTTGATGCTATTATTAAAAGATATGGCGCAGTATAAGGGCGCTTTTTCTAATAAAAGTGACACGACTAAAATTTTAGCTTTAATGAACAAACAAATTTATCGAACAGGAATCCCAACCGGTGCTAAAGCAGCGAAAAAGGGAACCAAGGTTGCCGATAAGGTTGGTTGGCTAAATGACACCAATAATGATGCTGGAATTGTGACGTTACCTAACGGGCAGCGTTACGTTTTGGTAATCATGACGCACGGTCACGGTCAATCAGGATTTAGTGGGTTCCCCAAGATTGTCAAAATCACTAAAAAAGTGCAAGAAATCGTCTACGAATAGGTCGTTTGAACGTCCGTGAACAAAGCAGGCTATTTTGTTTGCTAAAATAAATTAATATCTTATAATACAGTTGGGATGTGGGGTGAAAATTTTGGCAAACTACGTGAAAATAAATGGTGAAGTAAAGTCTGAATTAATCATTCCAGCTGACTTTGTGCTTGTTTCTTCAGAAACACACGAACGAGATGGAGAACAGGTCAAGGTTGAGCGGTATCAAAAGAATCAAGAAATTATCCCAAACAACGCCCACGTAACCGTGATATTCGGTGCAGATGGGCGATTAATCAGTTATGATAACCTTGTTGCAGATCCCACGCTAGAACTTCCTTCAAAAAATGGTTTGGAAGTTGTTGGAACTAGAATTTGGATGAATCTAGACTTGGATTACGCAGCAGAATTACATTTTATGCGAATTGAAACTCAGCAACGATCTTATTTGGATGATGATGGAAACCGTCAGTCTTTTGACGTCCAATGGGTTAAATATACCCACGATAACGGGACGTACAACTGGGTAACAATTGGCCCCGGAAATCAAATTTTGGAAGTTGAACGTGAGGCACAGTGGGATTACCTCGAGTCTCGTCGAACAACTGAAGCATGGAATTCCGATGACTGGGTATTAGCTCGAGAAGGCAAAGGGCCTCAGCTAGAAGCACCAAACGCACTGGCCTAATTACGAAAGTCGAAGGTGAGCAATGAGTAATCTTGACTATCAAAAAATTAGCGATCAATTGGATCAGTTACGAGATTATTTGCGTGTGCTTGAAGAGGTTGACTTCGTTGCGGCAGCAGCCAACGGAACTAGTTCGGGTGGCTTAACAATGAATGAAGTAAATGATGATATGATTGAAACGGCTCAAGCCATTAAGATGCTAGAAAAGTTACTAGCGGAAAATGCTGAGCAAGATGAATTGAAGTAATGAGACGGAGACAGGCCAAATTGGTCTGCCTCCTTTTTTGAATTCTAAGAAATATTTATTTGCTTAGGCAAACAAAACGGACTATGATATCACAGGGGTGGCTAATATGCTTTCACGAATTAGACGTTGGTCGATTTTATCCGTGCTAGGGTTATTCTTTTTTATGGTGATTGTCGATGGAAGCATCGTTGCCATTGCAATTCCAAAAGTGGCCCAGAGTTTGTCGATTTCAACTGGGGCAACCACCCTGATTATTTCAATCTATTTAATTACAATTTGTGCGACGTTACTGCTGTTTGGTCAGTTTGGGGATCAATACGGACGAATCAAGATTTTTAAAATCGGGACCTTCGTTTTCCTATTGGGCTCATTTTTGGCAGGTGCTGGTCAGATGCTCAACCTCGTTTTGTTGGGGCGGCTCATTCAGGGAATTGGCGCCAGCATGACAATGGCCAATAGCTATGCGATTGTGACGGATATTTTTCCATCAAAGGAATTAGGGCGAGCCTTTGGAATTGAAAGTATTTTCATTTCATTGGGTGCGTTGGCTGGACCAGGTTTAGGCGGCTTGATTTTAGCCCAATTACCTTGGGGGTACATTTTCTGGATTAACCTGCCAATTGGGCTTATTTGCCTAGTGGTTGAGTTAGCCATATTTCCTAAAGATGAAAGCAAAGTGAAACAGAAAATAGACTGGTATGGTGCACTAACCTTGATGCTGGCAGCCATTTCTCTTTACTTGGTTACGGCAACCTTAAGTAGCAATATTCCACTCACCATTTTATTTTTAGGTGGCTTTCTAGCATTTGGTTGGTGGTTTATAAAAATAGAGCAAAAAGTTGACCCACCACTTTTGAATTTGGCTATTTTTCGAACCCAACTATTTACGAAGAGAATTATCACGGCATTTTTAACCTTTATTGTGTCGTATTTTTTCATGATTTTAGCGCCATTATATTTACAACTGGCCTTAAATTACTCGGTTCAATTTAGTGGAATTTTACTGATGGTGGCGCCAATCACGTCGATTATCGTTTCCCCAATTGCCGGTTACATTTCGGATCATTATGATCAACGAGTCGAAATGACGGTTGGACTTGTCATCTTAATTGTCTCGCAGTTTGTCTTAATTTTATTGAGTGGCAAATTCGAGCCAATGTTCTTTATTTCGGTTTCAGTGATAATGGCAATTGGAACCGCTGTATTTGGCACACCCAATAGTGTGATCGTGATGCAGTCGGTGCCAAAGGAGCTGCGGGGGATGGCGGGTTCCACCAATTCGCTCATGAGAGAATTTGGATTAGTATTGGGGACGACGATTTCAACGGCGCTCTTTTACCAAATCATGTCGCTAATGAGTCATAAAGAAGTTCATACCGCAAGTGGTGCTTCCAAACGAGTGCTTTTGATTTCACAGCGCTGGACGTATGGCGTGGCATTTTTAATATTATTGTTAGCAATATTTTATTTGATAGTGATGATTCGAAAGGGAGGTACACATGAAGAAAGATGAAGTAGATACGTTTATTAAGTCAATCGACACGGTTTCACATAAGATTGATCTTTACGTCAGTGACCAGCTCAAGGATTTAGGATTAACACCAAGTACCTATTTTGTCATCCTTAAAATCGGAGCTTACGGGGAATTAACGCAGGAACAATTATTTCAGATGCTCTCGATTAATCCCAGCAACGTCACAAGACGATTAAATCGGTTGATTGAGGTTGGCTATGTATCAAAAAAGCAATCAACAGATGACAAGCGCCGGCGACTCGTTAAGCTGACGTAGGTTGGCCAGCAAAAGTTTGATGAACTCTACAAACGAATGCCCAAGTTAAATGATACAGTGACGCAGGTATTTGATGAGGATGAAAAGGAAATTCTTGCCAAATTGATGACTAAAATGGAAGCCAATATGGATGAATTGTTGAAATAATTTAAATTATAGTTGCTTAAGCAAATAAATGCGTTATAATAAAGTTGTAAAGAGAGGTAGGGGACTTCAACTTACAATACTTGAAGCTTTGGTGTAGGGACCAAAACAAAAGTAATCGGGTTTTAATAGGGATAAACAGTTAAGTCATTCGGTCGTTTGCATAACTAAACTAATTGTAAGAGTAGAAAATAGCAATTGTGTGGTAGCAACTTGTCAGGGCATAGTTCAGAGGGATTGGGCTAAGAGATATTCGCGACCGAAGGATTAATCTGTTAATTTGAAAATACGTATCGTAAAAATAGACCAGTCATAAAACTTAGAAATAAGTTTTACGACTGGTCTATTTAATCGTTACTGAAAGATTAATTCTGCCAGCTGCTTGCTGACAGTCATTTATAAATTAAGCGACATGCGTTAGGTCTACACTGATAAGAATCGTCAAGGAGCCATCCGGGCCAAATTGGTTTTTTGGTGGATCACTTGGAAGAGGTAAATTAGGTCGGTCTAGTAAGGCCGAGCCGAGCGTATCAACCGCCAGGGAAAATGCATCGCTAAGGCAAGGTGCCGTTGCGAATGCCCCTGGAATATCAGGAAAGCTAATCAGAAAATGATCATTTTCAAGCGGTGTTAAAACAGCTGGATAACTGACCATATCGTTTTGCATGTGCAACCGTCCCTTCACGTAACGTTGAGTGACTTCGTCTTTACAGCTCAATCATATAGGAAGATGAGGAAAAGGGCAAGAATGTGTCTTGGAAAAGGGGATTTCATTGCATTTGAAAAAGAAACTTGCGATAATTCACACAAAAGTAGGTCGATTCGAGGAGGATTTAAAATGGGAATAATCAGTGAAAAACTAAAATTGGCAAAGTATGACCACATTGTGATTCTGAACATGCCAGCTGATGTGGCGCCGCTATTTTCTGAGATTCAGTATCAGACAAAGATGGTGGATGGGGCGGATTTTGTGCTGGACTTTGTCGTCGATTTACCCGACATGCGTCGTAAAATAACTGCGCTCAACAAGGCCCATCAACTAACGGAAAAAGGATATTTCTTTGTTGCCTATCCCAAGGTTCAGAGTAAACAGTATTCTGGAATTAAGCGGGATGACATCTTTCCATTTTTGCACGTGAACGAAGCAACGGGGCAAATTGGAGAGACACAGTTGAAGTTCTCGAGAATGCTGAAGCTAGACGATGATTTTACGATGATTGGGATGCAGTGGCTGACGGCCAAACCGCGCAAACAAGGTGCGATTAGCCAACGAGTCGCTGATTATCAGGATCGAGTTCCTGAACTGGAAGCTAAATTAGAAAGCCGGCCAGCAATTTTAACCCAATTTCAACAACTCACCCCAGGCTATCAAAGGGAATGGGCTAGGTACATTTTTGCGACAAAAGCGACTAAAATCGCAGAAAGCCACTTTGATAAGATGATTGAAGTGTTAGCGGCAGGTTACCCATCCATCTCATTGTATCGAATGAAAAAATAATGCATGAGTTTTCTTAAAGTAAACCGATTCACTGAAAATAAGGGGCTATTTATTTGAAAAGAGTTGTGATAACATCAAAAATGAATACGTTTTCATGAAAAGGAGAATTAGTTAATGACAGTTAGTTGGATTGGGGCAGTAGTAGGACTCGCATTGGCAATTATTTTAATATTATATAAATTGAATCCAGTGTATTCACTACTATTAGGAACGATTGTTGGGGCGGTCATTGGTGGCGCAAATATGGTCCAAACGACCGATATTGTAGTTGCGGGAACGCAATCCGTCATGGGCACCGTGGTCAGAGTTTTGGCTGCCGGCGTTTTGGCCGGGGTCATGATGGAGTCCGGGGCAGCAAACGTGATTGCGAAAACCATCGTGGAAAAATTAGGGGAACGGTTTGCGATTGTCTCCCTGGCACTGTCAACGATGGTGATCACGGCCGTTGGCGTCTTCATTCCGGTTGCCGTTTTGATTGTGGCGCCGATTGCCCTTGAAGTTGGCTCACGCATGAAGATTTCAAAGTTGGCACTTTTGGTAGCGCTTTCCGGAGGCGGTAAGGCCGGGAACATCATCTCACCAAACCCCAACACAATTGCAGCCGCTCATGGGTTTGGACTAGAATTAAGTGACGTGATGATTGCGGACTTTATTCCAGCACTGTTTGGACTCGCAATGGCAATCTTGTTAGCCACCCTCCTGAAATCAAAGGGTGAGATTGCTAGCAAAGAAGACTTAATCGCGATTAAAGCGGATGAACAACCCGCACCTGAGCACTTACCTTCATTTGGACAAGCGATTGTGACCCCACTGGTTGCCGTTGTTCTTCTATTATTAAACCCAATCGGGAGTATCTTCAAAATTGGTATTTTAGAAAAAGTTCAGTTGGATGCGATGTACATTTTGCCAATTGCTGGTTTAATCGGGATGTTGGCAATGAAAAAGGGCCGTTACGTTTTGGCGTATACCAAAAACGGCATGGCACGCATGACGGACGTTGTCTTAATTTTGATTGGTGCGGGGGCGATTGGCGGTTTAATTACGTCATCGACACTACCAAAACTATTCGTTAGTTTGATTCAGCATTCCGAAATCTCTGGTACATTTTTGGCACCAGTCGCCGGAATCTTGATGGCCGCAGCGACGGCCTCGACCTCAACCGGTGTTATTTTGGCCACGGGTTCATTTGGAAAATCCATCCTGTCATTCGGGGTTGCACCACTGGCCGCGGCCGTGATGGTTCACACTGGGGCAACGGTGATTGACCATTTACCACACGGAAACTATTTCCACGTGACCGCCAACGCAATGAATATGGATCTCAGCGCGAGAATGAAGTCTGTCGCTTATGAAACGGCCGTTGGGTTGACAATGACGGTGGTTGCAACGATTATGTACGGCTTCATGTTTGGATAGAGAGGATGATTAGGCATGAAATTTGTGTTAGCACCGGATTCATTTAAAGAGAGTATGACTGCCAAACAGGCGGCGACTGCCTTGGAAGGTGGACTCAAACGGGTATTCCCCGATGCCGTCTTCCAGCAGGTGCCCATGGCTGATGGCGGTGAAGGTACCGTCCAGTCCCTTGTAGATGCCACGAAGGGAACCTTTATTACCGTTGACGTGCTCGACCCACTTGGTAAACCGACTAAGGCCAGATTTGGCATGCTCGGGGATCAACAAACGGCCGTGATTGAAATGGCAGCGGCAAGTGGCATTCAATTTGTAAACGAGAAAACAAAAAATCCGTTGGAAACAACGACGTATGGAACTGGGCAACTGATTCGATATGCGGTTGAGCAACAAGGTGCCAAAAAAATCATCATCGGAATCGGCGGAAGCGCCACGAACGATGGTGGTGCCGGAATGGCCGAAGCACTGGGCGTTAAATTCTTAAATGCGAGTGGACAACCCATCCAGCGAGGTGGTGGTCATTTGGACGGCTTAGCGACCATTGATATGAGTGCAGTTCCTGACGCAATCAAACAGGTAGAAATCGACATCGCTTCTGATGTGACGAATCCGCTGACCGGCGATAAAGGCGCGTCCGCAGTCTTTGGGCCACAAAAGGGTGCCACACCAGAGATGATCAAAACGTTGGACGCTAATTTGCATCACTACGCTTCCATTATTAAGGCGCAACTTGGTCAGGACTTGGAGCAACAGCCGGGAGCTGGTGCTGCAGGTGGACTTGGAACTGGATTATTGGCATTCACCAATTCAAAAATGCAGCGCGGAGTCGACATCGTGGTTGAGATGACCCATTTGAAAGAAGCATTGAAAGACGCAGACGTAGTGATTACCGGAGAAGGGGGAATCGACTTCCAAACTCAGTACGGCAAAACGCCCACCGGAGTCTCACTCGCAGCCAAAGAAGTTAATCCTAAAGCAACTGTGATTGCGGTAGGCGGATATATTGGCAATCAACTCGATGTGCTGTATGATATGGGCATCGATTCGATCTTCCCGATTTTACCCAAGGCAATGCCGCTAAGTGAGGCGATGCATTCAGGGCAAGAGAACTTAGATCGAGTCGCTGAAAATTTGGGAAGATTACTAAAATGTTACATTTAATTCAAAAGCGTTCAGAATTAATTAAGAATAGGGGAACAAACTGGCGTAAAAGCGCTAACATGTTATAATTTGGTCGTTACTAAAAATACTAGGGGGAACCTATCAATGAACTCATCATTAAAAAAATCTCTTTATTTAGGTCTTGCCGCTGAAGTGAACCCCAAATATTGGA
>NZ_AZGJ01000051.1 GCF_001436395.1 Secundilactobacillus malefermentans DSM 5705 = KCTC 3548 | reverse complement strand
GAAACTTTGTTCAGTTTTCAAAGATCTACTGTCAACTTTTATATTTCTTACGTGAACAGCTCTAATAGCTTATCATATAGTTCAATATATAGTCAAGCATTTTTTATATTTGTATGTTTATTCATCCGTGTCACAATGTGTGTCGGATTTCCAAACAACGCTATTAAGCTTACCAATTTCCTAAAACTCTGTCAACAACTTTTTTAATAAAAATGGCTGAATATTCAAAATAACATTCATCATGCTGATTCTACGACAAATGCTTAACTCCAGTTTCGACTATTAAGACTTCTCAACGCTTCGGTTTTCCACTTCGGTCTTCTTTCCGAAATTGGTTTAAACCCCGTATGATACGTCCTATTAGTCCAATATACTTTGTGCTTTGCAGCGGCTTCACTATTTTCGGAATCTAAATCTGTGTCTCGTAAAGACAATGATATTTTCCCGGTGTACTCATCAATATCAAGAACCAACGCTTCAACTTCTTGATTAACCTTCAAGTAGTCATGAATATCCTTAACAAAACCTTGATGGCATTCAGAAATATGAATTAGTCCTTGCTTATGCGAACCAATATCAACAAACGCACCATATGGTTGGATTCCGGTAATTTTGCCTTTAACCTTTGATCCAATTTTTAATTTCATATCAAAAACCTCGTAAATACTAATCAACAACAGTTGCTTTATTAATTAAAACTTCTTTAAGTGGCTTATCCATTTCATCAGTTTTGAGCTTGGCAATTTCATCAACAACATCCATCCCAGAAAGAACTTGTCCAAAAACGGTATGACGAAAATCAAGCCATGGCGTTCCACCAGCTTTATAACGATCAACAATTTCTTCTGGGAAACCTGCATCATTCATTTGATCTAGCATCGTATCAGTCATTGCCTTAGATTGAACAATAAAAAACTGACTGCCATTAGAATTAGGTCCAGCGTTAGCCATCGACACAGCACCACGAATATTGTAAAGCTCTTTTGAAAACTCATCTTCAAATGGCTTTCCCCAAGTACTTTCACCGCCCATACCGGTACCAGTTGGATCACCAGTCTGAAGCATAAAGTCACTTATGACACGATGAAAAATAACACCATCATAATAGTCAACTTTTACGAGGGAAATGAAATTTTCAACGGCTTTGGGTGCTTGCTCGGGAAATAGTTGAATCAGAATATCACCCATTGATGTTTGTAACTTAACTTTTGGTCCTTTTGCATTATCTAAATCTAATTGTGGGTACAATCTAAAAACTCCTCTGTCATTATTAATCAAGCCTTATTATTTCATACATGCCCATCCAATTGCAATGACATAATCCGGAATCAGTAAAGAATTCATAAAATTGTGTCTGATATTAAATATAATATGTCTAATTTGATACAATGAATCAATTAAGTATTTACGAAAGGAATCGACATGGCAACACTAATAGACTTTATTCTTCACATTGATGCTCACCTGGTCAATATTGTTAACACTTTTGGCAATTGGACCTACATCATTTTATTCGTTATTATTTTTGTGGAAACCGGCGCAGTTATTCTCCCCTTCCTTCCAGGTGATTCTCTTCTATTTGCAGCAGCGGCTTTATCAGCAAATCCTACTTATAAATTGGATATTGGCTTATTTATCGGTTTGTTCCTGATTGCTGCCGCAGTTGGAGATTCCTTGAACTATTTTCTTGGATCAAAGGCTTCAATTATTCTTCAACGGTACCCTTGGTTCAAAAAATTCATCAAGGAAGACCAGCTACATGATGCACAGTCATTTTTTGATAAACACGGAATCATTGGCATCTTTTTAGCAAGATTTATGCCAATCATCCGTACATTTGCTCCCTTCATTGCCGGCGGTTCAGGGTTTACATACCGTCACTTCGTTAAGTATAATTTGTCAGCTGTTTTTACGTGGGTGATTTTATTTTGTGGTACCGGCTACTTCTTTGGAAATATCAGTTTCGTAAAAGATCATTTTTCCATGGTCGTCATCGGAATCATCCTTGTTTCACTCGTTCCAGCAGTTTACACTTTCGTTAAAGGTAAGTTGAATTCTGCAGCACAAACTAAGTAAGCAAAAAGGCCTCTACTGAATTTAATCAGCAGAAGCCTTTTTTATTTGCCTTCGAATGGCTATCAAAATAATCAATAATTCAAGCTCGAAAATGATAAACGCAAGCGCGAAACAAAGATAAAAGAAACTCTCCGGTAATACCAAAATGATTGGATCTTTTTGTGGATCAAATAACCAATCCTGATTTCTAAAAAACACCTCATGAAATTTAATAAAAAAGGCATTGAAATTTACCGACATAATTGCAGCAACAACAATTGGAACAACTGCCGCTATCCGAAATGGTAAGTCTAATAGCCACAATCTAGACAATTTAAAAAGCCGCTTGATGTAATAAACACTTGGAGAAACTGTTACTAGTAAGACAAAATTATTTAATAGTATTAGTTTTTTGACATCCTCAAAATGATGTAAGCCACTAAATGAGGTTGGAAAATCTGGCATATTTAGACTAATCCACGGTACCTGTAAAAACACTAAGAGTTGGTGATAATTCTTGACAATCTTTCGGGTAGATAATCCCAGTGCTTCAGGAATGTGACGGTAATGGAGAATGAATCTAAACAACCAAACGCTATTAACCGTCAAAAAAATTGAAAAACTAATCATGAATAAAATTAAAATGACGATAAATAACCAATGCAAAAGCCTTTTCTTATTAATCATTAGCAAGATTCCAATCATCTAGTGATTCAATTTCATATGTTGGTTTCTTTTCAACTGCAGCGATTTGGCTTTTCGTTGAAAGACCCGTGTAAACCAAGAGAGTGTCCATCCCCACATTTATTCCTGCAGAAATATCCGTTAAATAATTGTCGCCAACCATAACCACTTCAGACTTGTCTAACCCAACCTTCTTCAACGCATTTTTCATAATAATTGGCTCAGGCTTACCAATATACAGTGCTTGTTGTTGTGTTGTGTACTCAACCATTTTAACAAGTGATCCCGCACCTGGTAACATGCCACGCTCATTGGGAATGTTCGAATCGGAATTAGTTCCAATAAATTTTGCACCATTTCTAATCGCGAGCGTTGCCAATTCAAACTTATGATACGTGACATCGGAATCTAACCCGACGATTACATAATCGGGATTTCGGTTCTCAAGCGTAAATCCTTTACTCAATAATGCTTGCTTAAGCCCTATTTCACCGACTATGTATGCTTTTCGATTTTCCTTGCTGGCCAAATCGTCTAAATAGTCAGCGGTAGCTAACCCAGCAGTGTACACATTTTCTTCCGTCACGTGAATATCATGATTTTCAGCAAGATTTAGGACAACATCCCTTGGTAGTTTCGTTGTGTTATTGGTTACAAATAAAAAAGGCGTATGCGTTTGTTGTAACCGCTCCACAAACCTTTTAGCAGCTGGAATTCGACGCTTTCCTGCATAAACGGTTCCATCTAAATCAATAAAATATCCTTTATATTGTTTCGACACTAAGCTTCACTCCATTATTTTTGAGTTTCTTTTTCCCGAATAACAAAGTGGCGATGACTACTTTGTCCTGAAGAATCTACTTTATTTTCCCGTTTTGTAACGGGTTTGCCAACAGACGAAACACGTTCCCGTACATATGGTTTTTTCCTTCTTGTGCGACTTCTTTGGTGATTAGCGTGACTCTTAGTTGTCCCGCCACGATGAGTCTCATTTGTTTGTTTCGTTTTGTGTTGGTTATTTGCGGGCTTCCGGTTTCTCCGACTAGTGCTCTTTGTGCTCTTGGCGTCCTTATTGTAAAGAACAAAATAACCGGCACCATAATTGCAATATTCAAACAAGTAATCCTGAAGAGCACTAATTTGCTCACTTTTAGAGTTGTTCTTTGAAGTTGCCAAAAATCCTTTAAGTCGTAATTGTCCAAATCCCCAATCACCAACAATATAATCGTACCGACTGAGTGCCGTTGAAAAACGATCAATGAATTCATGCTCATCAAAAGTTTGCTCTGGGTCGGATACAAGCTCATATTCGTGATTATTAATTGAAAAATGTGTTTCATCGGTTCTACTGATATTTGCCATTGGCTTGCGTTCAGACCGTTGCTCAGCAACCAATTCTTCCATTGTTTTTCGATCCATGAGGTACCTCCTTATATTGGATAGTGTTCTGCTAAATACTGAGAAAAGACATCCCGTAGGACAAAGTTTGAGAAAATTTCATTTTTTCCAACGATTTCAATGGTCGGAAAGTACGGAATGAAGGAATAATTATCTACCATCCCTACCTCATACGTTTCCATCGGCGAGATTGGTGAGTTTCGATATAATACAGCCTTAGAATCTTCTTCATAACTTATTCCCGAATAATCAATCGCACCAAACACTTTTCCTCTAAAGCCCATCCCCTTAATCGGAAATCGGAGAAGGTAGTTTCGATTCTTTTCCATTTCTCTGATTAACCGCCAGAGATCATATCCAGAAAGCGTGACCTTCATTGCGTGAATGGAATGTGGAAGTAATTTATGAATATCATTTCGGTTGACAACACCTGCAGGAAGATTTGTTAAGAACAGGCCACTATTCAAAATGGCCGCGTTCGTATGCGTAAATTCCTGAATTGCTAATAAACCTTCCCCAATCACTCGAGAATACCCTGTCCAGCTTGTTTCCATTGCTGATGGCAATTTTGCAACTGACTGTTCGGATAAGATTTGCTCCCCTAAAGCGGAATAATGTGCCACTTCGCCTTTATCTGCAGGAGCAGCAACCAGCCCCTCAACGGGTGTCACCGTCGCTTTATTTGAAATTAACTTATGATTATCATCAAATACTAGATCAACTTGACCTACGTACTCACCATATTTTCCGGCGGCCGCTAGTAGTGAGTTACCAATTTGCTGCCCATGCACGAGCAAATGGTGGGTATGTGCGCCAATAATCAATCCCACTTGTGGAAATTGCTTAGCAATGGCTTGATCGACATTAAGTCCTAAATGAGAAAGCAATATGACATAGTCAGCTTGTCCCTCAAATTTTTTTAACAAATATGGCAACATTTTTTCAACTGAAATTGTTCGCCATCCAAGCTTAGGATAGGTGTCCATGTATGGCGCAGTTAACCCTAATATTAATATTCTTGTACCGCCCTTGGTTTTTACAATTTTACCATCTTTTGCCCAAGATGGCTGCTTTCTATCATTCAAGGTTAATAGATTTCCTAAAATAACATCAAAATTAGCATAATCATACAAATGGTTTAATTGATCCATTGTATTGCCAAGGCCCTCATTATTGCCGATGGTCACACCATCAAAACCTATTTCATTCATCAATTCTACATTTTTTTGACCATCTGTTGCTTCCGTAAGCGGGTGCACTCTATCCATCGCATCCCCAATATCGAAGGTGAACACGGAGTTCCCTTCACGTTGAAATTGCGCCTTTTTTTGTCCGATAAATCTGCGAATCTTAGGCCATTTATTCAAATGGGAGTGAAGATCATTTATGTGTAAAATTTTAACCTTGTCTGCCATCTCAATGCCTCTTTTTAAAATCTTCAAATTTGCGTTCAACCATCAATTCAATATCTGATGTCGAAAGTGGTGTTCCAAAAGGAATCTTTTTAGTTAAATAGTCAAGCTCTGGAGAATCAACTCCAACGTTCAAGTTTTCTTTAATTGGCACTGCATAGTGATGAATATGACCATGTAAGTTAATAATTTGATTAACAATACCAAGCATCATTGGATAATGTGTTAAATAATACTGTCGATGATCATATTTGACGATAACCCCCACATCATGAAACTCAAATTTGGGTTTGCCATTTACCTCAACATTATTTTTATCTAAATACTTAAAAAAGTCACGACTATCATGATTCCCTTTGATAAAGATAATCCGACCATTTAGTTGCAATAAAATTTGAAGAACTGCCTCGTTCGACTTCGAAGCCGGATGCGTAAAATAGAGCGCAACGTCTCCCAGATGATAAGTGGTGTCGGTTGGCTTTACTCGACTGTTCCAATTTCGAATGATCTCTTCGTTCATGTCTTCCACCGTTAGAAATGGCCTAGGTGCGAAATCATTCATTCCCAGAAGATCCTTATGATAAAAATGTGTATCTGACGTAAAAAATATCAACTTATTCATCTCTCTGACTTATTTACCTGATTATATTTTAATTCTATCATTCTCCATCCTACATTAGTTATCTAAATATAAAAAGCTCTCAAAGTTTTCGTCACTTTGAGAGCCGTAATAAATTTAATTGGTCTATATTGTATCCTTTTTCCTGCTTTTTAAGCTATGGAAAGCCCACAGTGCAATTAACCAGATGATAGAACCAATCAGTGCAATTAAAGTCTCCGTTTTCAGCACTAATACAATCCCCACTCCTATGAGAAATAAGAGAACTAAGTAATCTGAATAGGGTGAAAAAGGAAGCGAGAATTTTCCGACCTTACCTTTTTGTGCACGGCGAAACTTTAAATGTGCCAGCATAATTGATCCCCAAATGAAAAGGAAGCAAGTTGTTGCAATACTTGAAATGAATGTGAACACATGGCCAGGCATAAATAGGTTTAATAAAAGAGAAGCTGCAATGACCACTGCGGAAAATCGCACTGCATTACCAGGCACCTGAGTCCTAGACAGCTTACTGAGCTTATGGCTTATCTTTGACTCCCCCCGGTACGTCAGCGAGAATAACATTCTCCCAGTTGTAAATAATGAACTATTACATGCTGATACAGCAGCCGTTAAGACAACAAAATTTATGATAACTGCGGCCGATTTAATGCCGATAGCCGAAAACACCTGTACAAACGGGCTTTGATTTGGTGAAATATATTGCCAGGGATAAATACACATTAGGGCTAATAATGATCCTAGATAAAAGAGAATGACTCGGAATGGAATATCATCAATTGCCTTTGGAATAATTTGGGTAGGATCCTGTGTTTCAGAAGCAGTCATCCCCACCATTTCAATTCCAACAAAACTAAATAAAACCATTTGGAATGACAGGAAGAATCCTTTTGCACCATTTGCAAGAAATCCACCCTTAAAAAGGTTCCCAATTTCAGCGTGTCCAACTGGGGTTTTAAATCCGACAGAAACCATATAGATTCCTGCCAATATTAATCCAATGATTGCTACGATTTTGATAATCGCAAACCAAAATTCCGTTTCACCAAAGGCACGAACCGTGATTGAATTTATCATCAGTAAAACTAACAGGATGACTAACCCAGTGACCCACGCCGGTAAATGCGGAAACCAGAATTGCAAGTAGAGTCCTGAAGCCGTTAATTCTGCCATTGCAATGGTAAGCCAACAGACCCAGTACGTCCAGCCGGTAATGAATCCCCATGTTTCTCCTAAATATTTTGAAATAAATTCAATAAATGAATGTGCCTTTAAATCTGACAATAAGAGCTCACCAAGGGCCCTCATCAGCAAAAAACACATTATTCCTGTAATTAAATACGCCAAAATAATCGACGGACCTGCCAAATGAATCGATTGACCAGCACCAAGAAATAAACCAGTTCCAATTGTGCCACCCAACGCTATTAATTGGACGTGTCGTCCTTTTAATCCTCTTGAAAGTTCTTTTTCACCTTGTTGCTTCTTTTCATTCACCTGGGTTGCCCCTTTCCGTTGGATTAATTATAAACAAATCCACTTAGTTTCTCCAATACCAGTCGGAGAGACTCGTTTTTGATTTGACGCAGATTCCCGTTAATTCAATACTCTTCATCTTTAATATTTTAAGATGAATATTTTTCAACTTAAAATGAAAATAAAAAGGATCCCAGTAAAACTGACATCCTTTATCATTCTCTATTTCAATCTTTCAATATCACGAACAATCATTAATTCCTCATCAGTTGGAATCAGAAGTGTCTTAACTGTTGCATCAGCAGCACTAAGGTCTCGCTCGACTCCACGAATATGATTCTTTTCTGGATCGACTTTAATACCAAAGTAGTCAAGTTTATCGGCAACTTCTTGGCGAATAGTGAAATCATTCTCGCCAACACCGGCAGTAAATACGATTGCGTCAACGCCATCAAGCTCAGCAACGTACTCACCTACATATCGAACAATTCGTTGAATGTACATATCACGTGCTAATTTAGCTTGCTTATTGTCAGCTTGAACTGCTTCGACCTCACGCATATCTGCAGAAACGCCAGACACACCAATTAGGCCAGATTTATGATTTAAAATATCAATCATATCATCCATCTTTGTAATGTTTAATTTTTCCATCAAATAGCTAATCAACGAAACATCAACATCACCAGTCCGGGTTGCCATCATAATCCCTGTTAATGGCGTAAAGCCCATAGACGTATCGAAAGACTTACCATTCTTAATTGCAGTAATTGAGGCACCAGCTCCAATATGCAAGGTAATTAGCTTAAGATCTTCCAAAGGCTTGCCTAAAATTTCAGCAGCCCTTTGAGAAACGTATCGATGACTAGTCCCATGGGCACCGTATTTACGAGCTCCAAACTTCGTGTAGTACTCATATGGAAGAGCATACATGTAATTTACAGCAGGCATCGTTGTATGGAACGAGGTATCAAAGACTGCAACACTAGGAATATCAGGCAAAATTTTCTTGAACGCACGAATACCCATTGCTTCAGCTGGATTATGCAATGGGGCATACTCAGCTAATGACTCAATTTGATCAATAACTTTATCATCAATCAAAACAGAATCATTAAATATTTCCCCACCCGCAACCACTCGGTGTCCTACACCCGTAATTTCGTTGTAATCCTTGATAATATTAAGTTTAAGCAATTGATCCAACATAATTTGAATTGCTTCTTCGTGGGTGCTGATGTTCAATGTTTCTTCAAACTTTTTGCCGTCACCATATTTAATAGTAACAACTGAGTCATTGAGCCCGATCCGTTCAACTAACCCACTCGAAATAACACTTTCCTCTGGCATTTGAAATAATTTATACTTTAAAGTTGAGCTACCTGCATTAACCGCCATTGATTTTCCCATTATTAAATTCTCCTTTATTACTTCTTAAATAAATCTTGTTGTTCCCATTCTAATATTTCACCCATGAACTTTTTGAATTGAGCCTGATTCTTGAAAGATGGAAATTCACCAAGCATTACTTTGTTTGCTTGCAATGCACCGTCTCCATGACTCTGTAAAATTAGAATTGATTTTTGGGCACTATCGTTCAAGAAAAGTGCCTTAGGTAAATTAAGAAAACCTTGTAAATAAGCGCTCCCTTGCATCCACTTCAATAATTGTTTTGCTTGACCGCTTTGGAAAAGATTGGTTGGCACCAAAAATATTCCAAATCCGCCGTCTTTGACGTGGGACATTGATTGTTCAATGAGCAAGTGATGAACATATGAGTGCCCATCGTTCGCACTCGTTGTGTACTTTTTAGCATTTTCATCAAGCGGATAATATCCAACCGGTAAGTCAGAAATAGCAACGTCACTTTTACCGAATGCAAGCTTACCAAGGGAATCCTGATGATATAGTGCTAAATTAAGTCCTTGTAAATTAGCACTTATTTGGGCAATAGCAAGTAGTGTATCGTCATTGTCGACTCCAATTCCCTTAACTTTTGGAATTGAATTCCCAATTAATTCATTAATGACGGTTGTCATTAGATTACCAGTTCCAACTGCTAAATCCAGAACTTCGAGTTCCGATGACTGTGGTAATAGGCTTGTTACCAAATAACCAATAATCATGCCAATTGTATCAGGTGTGAGTTGATGGTTTGGTTGAATAGTATCTTTTTGAGTCACCTTCAACATTGAATATTGAATTGCTCTTCGAATTGTCGAAGCGTCTAACTGACTGAGATCAATCGATTGGTATAGAGTCGTTAGCTTAGTTACCGCAGTGGTACTTGGCTTTCCATCCTCAACCTGAACGTTCTTTTCAATTAGATTGTCTCCAGTTTCTATTAGCGCATCAATATATGATGTAGACAACTCATCCTGCAAGATTTCAATGCTCTGATCCATCACCTTAAATAAAGCTTCACTTTCATTTTCAGACAGTATCTTCAGCATCCCTTCATCATGAATTGATCTATTCTTACACCATTACATCTTACAGAGATTTGACCTGATATTCAAGCAAAGTTTGTGAATTTGAATAGGCTTTCATTATTATTTATTCATTTGTTCAATCTTTTTTTCATAATTTCCAACCAAATAATGGTATGACTTTTGACGTTGAGCGTAACCCAAAAGTTGAAAAGCTAAAATAGCCATTACAATCGTCATAAAGCAAATTGCAATCATCATGGCTGACCCTTCTCTCTGATTTTTCATGATACGCTCTCCTCCATGTTCAGTCGGGCCCGAAAAACTTGATCATCTTTAGTATGTACCTTCATTTCAACCGTTTTTCCCTTGCCACTATAAAATTGAACTAGGCGGATATCATCCATCAATGGAATATACCCGCCATCATTTGTTGAAAGTATCAGTGATTGTCTATTCTGCTTTAATACATATTGCGTTTGATCCTGGTCATCCTTTAAGTAGATTTGATTTGTATACATCTTGCTTATTTTAAAGTGTTTCTGATTTTCTTCCAGCTCTGATAGCGTGTAATACCATGAAAGTGTTTCGTCCTTATTTGTCCGCAACATTGGTAACGCAACTTGTATTGTTAAAACCAATAGGCTTAAGACAACAAGTGCGATAACCACTTCAATAATCGTAAAACCATTCCTCGTTTTTCTATTATTCATGATGACTAGAAATCCCATCTTTTAGAAGGTGTTCTTCAAATCTTTTTCGAGTTTGTGTCAAATTGCGAATACTTTGGCGTTCTTGCTCAGACATCAATTGATGAATCGTTAAATAAGTAACCGTCGTTGTTGTCACAATAACCAAGCCTACCAAGGCTTCAACAAGCACAAACCCCGCCTTTTTATTCAACTTTACGATTAACACGGTATAACCCCCATCCCATTTGAACCGTTTGACGGTAGCTTGCTGGTCCGACCGTTGAATACCAATCAATTGTCGTCGGACTAATATTACCGTTTGAATTCATCTTTAATAAATAGGTTGAATGCAGACTTAGAGTTGTCGGTATTTTAATCACATCTTTTTTCCCATCACAGGTAAACGAAACCGTCCGATTATCCCCAATTCTTATGATTAATGGTTGCTGACTTGCTTTTGCTTTAAATTGAGCAGATTGCCATTCATCCCTCAAGTTTACAAAGAATGATTCTTCGATTTTTGTCGTCCGACCGGCAATCATTCTTGAACCAAATGTTCCAATCATTAAAAATAAGGTCGTAATTCCCAATACAACGACCATTTCTATAAGCGTGAATCCAGCTCTCTCACTGGAGTGCTTCTTGGCCATGAATTGAAATCCCCTCTTTTTTTGCTTCACTGATTTGTTTGCTTGTTAAGTAGCCTTTTTGTTCTAGGACCTGATAGGTCACCAAACTTGCATCACTTTCGTCTAGGTACATATCAATTTGAGTCTGTACAACCGTTCTCATTGCACGAGCATGAACTTGTTGGGCATGATTTCTCTGTGAACTAATATTGGGAACAACAATTAAAATTAATAACGAAATAATGAACAGTACAATCGCCATTTCAATAAGCGTGAATCCTTCTCGTTTTTTCATTATTCAATTCCTCCTACAGTCGAATACATTGGGAGCAATAAGCTCAAATATATGCCAACAATCATTAACCCCACTATCCCAAACAAAAGTGGCTGAATTAGGGTAATAGCTCTTTCAATTCTTTCAACTAACTGATGATACTTAAGTTTCGAATACATAAATAAATCTTCATTCAATTGCTTGCCTGTTTCCCCCTTGCTGACAAACACCAGTAGCTCAAAGGGAATCAGTCTGTCATCTTGGATAACTAACGATATATCTCTGCCTTTTTCTACTTGTTGGGAAACCTTAGATCCTAGTTGGTACAAAAAGGTATCTGAATTAAATTGATTGGTTATTTTTAATATATCTTGTAGTCCCAGTCCACTTTTCATCATCATTGCTAAATTCAAAATTAAATTATACTGATAATAATCTTGTACAACTTTTCCCAGAATTGGCACACGTGTAAAGATTCTAAGTCGGGTTAGGAGATTCAATTTTTTCAGTGTGATAAACAGGATCAAGATTATCAAGAATCCAAGCAACACCCCCGTTATTATCAAAAAGTGCATTCTTGGTTGGACTTGGGATGACTTGTCTGGTGCAAGCCCCTTTATTGCTGGAAAAACCCAGATCTGCAAACAAATAAGGAGCATCATCAAGAATCCAAGTAAAATCAGCGGATATGTCAATAAACTTTTTATCTTTTTTAACTGGTTCAGCTTAAGCCTCAACAACTTGCTCATCTCTCCCAAAACCATGACAAGCTGACCATTACTTTCAGCAATTTCAATTTGGGTCAATAAATCATTTGAAAAGTAGGGCCTCGTACAGGCTGAGAAGGTCTTGCCATCACTTAATGCAATTCCAATTTGATGAACATCCCTTTGATGCCTTTTTACCATCACTTCACAAAAATTAATTGCTTGCTTTAATGAAAATCCAACTTTTAGTAAATCAGATAACAACGTGATAAAGGTTGCTTGCTCCTCGGCTTTCCATTTAGCCTGCTTTGTACTGTTTAAAGACGTCTTCTGAGATTTCGCCACCCTTAACTCCCCTTTTAAGATATTTTTCCCATTTTTCTGTCATTCCAATATCCGTAACAACACTGGAATCGTTAAAACCCCATAAATCATATAAAGCTTTCATTTTACCTGATTTAACTGGTATCAATCGCTGGTAAGCAACTCCAGTTAGGGCCTGTGTTAATAATTCACGGTTAATGCCAAGTTGCACGAGTCGCTGTTGAACCCCCAGCGCAGATTGAGCATGAATCGTGCTATAGACTAAATATCCACTTAGTGCTGCTTGAACAGCTGCAGAGGCCGTTTCGGCGTCTCTAATTTCTCCAATAATAAAAATATCTGGCCGGTGCCGTAACGCAACCTTTATTAGATCGTCATAACTCATTTGGGCATCATCATTTACCTGAAGTTGTAAAAAAGACGGCTCCGTCACTTCAACTGGATCTTCAATGGTTAAAACTAATTTATGCTGGCAAATTCTTTTCGTTAAATGATAAATTGATGTTGTTTTCCCCGATCCTGTAGGCCCAGCGAAAAGGATCAGTCCTCTTCTTTCTTGCCATTCCAATAAATAATCCTCTTGCTCTTTAAACAAGAATTCTTGCTTAATTAAGGCTATCGGATAAATAAGCCTAATCACCAGTGATTCTTCGTTTAAATAGTTTCCAACAGTGGATAATCGCAAATTAATAACTGTATTCTTATATCTGTACTGCATTGAGCCAAGTTGGGGTCGTCTTTTTTCAGTAATCGCCATGTTGGCGTGAAATTTAAAATAAGCAATTAATTGAGTTCCAATTGATGCGGGTAGCATCCCTAAATCCATTAGTCCATTCCCTCGTTGATCTTGAATAATGTACTCACCATTTCGAGGCAAAATAAAGACATCTGAGCTACGATGTTTGATGGCTATGTTCAAGTAGCTTGCAGCCTGCTTATGCGTGTTCATCCTGACACTTCCTTTCCTCTTCATAGATAAATACGTAAACCAAACAAAAAAACACTTCTTGTCGTTAAACAAGAAGTGTTTTAATCGTGATTTATTCGGTTCTATACTTTTTCCTGT
>NZ_AZGJ01000050.1 GCF_001436395.1 Secundilactobacillus malefermentans DSM 5705 = KCTC 3548 | reverse complement strand
ACAGGATTTGACAAAGAGCCAAAAAGATGTACACCGAGTGCACATCTTTAGAATTGATATAATTATCCGTTAATTTGACTATTAACTTCATCTTCAAAATTTTGTTCTTTTTTCTCGATACCTTCGCCAACTTCGAAACGAACGAATGACTTCAAGCTACCGCCTTTTGAAGATACATATTGGCTAACTGTTTGATCTGAATCCATAACAAATTCTTGATCAGCTAAACTAATTTCTGAAAGGAACTTACGAAGACGACCATCGACCATCTTTTCGACGATTTTTTCTGGCTTTCCTTCATTAAGAGCTTCCTTCTTCAAAACTTCACGTTCATGATCCAAACGTTGCTTTGGAATATCATCACGAGAAACAAATTCAGGGTTAACAGCTGCAACGTGCATCGCAACGTTCTTAGCTACTTCTTGGTCAGCACCTTCAAGAATGACTAAGGCGCCAATTTGGCCACCATTATGAAGGTATGATCCGAACACGTCTTTATCCGACTTCTCAACAACTTGGAAACGACGAAGTGAAACTTTCTCACTCATAACCTGAGTTGTCTCAACGATTGCATCATCAATTGTGCCTTTATCCGTCTTCAATTTAAGTGCTGCATCTAAATCGGCAGGGTTATTTAAAGCAATAGTGTCGGCAATCTTGTTAGCAAGATCTTTAAAAGTATCGTTAGTTGCAACAAAGTCAGTTTCTGAGTTAACTTCTACAATTGCAGCAACGTTATCATGAATCGCAATTTGTGCTAAACCGTTAGCAGCAACATTACTACTCTTCTTTTCTGCTTTTGCAATACCCTTTTCACGTAAGTAATCAATTGCCTTACTAATATCACCATCTGAAGCAACTAGTGCTTTTTTTGCGTCCATCATACCAACGCTGGTTTGGTCACGTAAATCTTTAACTTGCTGTGCTGTAATCTTTGCCATAATGAATGGCCTCCTTAAAATTTCAAAATAAAAAGCTGGAATAAAAACTCAGGCCGATTAGGTCCTAAACTTTTAAACCAGCCTAAGCGATTTTTACAATCTATTAATTAAAAGTTGCTTTTGACTATTTTGCGTCCTTGGTTGCTTCAGCAGCCTTGTCAGCATCCGTGTTGCCGGCTTCTTTATCAGAAGCAGCGTCAGCAGCGGCGTTGTCGCCCTCTTCACCTTGGTTACCTTCAACGATAGCATCAGCCATCTTAGAAGTAATCAGACGAACGGCACGAATTGCGTCATCGTTTGATGGAATAACAACATCAATTTGGTCTGGATCTGTATTAGTATCGACCATTGCAACGATTGGAATATTAAGCTTTTGAGCTTCTTTAACAGCAATTTGTTCCTTACGAGGATCAACAATAAACATAACATCAGGAATCTTTGGCATGTCTTCAATACCACCAAGGAATCTTTCAAGTTTGTCAGCTTGCTTGTTAAGGAGTGAAACTTCCTTCTTAGGTAAACGTTCAAATGTACCATCAGTTGCCATCTTCTTAAGATCCTTAAGACGCTTGATACGAGTTTGAATCGTGTCCCAGTTAGTCAAGGTACCACCTAACCAACGGTGGTTAACGTAGTATTGACCGGCACGAGTTGCTTCTTCAGCAATAGAATCTTGTGCTTGTTTCTTAGTTCCGACGAAGAGTACAACAGCACCTTTAGCTGCCTCATCCTTCATAAAACTGTAAGCTGAATCAATCAACTTAACTGTTTTTTGTAAATCAATAATGTAAATACCGTTACGTTCTGTAAAGATGTATTGTTTCATCTTTGGATTCCAACGACGCGTCTGGTGACCAAAATGTACACCAGCTTCAAGCAATTGTTTCATAGAAATGACAGCCATAATATAAAAGCCTCCGTATATAGTTTTTTTCCTCCCCCAAGGTCAGCTTCTACAAAGGCTCTTTTTAGAGCACCCTTTGCAGAATCACTTGAGGTGTGAATTGATGCTTAAGCACCGTTGAATATTATAACTAATCTTTGTAACATAAGCAACAACGAATTTTCCCTGATTCAAGCTGAAAAAATAATTTTACAAAAGCTTGCAATGTATTACAATTGTGTTACACTATTTTTTATCTTGAATGGAGGCAGTACGTATGATTAAAGCTATCGTCTTTGATGTAGATGATACTTTGTATGATCAGGCACACCCCTTTGAGCAGGCTCTATTATCAGTGTTTGAACCAAATGATTTGAGACTGCCAAACTTACGGGAAATTTTTAACCAGTTCCATAGTCAAGCAACCATCGAAGCAATTAATACAAAGAAAATTTCAACTGAGAAAATTTTAACTGCTAAATTAAATGCAACCTTAGAATCTTTAGCCTTGCCGACATTTAGCCCAGCTGAACTAGCCAAATTTTGGAAAAGTTACAGTTCCCAGTTACATGAGATTCATCTCTTTCCCGAATTTGTACACTTGTTTGATCAACTAGAGCGATTCTTTAAACTAGGAATTATCACGAATGGCTCTGTTGAACGGCAGCTTTCAAAAATCACACAACTAAAAATGTTTAATTGGATAGACAGAGAAAATGTCTTAATTTCCGAAGAGTGCCAAATGGCAAAACCGGATCCACTGATCTTCACCACCATGAACCGAAAGCTCGAAGTCAGTCCCAGCGAAATTGCTTATGTCGGAAACCGGTACGATTTAGATGTACGCGGCGCAAAAAAAGCTGGTTGGCACGCATTTTGGTTTAACCATCGTGATTTAGAAGAATCTAATGGCGATATTGTCGCCGATCAAACCGTTTCAAATTCTGAAGAACTAATTGAGCTCTTAGAAGCACTGGTAACCATTGCAGAATAGAATAAAGAAATAGGACTTGCTCAGTGAGCAAGTCCTATTTCTTTATTCTAAATTCATCTAGTTAAAACTTTACAACATTTTCTGCCGTACCAGTTTCAATTAGTTGCTTGTTATTGTTTAAGGCAAACTGAACCATATTTTTAACCGCTGTTCTTGTATAGAACGCAACATGAGGGGTTACCAAAACATTATCCCGCTTCATTAAGTTCTTTAGGCGTTCATCTGGAATAGCATCAAAGCTGCCAAAGTCGGTGTTAAAAATACCAACTTCGTCTTCATAGACATCCAAGGCTACACCAGCAACTTTTCCATTATCCAAAGCCCGAATAAGTGCATCGGTGTCAATAAGCGCACCACGAGCAGGGTTCAAAATCCAAACGCCATCTTTCATCTTTGAAAAAGCATCGTCGTTCAACAAGTGCTCGTTCTCTTTTGTAGCTGGCGCATGCAGCGAAATAACATCGGCCTTTGCGTATAATTCATCCATTGAATCAACGTAAATACCCTCTTTTTCGAGTTCAGGGTTGTGGAAAACATCATAAGCAATAACTTTGGCCCCAAAACCCTTGTAAATGCGCATAGCTGCACGACCAATTCGACCTGTAGCAACAATACCAACCGTCATGTGACCCAATTCATCAGCAATATCAGGAGCCCACATTAAGTTACCAGCTGCTTGTTTTTTATCAAATACAGGAGTTCTTCGTAATAGACGCATCAATTGAGTCACAGTAAGCTCTGCAATTGCTTCTGGGGAATAAGCCGGAACATTTGTAACTGTAAAGCCATTCCGCTTAATCGCATCAGCATCAACATTATCAACACCCACGTTACGAAGTGATAATGATTTTATTCCATAACTTGCAAGCTTATCTAATACAGAAGCGGTATATGGTTTTTGTTGATAGACAACAGCTCCATCATAACCCTCAGCCAAACTAACTGTATCTTCATCCAATAATTCAGAAACAGCTTTAACTTCGATTCCTTGATCTTTAGACCATTGATCTAAATAAGGCTTTTCATCGTCACGAATACCATAAGCAATAATTTTCAACGTAAATTCCTCCTAAAATTAATCCGAGAATAATAGCTTATTCTCTCTCAGATATTAGTCATATTTTACACCTTTGCTCACTTAATTACAAAGCACTTTCAAAAGGTCACATGGTGCTCAGCTAAAAATTCGAGTTTCCTGTATTTGGGCTGATGCTTGAAGGCGTACTCTGCTTTCAGGGCAAGTGACTTAGTTGGAAACTCTTCATAATAAATCAATTTAAGGGGGTGTCTAAACTTGGGTCGAGTATACTTTGCTCCCTGCCCTGACTCGTGCTGCTCCAAGCGATGAAAAACATCGGTAGAGAATCCACCATAAAGCGTGTCATCTGCGCATAAAAGAACATAAAAATAAAATTTTTTAGTCTTCTCTTCCATAAAGCATCCCTCGAACTTCTTTTTCATACTCGTTTTCTGAATTATAAACAATTATTGGCTTCTGAATTCTAACGCCATTTGGTTTACCGTCCTTAATAGCCTCAACTAAAACCATATTAGCCTCTGAATTAGCTTTAGGATGGACAAATCGGATACGTTTCGGCGCCAATCGATGTAAAGCCATTTCTCTAAACAGGTCATCCAGTCGATCTGGTCGATAAACGAAATAACTCTTGCCGTTCATCTTTAATAAATCGGAGGTAGCCTTCATAACGGCGGTCAACGTTGTCTCTAACTCATGCCGAGCAATTGCGTAATACTTATTTGGATTTTTCTTACTATTCTCGTAATTAGCAAAATACGGTGGATTACACGTCACAACGGCAACTGAATCTTTTTTTATTTTACTAGTTACTTTGGCCAAATCCATATTTAATATGGTCATCTGGTCATCGAGACGATTCAAGGAAACAGAACGGGTTGCCATATCCGCCAATCGGTCCTGAATTTCCACTTCATAGATGTGGCTTGGCGTATGAGAGGCCATAAATAGTCCCACTGCCCCATTTCCAGCGCATAAATCAACGATGGTTGAACTTGCCTTTTGTGGTACGTTTGCAAAGTGAGCGAGCAAGACAGCATCAAGTGAAAACGAAAAAACATTATTACTCTGAATTATTTTAACATCACGGCTATAGAGCTGGTCAATTCGCTCACCGGTTTTTAAATATTGTTGGTCCATTTGAATCCACCTTTTTACAATATACTTGCACAGAATTAGTTTTTTTTGCATACTGGATAGATGAAACCACCTTGAAGGGGAGAATCATTATGTTCTATTCAGTTATAAGAATAATTGTGCGCTTTTTATTAGCGCTAATCAACGGAAATTCGCACTACTTGCACCGTGACAGGTTACCTGAGGGCTCATACGTTTTAGTTGGTCCGCACAGAACCTGGTTTGATCCAATCTATTATGCCCTAGCTGGCAGTCCTAAGCAATTTAGTTTTATGGCTAAAAAGGAACTTTTCAAAAATCCAGTTATCCGGTTCATTTTAAATCATGCACATGCATTTCCAGTAGACCGGGAAAATCCAGGACCATCTGCTATCAAAACACCCGTCCGGATCCTGAAAAATGGCGAACTATCACTTATTATTTTTCCATCCGGTACCCGCCATTCACAAGAGCTTAAGGGTGGAGCGGCAGTCATTGCTAAATTAGCAGGAGTCCCAATTATCCCGACTGTCTATCAGGGACCTTTAACATTTAAGTCTCTGTTTAGTCGAAAACCAGTAACTGTTGCATTTGGCGACCCAATCGTCATCGACCGTAAGTTAAAACTCGATGACGAGGGACAAAAAATAATCGAACAACAGATGCAAAGTGCTTTTGACTCATTGGATAAAGAAATCAATCCTAATTTTCATTACACTGATATTACTGGAAAATAGAAAAACGCTAAAACCACAAGAAAATTTCTGTCGGTTTTAGCGCTTTTTTAATTTGAAGTACGACCTTGCAATTGAATCATATCGTAGTAATAACCTTTCTTAGCCATAAGTTCGTTGTTCGTCCCCCGCTCCACAATATTACCATGCTCCAATACTAATATGAGATCAGCGTTTTGGATGGTCGATAAACGGTGGGCAATTGCAATGGTGGTCCTGCCCTCTTGGATCTTTTCAAGTCCCTCTTGAATCATTTGTTCAGTTTCGGTATCGATATTAGCAGTTGCTTCATCAAGAATTAAAATCTTTGGATCCGTCACAATGACGCGCGCATAAGAGATAAGTTGTCTCTGACCACTCGAGTAACTCAAGCCACGTTCAAAGACTCGATTGTCATACCCCTTGGGAAGTCTCTCAATAAAGCGGTCCGCCTGAACAAACCTAGCCGCTTTCCTAATCTGATGATCCGAGATTTCTGGGTTAAACATCCTAATATTCGAAGCAATTGTTCCATAAAACATGAACGGTTCTTGAAGTACCAATCCCATCCGACGACGTAATTCTGCAATTGGAAAGGTTCGAATATCTTGACCGTCTAATAAGATTTTACCAGTACCAAATTCGTAGAAACGCATTAAAACATTAATGATTGATGTTTTACCACTTCCAGTTTCTCCCACTAAAGCAATCGTTTGACCGGCTTTTGCCTTAAAAGAAATATCATGTAAAATTTCATTTTTCCCATCGTAAGAAAACGAAACATGTTGAAATTCAATTTCGCCTTTTTGAATTTTAAGCCCTTTTTGAGGATTTTGCTGAGGCTCTGCGGTCGGATCATCAAGTAACTTAAGGACTCGTGAACCGGCCACAATACCATCTTGAAAGTCACTTAGATTATCCATCATACCCGTCATCGGATTAAAGAAGTTATCAATATAAGTGACAAATGCATAGATAACACCGGCTGCAACGTATCCGTGAAGCCCACGAATACCAAACATGGAAAGTGCAACAACGGTAGCCAATCCGTACAGTAAGTCAATAATCGGACTTAGCAGCAATGAATTAACCCGGATCATTGCCTTTCGAGTGTCAAAATATCGGCCATTTGTCTGTTCAAATTCGGATTCAATTCGACCTTCTTGACGGAATTGCTGAATAACCGAGACACCCGTAATTGATTCTGCTAATTTTGCATTAAGTTCACTCAACCGTTCTCGCATTCTTCTATAAACAACCGAACTATATTTTTGATAATACCAAATTGAAAGAATTAAAAATGGCATCAAAATAAGTAACCACAGTGCAATCTTTCGATCAACAAGGAACATGGCAATGAATGACGAAATAACGCCAAAAATAACCAGAATCAAACTACTAAATAGCGCCCAAAAATTTGAGAAGGACATCGTATCATTGGTTAGTCGAGATAAAATAGAGCCACCTGGGGTTTGATCAAAATAGCGCATCCCCAGCCCATGAAGCTTTTTAAATATGTTTCGTCTCACCGACTCAAGCATGTATTCTGCGCCCATAGAATACAGATAGGTTTGCCAAAATTGCATAATTGCTTTCATCAGCATACCGAAGAAATACAACCCAGCAAAAAACCACATCATATTTAAGGTGGAATCGCCAACTCTCAAATGTTGATCCATATAAATTTGAATTAACCGAGGCAGTAAAATGTTAACAACACTGACCCCGGCAGCAAGAATGATGGAAATGAAGAAGTACCATTTAAACCGGGTTGCAAATTTCACAAGTCTCATCACTATTCGACGTTGTTCTTTCATAGACAGACTTTTTGACCAGGCGGATTGGTGATTTGAATTATCCATTAGTGCTTCCCCCCTCTACTTTTGTTTGTAGTTCTTGTCTCTCAAACATTTCGTGATACCAGCCCCGTTTTTTCATCAGCTGGGCATGGTTTCCTCTTTCAATAATTTGACCATTTTCCATCACAACAATTTCATCCGCATCCATGACCGAACTCAGCCTATGAGCTGCAATGATGGTTGTTTTTCCGCTACGTTCTTCATGCAAATGCTGCAGTATTTCACTCTCAGTTTCTGCATCGACTGCAGATAATGCATCATCTAAAATTAAAAGTTCCGGATCAATGATTAGTGCCCTAGCAATTGCCAATCTTTGCCGTTGCCCGCCAGACATGGAAATACCTTCTTCACCGACGTTGGTATCAAGTCCATTTGGAAACTTATCGACTTGATTTTTAAGACCACTCTTGACGATTGCTGCCTCAACTTGTTCGTCCGTTGCTTCAGGAAGAGCGAACCGAATATTATTTCTAATTGATTCAGAAAACATAAAACTATTTTGAGGAACATACCCAATGACTGGTAAATATGCATCTAATTGATAATCTTTAATATTATGACCACCATATGAAATGCTGCCTTCATATTGATCAAACTGTCTCAGAATTAATTCCATGATAGTCGATTTACTGGCGCCCACTTTACCAACAATTCCAAGTGTTTTTCCGGCTTTAATGTCTAAATGGACATTTTTTAATACGGGTTCTTCCCGATTGTCGGGATAACTAAACTTATCTATATCAAATTTCAGTTCGCCGCTAGGTGGCGTTGAAATACCATCTTTGGCATCTAGAATTGCCGTCTTTTCACCGAGCAAAGACATCACCCGATCATAACTTGCATTCCCACGTTCCAATGTATTAAATAACATTCCAACCGCAAATATTGGCCAGATCATTCTTGATAGATAAGCAATAAAGGAGACTAAATTACCAATCGTGATTGTCCCGTTTGTCACTAAAATACCACCGTAAACAATTGTAATGACATAAGAAATCGAAATAATTAAAGTTGTCACTGGGTCGAACATGGCATCTAATCGATTTACGCGACGATTGATTTCAATTGTTTTATCGATTTGCTGATTAAAGTCAGTTACATCTTCACTTTCTTGCCCTAAGCTCTTAATGACTTTAATGCCACTAATGCTCTCCTGTGCCTTATTATTTAATTTAGAAAAGGCTGCTTGAGAATCACCAAAGGCAATATGAATTTTCATCCCCAAATAACGCGCCATAACTGCCAGTAATGGAAATGGAATGATTGCAATCAATGTTAATCTCCAGTCAACAAACATCATCATTGCAATTAACGTCGTGCCACCCGTGATGATTGAATCGGCGAATTGCAAAATACCGCCACCCGCAACTCGTTGAATAGCGGAAAGGTCATTGGTCGCATGAGCCATCAAATCTCCGGTTCGGTGCCGATTATAAAATGGCCGATCCATGTTCATGAAGTGTGAAAAAAGTCGAGTTCGTAGCACCCGCTCCAACTTTGCAGCGCCACCCCAAATAGCGGTTCGCCAAATATACCTTGCCACATACTGAAAAATAGTGGCGCCTAATAATAGTGCTAATAAAAAAACAAGTCTTGAACTCGTTAGTTGCTTGTTATGAATTAAATCGATTAAATTACCTATTAATCTAGCTGGAATAATCCCGATGACCACAGTTAACAAGAGTCCAAGTAACCCTCTAAAATAGGTTATTTTCTCCTGCTTGAAATACCAGGATAATTTTTTAAATATTCCCAAAAAGGCTCACTTCCCAAACACATTAAATTTTAATTAAAGTTTTCTTAATAATACCATAAGTAGACAAAAAAATACCCCGCGCTGAGTTCAAGCATCCAGCTTTAGGGTACAAATCAAACGATATTGATCTATTGTTTCTTTGCTTGTTGTCGCATTGTATTCATCATCTGATGAAGTTTCTTTGCAGATGGTTTTTGTCCCATTTGCATCATCATAGCTCTTATTTGATCTTCGCTAATTGGCGGATTATCTTTCAGATAATTCTCCATGTACTTGCGAGCGCCAAAAAAGCCACCAACAGCGCCAAGTAAGAGTGCAATTACGACTATTAGTATCCAGATACCAGTCGACAAAGTGAATCCCCCTTTAAAGTAACATTTACTAGACTAGTTTACACAACTATCGTCTAAATTAAAAGGTCGTCTGCCTTTTAAATTTAATTAATCTCCTCGAATTCCCTTTCCACGCTGAACTTTTCGAACTTTTTCTGGGGTGACTTCCTTACCACTCTTATCAAAAACCTGCATCATTTCAACTTGGCTTTTGAAACTTTCACGAAATTTTTGTAGATACTTTGCCCGCAAATCTTTGCGCTCAATTTTCTCTACTTCTGATAATTCCTCTTCTTTTGCCTTATGTGCTAGTTCGTTTATTCTTTTAATTAATTTTTGCATTTCACTATCAGCCATCTATTCCACTCCTTTTTCACAAAGAATATAGTAACAACCTTTACCATAAAGTGCAATCAATTAAACCGAACGTTTGTTTGAAAGCTTTAAATATCTATGGTATGATTTATTTAAAAATAGAACGCATGAGGTGAAAGTGCCATGACAAAAGGATCCGATAGTAAGCAAATGGAGGTACTTAGTTTCATTCATCAACGTGTGGGTGAAAAAGGATATCCTCCTACAGTTCGTGAAATTTGTGAAGCAGTTGGCTTAAAATCAACCTCCACAGTTCACGGTCATATCAGCCGCTTAGCTAAAAAAGGTCTTCTTTCAAAAGATCCAAGTAAGCCCCGAGCGCTTGAAATTACCCCCTTAGGTATTGAAGCTTTAGGAATTACCGTAACGCCTAATAAAATCCCCGTCCTCGGGACAGTAACTGCGGGTGCTCCAATACTAGCAGTACAGGAAGCTACTGATTATTTCCCAGTTCCCGATCACTTTGCAGCAGAAGCCGCCGATTTATTTATGCTAACAATTCGAGGAGAAAGCATGATAAACGCCGGCATTTTGAACGGTGACCAAGTAATTGTTCGAAAGCAACAAGTTGCCGACAATGGCGATATTGTCATTGCTCTAACGGAAGAAAACGAAGCAACCTGCAAACGATTTTTCAAGGAAAAAGGATATTATCGACTTCAACCCGAGAATGATACGATGGCACCCATTATTTTGGACCAAGTTTCTATTTTGGGTAAAGTTGTTGGTCTTTACCGCGATGAAATCTATTAATTTTTCTAACTAAAAAATGCACCCGCCATTATGTGACGGATGCATTTTTACATTGCTGCCCTAATTTCTGCATTTTCTGAAATGGATTCGCTTTCAATATTATCAAAAGCAACAATGGTTTTTTCTGATAATTTAATTGCTTGCCATCGATCATCAGGATGAAATTCAATGATCTTAACCATTGCTGATCTCGTATACAATTTTTCTACTATCCCAACAAAACTATTTTTAAATTTTCCATTTGGGCTACAAATTACCTTATCATCAACTTTTACCGTCATTTTCATTACCTCTATTCTTTAATTTCCATAATTTATCACTCGAAGTGACTTCAACTCTGTCGGGCAAGCCGTTATAACAAAATTTAGTTCCGATACTCGCTGTCTATCTTTGAAATAAAAGTTTAATACTTCAATAACAACATTACTCTGCAAAACTTGAATGACTTTTCCAATTACAGGCCCCTGCAATTCTTCCGCTGATTCATACCTTACTAGTTCGCCCTGCTGAAATTTTTGCATTACTTTCGACCTCGCTTTATTAGCTTATTGCTAATGTAACAAAGCTTTCTGAAGATATTACGGCGAAAATATGAAGATTATAAGACTTATCCTAAGAAGTTGGTCAAGAATGGTATACTAAAATTAAATAAATTATTTGTTATAGGGGGAGTTTATTTTGATGTTATTTTTAGCCATTATTGGTGTTATTCTGATTTTTTTAAGCTTCTTTTCTTTATTGACTGCCGTTACTGAACATGCAGGCTATTTCTGGCAAGCACTGTTATTAGTCTTAAGTTTGCTATTAACTTCCTTTTCCATTTGGAAACTTCCTTATTGGCACGCTTCCGATAACCAACCTGCCACTTCTCAGACTTCAAAAAGGGCTTCTAGTTCTATCAATGGAAATCAATCTCCAACCTTTTCTACAAGCGAATCTGGGACGAATGTTCAAACACAAAGCCTTAAAGAGAAAAACGTTCTAAGTCAACTTCAGAAAAATTATAAAACGTTTGGAACAGTTTCGTTTGATGGTCAAACCAGAACCTATAAGGTTGTTCCAGCAAATTCAGATTTTAATAAGGCAATCACGTACCTCACTAACCATCCTTCTAAATATAAAGCTGTTAAATGGCCTCAGGAGGTCTCCAACACAGTAAGTACAAGTAAATCTCTTAAGAAAGCATTAGGAGCTGGATACACCCTTAATTTGCGAAATAAAGCAGACAATGAATCCCTGATAAAAGTAAAAGATGGCAAATTACTCTACAATAAGTTTGCTAATTAAAAGAAGGTCAATCTCAAAATAATCGAGATTGACCTTCTTTTTATTTGGCACGATAAATTCTTTTTTGATCTTTTAGTCCAGCAAAGTAAAATTGACCTTTTTTAACGTTGCTTTCAATATTAAAATCTTCCTCACCCTTTGGAAGAGCTTGATTAAATACTTCTTCATATTGGGCAATTGAAATTTTTTTTCGTTGCTCTAACCATTCGGTCATCCGTGCAATATTTAAATGGTTTTTGTAATTTTTTTGAAGTAGGCCACTATAAAATTCACCTTCCGCGCCAGATCCATAAGAAAATAACCCAATTCGGGCGCCTTCGCTTAATTTAGTGTTGTCCAAAAGCGAGAGTAAACTTAAGTACAATGAACCTGTATATAGATTCCCAACTTGACGATTATATCGTCGGCTGTTCTCAAATTCGGACAAAAGTTTTTCCTGATTCTCCTCATCTACTTGATTGAGAACTAACTTTAACGCCTTCAGTCCCATTTTAGTGAATGGTAAGTGGAAGACTAGCGCTCCAAAATCATTTAATTTCAATGACGTTTTGGTCTTATACTCCTCAAAGACGGTTTGGAAAAATCTTAAATAAACTTCAGTTGAATATTTACCATCAACTATAGCTTCTCTACGATCTAATGGTCGCCAGAAATCCATAATGTCTTCAGATAAATGAACCGTTTGATCTTCAATCGCTAATATTTGAGGGTTTGCACTGACAATCATTGCAATAGCTCCGCCACCTTGAGTTACCTCACCAGCTGTATTTAAACCATACCGAGCAATATCTGCCCCAATGACCAGCACCTTTTTATCAGGATGCAGCGTCACGTAATCTTTTGCCAATAATAACCCCGCAGTTGCGCCATAGCATGCTTGCTTTAACTCTACTGTTCTAATATTGCTATTTAAATGCAACAATTGTTGTAGATAAATAGCGGCAGATTTTGAGTTATCCACTCCAGTTTCCGTCCCAAATAAAATCATATCAATACTGGATCGATCTTCATCATCCAATATTGTCTTGGCTGCATTTGCTGCCATTGAGACAACGTCTTGGCTTAAAGGAATAACTGCTTGCCTTTCCTGACCAATTCCGATTAAATATTTCCCAGGTTCGACACCACGTTGCTCCGCAAGTTCCGCAAGACTGATGTATTCATCCGGTGCAAAAAAGCCTATTTTACTAATTCCTACTGACATTTTTATCCCCCATTAATTTTTATTTAATTGATTTTGAATAAAACGTTATTATATTCATAATTTGTAGTATAATTAACTATTGTAATGACATGGCGGTATTGGTGAAGCTTGGTTAACACACCGGATCGTGGTTCCGGCATGCGTGGGTTCGAACCCCACATACCGCCCTTAAAGTTCATATAGGCTAATGCCTATTTTTTTTGCACTTTTTTCCTCAAAGTAGTTTTTGCTTATTTGGTAACTTCAATCTATCCTTCTCAATGGTAAACAAAAATATGCTCTGAAATAATATATCAAATCAAGTGAAGAATAGCTAAGAATTGAATTTCAAACATTAAGGTGATGATTAATGAATAAGTTTACAAATAATTTCTGAGAGCTACTATTCAATTAATAGTTGTACCTAGTTCCTACCGTAAAACCACTCTTAGTTTATTGTCACTTTCATTTTTCAAGCGCCTTGGTTATATTATCGCACTACAGTGACTCGGACGCATTATCAGACATTTTTAACACAACAAAAACTGACTAACATTAGT
>NZ_AZGJ01000005.1 GCF_001436395.1 Secundilactobacillus malefermentans DSM 5705 = KCTC 3548 | reverse complement strand
CTAACTTGATTATAAAACGCGCGAGTTAAATTAATTCGATAAAATTGGTGATAATCCCTTTTATTTTTAAATATTGATGATATAATGAATTCATAGTTAATGATAAACGTTAACTGATTCTACATGCACCGTTCATTATAGCCTTTGGTTGTGATGGTCTTTTTCAGATGTTTGCCCCTACAAACATCTCCTCCCTAATATACTTATTACTAAAAGTATTCTCCCTACAAATAATATTTTTAGTCCCCTATAAATAAGATAAAAAATTAGGTGTATGTAGAAGAATCAACAACTTAGGTTAGCTACTTAAGCTGTTACAATCCCTCCGGACTACTTATTGTAGTTCGGTTTTTTTGTGCGTTCATTTAATAAGACACAATTCTTGCGATTCTTTTGGGATAGATTAGAATACTAGGTGAGACATTAACTTTCGAAAGCAACATTGATCAGGAATTGGAAGTTTGTCATAGGCAAGAAGGGCTCACCGAAGCTCGGTTGTTTCTGTAGATAGGTTTATTTTAGTTTTTGGAATCAATATCAGGTAATCTCTGCTTCCTCCAAACTAGAACCAGATTGCCGACACTCATATAATATTTATTGATTCATGTGAGAATTTACCCCCAGTGGTAAATTCTTTTTTTATTGCTATAATGGAGTTCCTTGGCAGGGGCGGGGGATTTTGAAAATTCCCTCCAATTTTTAGTAAACGGCTTTACTTGTATGATTGCAGACAAGTAAGGCCGTTTTTCTTAAAATGAAATGGATGACGGTCGTTTGCGTTATAAGCGCTTTCATCTATGGATTTAAGTAGCTTCGTTCGGAAAACTCCTTTGTAAAAACTAAGATTTACTTAAAAAATAGAATTTACACCTTAGTTTAAAAACGGTAAGATAGTCATAACGTAAATGAAAACGATTTACGCGTTGTATGAACGACAATTATAGAGGTGATTAAATGACGTTTCGTAGAGTCTTCGTGATTGATTTAGGCGCAATGGGAATTGGCGAGTCTCCGGATGCCAACCGATTTGATTCAGTTGGCGCGGATAGTCTAGGCCAAATTGATAACGCTATGCCTGACCGTTTGACGCTACCAACGTTGACTCAGCTGGGCTTAGGGAATTTACGGCATAAAAACCCGTTGAAGCACGTTACTGAGGTTGAGAAGCCGCTTGGATTTTTTGGTCAAATCAGACCTGCTAATGAGAACAATGCATTTGCTTCTGGGATTCGGGAGAGCTGGGACCTCACAAGTGAGGGGCGAACAACCTCCGCTTTTGATTACCTGGCGATTCGCCATGAGCAAGTTTTGTTAGCAAGCCCATTGATTAGTTACCTGAGTAATCAGGCAACTACCAAACGGCTTTTGGTTCACCGCAATCAGGAAGCGTTGCAGCTACTTGCCGCTGAAATTGGGGAAGGAAACTATCGACTGAGTTATTTTCAGTTGCCTGAATTTCAACAGGATTACAATACCGCAACTGCTGCTGAGTTAGGCGATTTACTAATGGTGTTCGATAGTCAATTGGAATTAATCATGCAAGTGATGAAGCGTTCCGATTTATTACTCATCACTGCCAACCACTCAGTTAACCCAGAGAATCCAGATCAGATGACACGAGAGTATTTGCCATTATTTGCTTATTCACCAGCATTAAAAGGTGGTAAAGCACTTGGAATTAAGAAATCATTGTCTGATTTGGGCGCCACGGTTTTGGAAAACTTCGATTTTGCGGGGTTAGGTCCAGGAACCAGCTTTTTGTCTGAGCTTAAGTAGTCTTATTTACTACTAAATTGTTGTCGTGCAACGCGTATATTGTTATGCCATTTTGACGAATAGTCGCCACGTTAAATTTTAGAAAAGAAGGTATTGGTCAATGTACTTACTTGTCAACATACTTGGGGTCATCGTTTATCTTGGAATTGCCCTTTTGTTCTCAAAGAACCGCAAACAGATTAACTGGAAATCTGTCATTATTGTGTTAGTTATTAATTTACTGTTTGCTTGGGTTCTAACTAGTTTCAGTTGGGGTCGAGACATCGTCAAAGGTGCCGCAGACGGATTCAATTGGCTAGTTCAAGTGTCATATACAGGTATTGCATTTGCACTTCCAAGTTGGGTTCACATGAAGTCAATGGACTTTGTGACTAGTTCACTTCTCCCAATTTTGATGATTGTCCCACTGTTCGATATTTTAACTTATATCGGCGTGCTTCCATTCCTTATCAAATGGATTGGTCGTGGATTGGCCTTTGTTACAGGTCAACCAAAGTTCGAATCATTCTTCTCAGTTGAGATGATGTTCTTGGGTAACACTGAGGCCTTGGCTGTTTCAAGTCTTCAATTGAAGCAAATGTCTGCAGAACGTGACTTAACGTTGGCTCTGATGTCAATGTCATGTATCACCGCTTCCATTCTGGGTGCTTATACTCAAATGGTTCCTGGTCAATACGTTTTGACTGCCGTTCCATTGAACATTTTAAACACCATCATTATTACCAACATTTTGAATCCAATTAAGGTTTCAGAAGAAGAAGATACAATTGCCAAAATGGGTGGCTCAAACGCTGCTGCTGAAGAAGCTGCTGTTGATTCTGGCGAAGTTCAGGCTAACGGCAAGAAAGAACCATTCTTCTCATTCTTGGGTGACTCTATCTTGGGTGCTGGTCGTTTGATCTTAATCATTGCCGCAAACGTTATTGCGTTCGTTGCTTTAGCCGCATTGATTGACAAAATCTTGCAACTCTTCAACCCATGGTTAACGATGGAACATATTCTAGGAATCATCATGTTCCCATTTGCATGGTTAATGGGTCTGGATGTTTCTCAAGCCTTCCAGTTTGCTCAATACATGGGTACCAAGTTAGTAACAAATGAATTCGTTGTTATGGGTAAAATTGCCCCACACATCAACGATTTGAAGATTTACCCAGCTCACTATCAAGCACAATTGACTGTTTTCTTAACTTCATTTGCCAACTTCAGTACCACTGGTATGATTATCGGTGCGTTCAAAGGTTTGGTTGATAAAGAAAAGAATGACCTTATTTCTAAAAACGTGGGCTACATGCTCCTATCAGGTATCTTAGTATCCCTGATGTCAGCTGGTATTGTTGGATTATTCGTTTGGTAGAATAGTCTTCCACTCAATCTAAAATTTGATAGCTCAGGCCAAGTGGTCTGAGCTATTTTTCACAAAGGTATTGGTAGCGGTTACTTAAATTTGGTATGCTAGTACTGTAAACACGTTCTGTTAGGGTCGCTCGAAACGTTCGATAGACGCTGAAACCCAGTTTGGTGCGTGAGACCACCGAATTGCAATTGCCCAACAAGTCTAAATGGACGATGACTCGTCTATTGAAAGCTAGGGAGCTTTATGGAAAGTAAACAAAATGGGACCTCCGCTGACAACATGTCTTTTCTGGAGGTACTGAAACACAAGGACATTTTAAGAACCGAAATTATCGCTGGCATTACCGGATTTTTCGCAATTTCGTACATTATCATTGTTAACCCGATGATTCTGAAGGATGCGGGAATTCCAGCTGATTTAAGCGTTTTTGCGACAATTTTTAGTTCTATTATTGGCTGTTTGATCATGGGATTCTATGCCAATTCACCGGTTATTTTGACGCCGGGGATGGGGGTTAACGCCTTCTTCACGTATACGGTGGTTGTGAACATGGGGCTCTCGTGGCAAACGGCGGTCGCAATTTCTGCAGTATCGGGCGTCATTTACATGGCAATTGCGTTCACCAAAATGAACGATATTTTGTCCAAATCAATTCCGCAATCACTGAAGCACGGAATTACAGCGGGAATTGGGCTCTTTCTGGTTGAAATTGGACTGGAAAAGGCGGGCTTGATTGTTGCCGGAAAAACGTCACTCATTGTGCTGGGAGACTTAACAAAGCCAGCCGCACTACTAGCCATTTTCGGGCTCGCCATCAGTTTGATTCTATATCTTCGGCGCGTGAAGGGGAGTTTCTTCATTGGGATTATTTTGACGACGATTGTGGGCGTTATTTTCCACATTCGGGATGCGGATACGCCGAATGTCATTCTAAGCAAGCTCACCAATTATCATCAGATTACGTTTAAAGGGGACTTTTCCCATATCCTGTCAACGCCATTTATCTTAGCGACATTTTCGATGACGATGATTCTCGTGTTCGAATCAATGGGTCTGGTTCAGGGATTATTGCCTGACCAGCGAAAATTCAAGAAAACATTTCAGGGGAGCTCCGTTACAACATTTTTATCTAGCTTCCTAGGGACATCGCCAACGGTTGCCGCTGCAGAAAGTGCTTCCGGCATTGAGTCCGGTGGTCGAACGGGGTGGATGGCCGTCACAGCAGCCGTCATGTTTGGCTTGTCGCTAATCTTTATTCCTTTACTCGCCTACGTTCCCCAAGCTGCCATAGCGCCGGTTATTATCATCACGGGTGCTTTAATGATGGAGTCCATTGGTGGTATCAAAATTGGTGATTTCACAGAGTGGTTCCCAGCATTTTTGATTATCGTGTTGATTCCACTTACTAACAGTATTTCTACTGGACTAGCATTTGGTTTCGTTTGCTACCCAATTCTAAAATTAGCTGGTGGTCAACGGCGACAGCTGACGTTGCCAGTCTACATTTTAGGAGTTTTGTTCCTATTAGATTTGATATTTAGCGCCTTACTTTAGGCGAAAATATGAGTTACAAATACAAGGAGGAAATTAAAATGGCAATTAATATTATTATGGATACGGATCCAGGCATTGATGACGCTGCTGCAATTACGATGGCAATCAATGATCCTAAAATTAATTTAAAACTAATCACGGCGGTTGCGGGTAACGTAACGGTTGATAAGACGACAAAAAATGCGCTTAAATTGGTTCGATTCTTCAATTCCGATATTCCAGTTGCTGGGGGTGCAAAACAGCCTTTAATCAAACCATTTGAGGATGCTGCTCGAATTCATGGTGAGTCAGGGATGCCAGGTTATGAGTTCCCTGAGGACTTACCAAAGCCAATGAAAGAATCAGCTGTTATCGCGTTACGCGACGCAATTATGGCTGCTCCAGAACCAATTACTTTGGTACCAACGGGGTCTTATACCAACATTGCGCTGTTATTCTCCGAGTATCCTGAAGTAAAGCAAAATATCGAACGGATTGTTGCAATGGGCGGTTCACTGGGCAAAGGGAACATGACCTCTGCTGCAGAATTTAACGTCTTTACGGATCCTCATGCTGCTAAAATCATGTACGAATCAGGCGTACCGATTGTGATGGTTGGTTTGGACATCACCATGAAAGCACTACTGACTCATGAAAGCATCGAAAAATTACCAACACTCAACGAAACGGGTAAGATGCTACATGACATCATCATTCATGATGGCGATAATTCTGATGCCGGAATCGCGATGCATGATGTGAACACCATTTTCTACTTACTTCACCCTGAAGCAATTCAAACTGAAAAGATGTGGGTTGACGTTCAGACTGAGGGACCAGCAAATGGTGAGACGGTTGGCGACATTCGTGGCGCATACCACAATGGCCGCACTAACGCAGCCGTTTGTGTCGACATCGATGACGTTGCCTTCAACAAGTGGTTCATTGAAGAAGTCTCTGCTATTCAAAAATAACGGCTCAAAGTAAAGGTCGCTTCAGCAATTCAACATTTTGCTGGAACGACCTTTTTTGTCTGTCCAAATTCTAGTATAATTAAGCCAGACTGTTGCGTGTTTTCTCAATTTAGGGTAAAGTAGACCAGTACGTGAAACATGTTTCACAGATGAGGAGAAAAGGATGAATCCAGATCAATTTCAGCAGAAATTAGCTGAGCATAATATCATGCTAGATGAGCACCAGATGACTCAATTTGAGGAATACTATAAATTATTGGTAGCCACAAATGAGCACGTCAATTTAACGACCATCACGGAGCGTGATGACGTTTATCTCAAGCACTTTTACGACTCATTGACGCCAGCATTTTACATAGAGGCCTTGCGGGAGCAACCCATTAGTCTTTGTGATGTTGGGGCGGGTGCAGGCTTTCCATCAATTCCGCTAAAAATTGCTTTTCCGCAATTAACAGTGACAATTGTGGACTCACTCAATAAACGAATTACCTTTTTAAAGGAACTCCAGACGACACTCGGTTTAACAAATGTCCACTTTCACCACGCTCGCGCCGAGGAATTTGGGGGACGAAAATCTGAGTTTCGAGCAAGCTTTGATATCGTGACTGCTCGGGCGGTTGCAAAAATGAGCGTCTTAAGCGAATTTTGCTTACCATTAACCAAAGTCGGTGGGCAGTTTGTTGCCTTAAAAGCGGCACAAGCTGATCAAGATTTAGAAAGCGCTACAACGGCCATCAAGCTGCTTGGTGGTGAGGTTAAACAGGATGTTGCCTTTGAATTGCCATTTGATGCAGGGACAAGACACATCGTTGTGATTAACAAGGAAAAGAAAACGCCGGGACGTTATCCTAGAAAAGCTGGAACGCCAACCCGGGAACCATTGGGAAGTCAGAATCAGTAGAAGAAAGGTGGACTAAGCATGGCAATCATTATTGCGCTTGCGAATCAAAAAGGTGGCGTTGGTAAAACGACCACTGCGGTAAACTTAGGCGCCAGCATTGCGGATCTTAATCAAAAAGTATTGCTCGTGGATACTGATGCTCAGGGAAATGCAACGAGTGGTGTCGGCATCAAGAAGTCCACAATTGAAAAGGATATTTATGATGTCATTGTGAATGAGGAACCCATTTCGGAAGCCATTTTACAAACGGCTCATGAACGATTAGACATTGTGCCCGCAACAATCCAACTTTCTGGTGCTGAAATTGAGTTGACTCCGCAAATGGCTCGAGAGACCCGGTTAAAGGACGCGCTAGAAGAGGTCAAGGATCAATATGATTATATTTTAATCGATTGTCCACCTTCGTTAGGTTTAATCACAATCAATGCATTTACGGCGTGTGATTCAATTTTAATTCCCGTTCAAAGTGAGTACTATGCGCTAGAGGGGCTTAGTCAATTACTGAACACCGTTAAGCTTGTTCAAAAGCATTTCAATCGCGATTTAGCGGTTGAAGGCGTTTTGCTGACGATGTATGACGCACGAACGAACCTTGGAAAACAAGTTAATGCAGAAGTTCGAAAATACTTTAGCGATAAAGTCTATAAAACAATCATTCCGCGGAATGTTCGGCTATCCGAAGCGCCAAGTTACGGGATGCCAATTATGGATTACGATAATAAGTCAAAGGGTGCCATCGTTTATGGTGAACTTGCAAAGGAAGTGTTAGCAGCTCATGGCGAATAAAAATCAAAAGGGTTTAGGAAGAGGCATTGAAGCACTCTTTGCGGACAACGGGGTTGACCCAAAGGAAGAAACTGTTTCTGATATCGATTTGAAGACGATTACGCCAAACCCTTATCAACCTAGACAAAAATTTGATAAAGCTGCACTAAACGATTTAGCAGCTTCCATTAAGGAATCTGGCGTGTTTCAGCCAATCATTGTTCGCCAACCTGATGCTAAGAAAGAACGCTACGAGATATTGGCGGGTGAGCGACGATTTCGAGCTTCCAAGTTGATTGATAATAAAACGATTCCAGCGATTGTTCGTTCCGTAACTGAAGAACAAATGATGGAAATTGCGGTACTCGAAAACTTACAGCGAGAGGATTTAACACCGCTAGAAGAGGCTGAAGCGTATAATACACTGATGACGCGGCTCGATTTGACCCAAGCCCAGGTTTCTGAACGATTGGGTAAGAGTAGACCGTACATTGCAAACTATTTACGATTATTGGGATTACCCATTATTGTGAAGGAATATTTGAACAAGAAGCAACTTTCAATGGGCCAGGCACGGACATTATTGTCACTTAAGGACCGTAGCCGACTTGGCGATCTTGCAAAACGAGCTGTTGATGAAAAGTTAACGGTTCGGGCTTTGGAAGAGATTGTTGGTCAAATTAATGGTCAGTCAAAGAAGAAAATTAAGCAAAGTAAGCCGTCAAGACGAAAGTCACCGTACATTCGGTCTAGTGAGGATCAGCTTCAAGAGAAGTTTGGCACGCAGGTTTCAATCAACGAGAATAGCACCAAACAGGGTGTTGGGAAGATTGAAATTGATTACTTAACGAATGACGACTTGAGCCGCATTTTGGATATTTTGGATGTAAACTTAGATTAATTAACAGAAGGGAAGGCTTCATATGTATGATTTTGGCGATTTAGTTGAAATGAAGAAGCCACATCCTTGTGGTGTTAACCGTTGGCAGATTATTCGAATGGGCGCGGACATTAAAATCAAATGTACGGGTTGCGGTCATATTGTCATGCTGTCACGGCGAGAATTTGAGAAAAAATTAAAACGCGTATTGGAAAAAGCCGATAACGCAGATAACTAAGGAAAGAGTGAATAATTAATGTCATTAACTGCAGGTATTGTGGGCTTACCAAACGTTGGAAAGTCTACCCTATTTAACGCAATCACTAAGGCTGGTGCCGAAATGGCCAACTACCCATTTGCAACAATCGATCCTAACGTGGGAATGGTTGAAGTTCCAGATGATCGACTCGATCGCATTCAGGAACTCATTCCAGCTAAAAAAGTGGTGCCAACCACCTTTGAATTTACCGATATTGCCGGAATTGTAAAGGGTGCTAGTAAGGGTGAGGGACTTGGTAACAAATTCCTAGAAAACATTCGGCAAGTTGACGCCATTGTGCACGTTGTTCGGGCATTTGATGACGACAACATCACCCACGTTTCAGGGAAAATCGATCCAACTGATGATATCGAAACCATTAATTTGGAATTGGGACTATCAGACCTTGAAGCCGTTGATAAGCGATTGGCAAAAGTTGCCCGTGCTGCAAAGGGGAGCGACAAGGAAGCTAAAGCTGAATTAGCAGTTCTCGAAAAAATTAAGCCAGTTCTTGAAGCTGGTGGTAGCGTTCGAACGATTGAATTTGATGAAGACGAGCAAAAGATTGTTAAAGGCTTGTTCTTGTTAACTTCAAAGCCAGTTCTGTACGTGGCCAACATTGCCGAAGATGACATGGCGGATCCTGAAAATTCTAAGTACTTTAGTATTATTGAAGAATACGCTAGCAAAGAAGGCGCCCAAGCAATTGCGGTTGCCGCTGAAGCTGAAGAGGAAATTGCCCAGTTGGATGATGCCGAAAAGGCTGACTTCCTAGAAGCTGAGGGAGTGGAAGAGCCTGGTTTGAACCGACTCATCCGTGCCTCATATAAGCTACTTGGACTTGAAACTTTCTTCACTGCTGGTGGTAAGGAAACCAAGGCCTGGACCTTCCGTGAAGGGACTAAGGCACCACAAGCTGCCGGAATCATTCACTCTGACTTTGAGCGTGGTTTCATCCGTGCCGAAGTAATGGCGTTTGATGATTTGGACAAGCTGGAAAGCAAGTCTGCGGTCAAAGATGCTGGTAAACTTCGTGAAGAAGGTAAAGAATACGTCATGAGTGATGGCGACATCGTAGAATTTAGATTTAACGTTTAAAAATTCGGAATTATGGAAGGGAAGGTCTCTCGTGAGCGATAATCAAAACCGTAAACGTAATGCTGGTGCGCAACAAGCTCGCCATACAGTCGAGAAGAATGAGCATAGTGCATTTGATAATTTAGGACTGTCGAAGCGAAACGCTGACTACATGTTCCGATTTAATCAAGAAATAGAAAAAACCAAGCTTTCGGTTGAAAAGAAGACGGAAGTTGTTAATGAAATGGTTCAAGAGTTGGTTGATGGTCAAAAGAGTGGGAAAACTGCTAAGAATATGTACGGGGATGTTTCAGAACGGATTGATTACGTTGTGAACGGTCCAGCTAAGGATCCAAATGCGGATGATCCCTATTGGCCAAGTGCGTTATATAACGGCCTAATTTTCTTCATGATCTTTAACGTGATGTTTGGCGCAATTATGCTCCTCTCACCAAAAACGGCTGCAAGCAGTCAACCAGTCGGAATTGTGTCAATCTTTATTTCATCGGCACTTGCCGGTTTGGCATTGCCATACATGTCAACAATCTTCGATCCAAAGCGAAAGCACAAACAATCAATTTGGGTTCGACTTTTAGTTGTCATTGCACTATTTGTTGTTTGGATGGGACTCTTCTACATCACAAGTGCTATTCCAAGCGTTGCAAACCCAGTTCTACAATCATGGCCTGCCGTTATTGTAGGGGTTCTCTCAGGTGGTGGCGCACTTCTTATTCGCCGTCAGTATGGGTTGAAAAAAGGATTCTTATTTTAAGTCACGTCAAAGTCGATCACAAAATGTGGTCGATTTTTATTTACCTCAAACTTGTCTAGCGCCTGTATTTGTGGAATGATAGTCTTATAAGACTGATTAGAACTTACTATTTTCTTAATTTAGTTTAAACTCGGTTAAGTTTTAGTGAATTTTGCGACTTTTACCAAATTAATTGGTAAAGTTATTGACAGATAACAGGGATGTTTATCTCGAAAAGGAGCGTTATCATGAAAATTTTAGTTGTCGACGATGATAAAGAAATTGCACAGTTACTCGAAATTTACATTAAAAATGAAGGCTACGAACCAGTGTCTGCTTATGATGGTCGTGAAGCCTTAACCAAATTACGTACCACACCGGATATTGGACTCATGATTTTGGACATTATGATGCCTGAAATGAGCGGGATGGAAGTTATTAAAGAAGTTCGAAAAGATTCTCAGATTCCCATTTTAATTCTGTCTGCCAAAACGGCAGATATGGACAAAATTCAGGGATTAATTACGGGTGGGGATGATTACGTCACCAAGCCGTTTAATCCACTTGAAGTCATGGCTCGGGTCAAGTCACTTCTACGTCGAAGCCAGGATAATGTGACCGATGATACGCCAGACATTTTGGATATTGGTCCGCTGATTATTAACAAGGATTCACATGAAGTTAAAACAATTGCGGGTAAAGTCATTTCATTGACGGCGCTTGAATTTGGTATTTTATATTTGCTAGCAAGTCACCCAAATCGGGTCTTCTCAGCTGATGAAATATTTGAACGTGTATGGCGTCAGGAATCCATCATTTCTGCCAAAACGGTGATGGTGCACGTTTCCCATTTGCGGGATAAGATTGAAGAAGCAACGAATGGTGAAAAGGTCATCCAAACGGTGTGGGGCGTGGGATATAAGATAGAGTCGCACTAGATTTAAGGAAGTGCAATTTCAATCGGTAGGCACCGAGTACTAACAAAGACCAATAGTAGCAAGACTTGTCTTGCGTATTGGTCAAGTTAGACGGAGGGGGCTGATTGGAATTACACGACAATGCATCAGCTTCGCAACACAAGTCGTCATGACAGATTTAACTAGGAGAAGGGGCCGTCACACTTGAAACTAACGGGACGTGAAAAAAGTGAATTATTCTTTGAGGGTATTGTAACGGTTATTTTGTTACTGCTTTTAAACTTGTCGGTTTTAGTCATCATCACCCAGGCAATTCAGCTAAATCCGGGACTCCGAGATGGAATCTTTATTATCAAACAATCAATCGTCATTGGACCAGATCACTTCCAGCTTTGGAGTTGGGAGAATCTGTTTATCGGATTGATGGCAATTTTGGATGTCTGGGTTGTTTACTGGCGGCTTATGCGGCGATATCGGCAAATGCAGCTTTACCATATAATCGATGAGCTTCATTACATTGCTCAAGGAAACTTTGGCCACCGAATCCAGTTCAAAGTAAGCAGCGATATTCAGCATGTCGTCGATTCTGTGAATGCGCTAGTCGATTCCGTTTTGGAGTCAATGACGGAAGAACGAGACATCGAGCGGTCTAAGGATGAACTGATTACAAATGTCAGTCATGACTTGCGCACCCCTTTGACGTCGATCATTGGCTATTTAGGCTTAATTGAGGATAAACAGTATCGATCTGAAGCAGACATTTTGAAGTACACGCACACGGCCTTTTTGAAAGCATCTCAGATGAAGGCCCTGGTTGAAGATTTGTTTGAATACACAAAGGTTCAGCAAGCTGCCGCCAAGGTTAACTTTAACCAGGTCGATCTTTCTCAAATGATGGAACAAATCTCAGCCAGTTTTGAGCTAGAAGCTGAAAAGCAGGATAAGGCAATCGAGGTCACTTGCGAGGAATCGCCATTGATGATTGATGCGGATGCTGAACAGCTAAGTCGGGTTTTTAATAATCTGATTTCCAATGCTTTGAAATATGGGGATGGTGGTAAGCATATTTATATGATTGCCAACCGTCACAATGATAAGGAAATCGAAATTAAGGTTGCAAACGATGGACCGAAGATTCCTAAGGAGTCGCTTGATCACGTTTTTGAACGGTTTTATCGCGTTGAAGAATCACGAAACAAAGCAACGGGTGGAACTGGGCTAGGACTTGCGATTACTCAAAGCATTGTCCAGCTTCACCATGGGTCAATTACCGTGGAATCGACGGACAAGATGACAACGTTTGATATCATTTTGCCGATTCGACAAGCTAAGGTAGATTCTGATGAAGATGAGGCTGTAAATAAAGTCAATGAATCATTGCAAAAGCAGCTTAATTAAATTTTCATGTGGTAAAATAGGAGGGCGGCAATTTTTGCCGTCCTTAATTACATATTAGAGTGAGGAAATGACAATGTTTAAACGACTAAAAAAAGTTGCAACAGGTTTAGCAGCAACACTTATGATCGCAACCGCAGGAATGAGCATTCCTGCAGCAGCAACACCAAGCGCACAGGCTGCCACAGCAGCAAAGGTAACCACGGTTGATTTGAAGGCAAAGGCTGGTTTGGCAATCGATGCTAAAACAGGTCAAATCTTATATGATAAAAACTCAACTAAGGTTTTGCCCGCTGCTTCGATGAGTAAGCTTTTATCCCTTTATATTATTTTGGAAAATATCCATTCTGGTAAATTAAAATGGGATCAAAAAATTAAAATTGATAATACCGTCTACAAAATGAGCCAGGACACCAATCTATCTAACGTTCCGCTTCGGAAGGACAAAGAATACACCGTTAAGGAACTGTACCAAGCGTCAATTATTTATTCTGCTAATGCAGCAGTGACTGCTTTGGGAGATGCTGTTGCCGGCTCTCCTCACGCATTTGTCAGTCAAATGCGCTCAACAGCTAAGAAGCTCGGAATTACGGATGCCAAGATTTATAATGCTTCTGGATTAACCAATAAACAGGTTAGTGATGCAGGTTATGATAACGTGGCGAATAGTGCTGAGAATGAATTTTCAGCAAGAGATATGGGTAAATTAGCGGTTGCCCTTTTAAATAAGTATCCAGAAATTCTCCAAACAACGTCAATCAAGAAGATGTGGTTTGAAAAGGGAACAGACGACCAAATCAAGATGGAAAACTGGAACTGGATGTTACCAGGTTTAGCGAACTCATACTCTGCGCTACCCGTTGATGGGCTAAAGACAGGTACTTCTGATGCAGCTGGCGCCAACTTTACCGGAACGGTCAAAAAGAATGGTAACCGAATTATTACGGTGGTAATGGGTGCCGCACATAAATCAGAAACGGACTCATCACGATTTGTACAAACGCAACACATCATGTCGTACGTTTTCCAAAACTTTAAGACAACCACTTATACGAATAGTCAGATTAAGGGCGTTAAGTCGATTTCTACTAGTAATGGTAAGGAAAAGACGGTTAAAGTTCAGTTGAAATCACCACTTAAGCTTTGGATTCGGAACAACCAGGTGGCAAGCAATGCGACTGGTTCAATTAAGCTGAAGAAATCGCTGAATAAAGATGGCAAATTAGTTGCACCCGTTTCAAAGGGAAAAACCATTGGTGCTGCTTCAATTTCGCTAAAGGGTGATCAACTTGGATTTGTTGATGGCAAATCCGCTACCTGTGTGTCAGTTAAAACTGCGACAAAAGTTGAAAAGGCCAATATCTTTGTTCGGATGTGGCGTGGACTCGTTGCTTTATTTTAATTAATCATGATGAATAGACTGAAGCAAAACGTGGGTTTTGTTGCAGTCTATTTTGCTATTTGCAGATATGGGCTTATCGTCGATTTATTTAATTAAATGGATGGAGGGCGCTGTTGTAACGTTTTACCTGTCTTGGGTAAAAGAAATGTAAAATAAACATTGGTATTTAACCAAAACTTTCTTATAATAGGTAGGCGGAGAATGCTTTGTTCTTCGATTACATATTAGCTTATGAGCTTAGTTAACGAATAGCGATTAAACTGTTTGCAATATTCATTCAGCTTATGAAATCAGGTATGCAAGTTTTTAGTTTCGTGTTAAAATATTTTCGATGCGTTTTAATCAAGAGCGTCTAATATTGGGCGCCTTAACTGTCACTTACTTAACTGCAGGTTTTTTGATGGAGGAATTATTCTTGACTAAACAGGTCCGAAACCCGAATGAGCCACTATGGCTATCCACTTTACGGGTAGCAATGCCGCTTAATTTGAGTTACATTCCTATCGGCTTGGCTTGTGGGATTTTGCTGCATGCCGCCGGATTTAATACGTTATTAACGGCGTTAGTTTCTATTTTTATTTTCTCAGGTGGTGCGCAATTTATGATTGCGTCAATGCTGACAATCAATGCGCCCTTACTTTCTATCGTTCTAATGCTATTTTTCCTAGAACTACGATATGCCTTATTGGGATCAAGTCTTTCCAGATACCTTCAAGGGCAACCGCATCGTTTTATTTTTGCCTTTTCCCTTTCAATGAATGATGAAAATTATGCCGTAAACTATCTAAAGTTTGCGACGGATAAAAAATGGGATGGCCATCAAGCACTGATGGTGGAGCACTATTCACTACTGTTCTGGACCGTCAGCAATGTTGTTGGCAGTTTAGTTGGTAGTGCGTTAAAGATTAACCTTTCTATCGTTAATTTTGCCTTAACGGCACTGTTCCTATATATGATTGTGATGCAAATTAAGAGTCGACTCACGGTTCTAATTTGTGTGTTATCTGGCTTCCTAGCCGCATTCTTCATGATTCTAACAAAGAGTACGCTTGGGTTAGTTATTTCAACGTTAATCGCATCCTTTATTGGCTTTGCTTTGGAGCATTACATTACAACCCACACACCAAAGAGTCGCTGGCTCTGGAAAGTGCGTGGCCCAGGTAGTCGTAAAGATGCCGTAGAGGAAACTGATAGCAACTAGCAGGGGATATTATATGAATTCTGTTAATACATGGACAACTACACAACATTTTTGGTTAATCGTTTTAGGCTTTTTCGTTGCGTTCGTTCCCCGATATTTTCCGTTATTAATCTTCACAAAGCGAAAAATACCCGCTTGGTTCAACGAATGGATGAAATTTGTGCCAGTGTCACTTTTTACGGCATTGGTCGTCAAGGATGTTTTTATTGATTCAAACTACCAATTAGCGCCAATGACGCATGTTCCGGAACTATTAGCGTCACTCATCGTTATTATAATTGCATATCGAACGCGATCAATGTCGATGTCCGTTATTATTGGGTTAATGGCGGCCTTTCTCATTGCAATGGTCGTGTAAACTCGTGGCTCACCAAATTAGTTGGTGGGCTATTTTTTTGCGAAAAATTTCCGTGTTCGGTTGTAAAATAGAACGTTTGTTCGTATAATATAGCTAATACCAAACGGAGGTGATTTTCATGGATTATTCTGAGGAACCACGAGGCGTCTTTTTTTTAATCGACAATAAATCATTCTACGCCAGCGTGGAGTGTGTGGAGCGGAGACTTAAGCCACTGGAAACGCCCCTCGTTGTCATGTCCGAAGCCGAGAATACAAACGGAGGATTGATTTTGGCAGCCTCGCCAATGGCAAAGAAGCTCTTTCATATTACGAACGTCAGCCGAACCCGTGATTTACCAAATGATCCTCGGCTGATTGTGGTACCGCCACGAATGAATTTGTATATTCATAAGAATTTGAAGATAAATGCTATTTTTAAGGAGTTTGTAGCTGATGCCGATTTATATCCCTATTCAATTGATGAATCCATTTTAGATTTAACGCAATCCTGGAAGTTATTTGGGAAGACGCCGAGAGAAACGGCACGGGTTATTCAGCAAACCGTTCTTAAGCGGTTAGGCTTGTATACTACAATCGGAATTGGCGATACACCGGTTCAAGCAAAGATTGCGCTCGATGTTTATGCGAAGCACGATCCGGAATTTATTGATCAAATAAGCTTTGAAACAGTCCCACAGCTCATTTGGACGATTAAGGAGTTGACGGATGTTTGGAGTATTGGAAATCGAACGGCGGCGCATTTGAAGCGGTTAGGCATTAATAATATGGATGACCTTGCGCACACAGATCCCTACTGGCTGAAGCAGGAAATGGGCGTGATTGGAACGCAATTATTTGCATTAGCCTGGGGAGTAGATCGGTCGAAACTCTCGCAGCGAATAAAGGTGAAGGAACCTAGCTTAGGAAATTCGCAGGTCTTGCCGCGAGACTATCGGCGGCAAGAGGAAATTGAAATTGTTCTGCGGGAGCTTGCAAATCAGGTAGCCGCTCGAGTGCGACATCACGGCAAACAAGCTGGGAAGGTGAGCCTATCGATTGGATTTGCCTATGCGGCAGATGATAAACGAGGAGGCTTCTCCCATACTGTCAAGGTTCCGCCGACTAATAGTAATAGTGAAATTGCGCTAACGGTTTTGACGTTGTTTAGGAAATATTGGGCGCATCAGCCAATCAGGAACATTTCTGTTTATTGTGGCCAATTATCGGCTGACACGGGGCAACAGCTGAACCTATTTGAACTACCAGAACAACAAATTAAACGAGACAGCTACGATCGTGTAACCGACGCAATTCGGCGTAAGTTTGGAACAACTGCACTCGTGATGGCCAGCAGCTTACTGAAGGGCGGGACCATGATTGATCGGGCGTCGCTTGTGGGCGGTCATAACGGTGGTAATAGCTATGAATAGTGATAGAAGGGATGAGTATGCGTCGACAAAAGTTAGAATCGGAAGCGGTGGCTCATCAGTTTTTTAAATATGATTATAATGACCGGGGGATGCTGAAGTGGGGTGGCTTTTTCCTATCTGATCACACGAAGGCACTTAAGCACGAAGCGGCAAAGGCAAATGAGCCAACCCATGCTCAAATGCCGCAGAAGGCCATTGGCGACCTTTTGATGGTGGGCTGGAATCGTCAAAAATTGATGAAACTCCAATTAAATATGATGGATGACCAGGATGAACATTTAATGACGGTAACGGGAATGATTGCGGGCTATGAGGAAGATTTAATCGTGATAGAGGTGGAAAACCAGTATCAGACGATTCGACTAGACGAAATTAGATGGGTCAAAATAGCATGAAAAAGGCATTTCTACCACTGGGATAGAAATGCCTTTATTAGTGTCTATTGTAAAGAATGAAAACGAACTTAAAGTTCTTACTAGTACATAGTCGAAACGTGTTCACCAGTTCATCATTCTGTGCCTATTCTAGATTACACGCACGAACAAGTCCGCGCTTACGTAATCCGAATAGTGCTCGAATGAAAACGAACTGCTTCACACTCTTGTCGTGTTCCAATTGCCAAACTTTTCCGTCTAGTAGTGGTCAACACGCGAAACAAGTTCCGCTTCCGTTGACCAACCACTAGTACTCGAAGTTTACCGGCAATTCTCACACTTCTATTTATACATATACTCTCTCGTCATCGGCAACACCTTACCCGACGCACCCTTTGTCAACAAGAACTGGATCACGTCAATATTACCTGATGCAAACGAAGCAGCACACGCTTGTAGGTAGAGGTCCCACATCCGGACAAACTTCTTATCCATCATGTCTTCGATTTCTGCACGGTGTTCATTAAAATTAGCATCCCAAATTTCAGTCGTCTTTTGATAATGGCGGCGAAGGGGTTCCATATCATCAATTTGTAAACCAGAAGCGATGATATGCTCAGTATTTTCAACCAAACCAGGAACGTAACCACCTGGGAAAATCCATTTGTTCAACCAACCGTTGTTGGCACCACCCTGTTGGCGAGTGATTCCGTGAATCAAAGCAACGCCATCTGGCTTCAAATAGTGGTTAACACAATCAAAGTATTCACCTAAGTTTTCTTGGCCAACGTGTTCGAACATCCCAACTGAGGTGATGTAGTCCCATTGCTCGTTGCCAAGCTCACGATAGTCTTCCAAGCGGACTTCAGCAACGTCTTGAAGGCCTTGCTCTTTAATCTGCTCGTTAACATAGTCGTATTGTTCCTGACTCAACGTAACACCAGTTACACTCAAGCCATACTCGCGAGCTGCAGTGAGCATCAAAGTACCCCAGCCACAACCAATATCAAGTAAGCTACGACCACTACTTGGGTTCAACTTTTTGATGATGTGATGGACCTTGTTTACTTGTGCAGTTTCGAGATCATCAGTTGGTTTTTCAAAGTAAGCACACGAATAAGTCATTGTACTATCTAGCCAAAGTTGGTAGAAATTATTTCCTAAGTCATAGTGACTTTGAACATCTTCCTTACTTTCTTCTTCATCATGCTTTTGCTTAGGCAGGAACTTGATGAACTTCTTGTTATGGAAGAAACTGTTATCATTTTCGTAAGCGGACTTGATTAGCTTTTCAATGCTGCCTTCGATTTCAATTTTGCCATCCATATAACCTTCACCTAAGGCAATAGAAGCGTTGCGAGTGATTTCTTTAACGGGAATAGCCTCGTTAAAGGTGATATGAACTTCTGGTTTTCCCTCGCCGTAATTTTCGGTTTTCCCATCCCAATACGTAACTGAAACTGGGATGTTAAAGGTGCGACTCAGAAAAGTTTTGTAAAACGTCTTTTCAAGCATGTAAACATTCCTTTCTGATATTAGGGTCATCCTAATAAAAATACAAAATCCATTATACGCTTCTTAACTATTTTTGTAAGAACGGAATACTTATTCTCAGGATTGGTTGCACCCAGTGCTTCATGGTATAATAATCACTAGAAAACAAACTATAAGACAGAGGATAGAGGGGATTAATTTGAAACGATGGGTATGGGCAGTTGTTGCAGTTGTCGTCGCCGTTTTAATCGGTGGCTATGCATATTCAAATCATCGAATTACTGAAAATCAATACAATACCGAGATGAGTAACGGACAAGCCGCTATTCAGGCTAAACAGTATACAAGCGCTGAGAGTCATTTCGAAAACGCCTTGAAGCGTAAAACCAACGATAGTGCAGCACAACGCTATTTAGATCAAACACAATCATTCGTTTCGGGGAAGAATGCAATGACGTCGCGGCACTTTAATGCGGCGAAGAATTACTTTACAACCGTTAAGAATACCAAAAACACATCAGGGGTTTTAGTGACGAGATCTAAGAGTCGATTAGCAACGCTTAAGATTGTTATTAAAAATGTTAAAAAGTATAACAAGATTTATAGCGAAGCCGTTACGCAAAATAAGGCAACTGAATATGAAGCATCAAACGCCACTTTGAACCAGTTATTTGCAGATTCCGAATTCACAAAGACCTACTATAAGAACATTTATACGAAGGCTCGTGCCTTACAAACTGCAAACACCAAAGGAATCACGGGAGAGGCAACGAGTGCGACGACAAGCAGTAGCAGTAGCAGTAGTAGTGCTAGCAGCAGTAGCGCCAGTTTAACTTCTAGCGAGCAGTCGGCTGCTAACGCCTACTCTGGTAGCAATGAGTACACTGTTCCAAAGAGTCAAACGCAAATTGATGGGCAAACCATCACCGCTGCTCAAATTAACAATGCGCGTTCAACACTTTCAAGTATTGGCGTGACACCGGGACAATTCTCAGATCAGGATATCCGTAGTGGCTTAATTGCAGCTAATAAGGCTGGCATAAGTTTCAAATCATACGCACAGAAAAACTATAAATAACGAGTTTAACAAAGGGCGGGGCCACTGACCTCGTCTTTTTGGTTTACGGGAAGTGGGGAATTAAATGAAAGCTTGGGAAAGATTTGTTGGTAATATTAGGTTACGACGATTTACTGTTTTGCTACTCATTATGTTGGTTCTATATCTAGTTCGAGCAGAAATGAGTACCATTCTTTTGACGTTTATTTTTACACTTTTGATTATTAAACTCGTCCACTTTATTCAGCGCTACATCAAAATTCCGACAAGCTTAATCGTGGTGGTCGTCTACGCCATTATTATTTGGGCATTGTACGTTGCAGTGACCAAATATCTACCGCAGATGGCGGCGCAGGCGGTTCACTCATTTGAAAATATTTATACCTTCTATCAGGATCCAAGCAACGATTCTAACCAGGTGGTCAAATGGATTGGCAATTATATCAGTCAATCTGAGCTCTTAAACCAATTTAAGAGTGGCATTAAAATTGTGATTACCTACGTGACTGGAATTGGATCGATGGGCGTTACCTTACTTCTTTCACTGATTTTAAGCTTCTTCTTCACGGTTGAGGAAAAGGCAATGGCGCGGTTCTCAAAATTATTTCTAACGAGTGATTACGGCTGGTTTTTCCAGGATATTACGTTTTTTGCTAAGAAATTTATCAACACATTTGGGGTAGTTCTAGAAGCGCAATTCTTTATTGCCCTTTGCAACACCGTCATTACAACCGTTGCACTAGCATTCATGAAGTTCCCACAATTGCCAACGCTGGCCATTATGATTTTCTTCTTGAGTCTGATTCCGGTTGCCGGGGTTATTATTTCAGTCATTCCGTTGGCAATCATTGCTTACTCAGTGGGTGGCTTTAACGATGTCATTGCCGTGGTCATTGTTATTCTTGTGGTTCACATGTTGGAGGCCTATGTTTTAAATCCAAAATTCATGTCCAGCCGCACGGAGCTGCCAATTTTCTACACATTTGTTTTACTGATTGGTGGCGAGGCTTTGTTTGGCGTCTGGGGGCTAATTGTCAGCGTGCCAATCTTTACGTTCTTCCTTGATATATTGGGCGTTAAGAGTGTTAAGCTGCACGGCGAGGCCCTTAAAAAAATGCGTCAACGGTATGGGTCAGACAAACAAGATAAGTAATGAGCAATATTTGTGAGCTAGAAGCTGAAATCTCTATTGTTTTGGTGTACAATAGTATGATATTTGAATAAAAAAGAGAAAGAGGTAATTGATTACTATGGCAAAATTAGTATTAATCCGTCACGGACAAAGTGAATGGAATTTATCTAACCAATTTACTGGCTGGGTTGACGTTGATTTGAGTGAAGAAGGCGTTAAGCAAGCCAAGAATGCTGGTAAGTTAATCAAAGCAGCAGGCTTAGAATTTGATTATGCATTCACCTCAGTATTAACTCGAGCAATCAAAACGTTACACTACGCTTTGGAAGAATCAGACCAACTTTGGATTCCAGAAACGAAGACTTGGCGCTTAAACGAACGTCATTACGGTGCACTTCAAGGCCAAAACAAGGCTGAAGCTGCTGAAAAGTGGGGCGACGAACAAGTTCATATCTGGCGTCGTTCGTATGACACGCTTCCTCCACTTTTGAATGCAGATGACGAAGGCTCAGCAGCTAACGATCGTCGTTACGCTAACTTGGATCCTAAGATGATCCCTGGTGGCGAAAACTTGAAGGTTACTTTGGAACGTGTTATCCCATTCTGGGAAGACGAAATCGCTCCTAAGTTACTTGATGGCAAGAACGTTATCATTGCTGCTCACGGTAACTCATTACGTGCCTTAAGCAAGTACATCGAAGACATTTCTGACGAAGGTATCATGAACTTGGAAATGGCAACTGGCGAACCAGTTGTTTACGACTTCAATGACAAGTTGGAAGTACAAAGCAAGACTAAGTTAGACTAATTTTAGAAGTAAACAAATAGGGATTTCTCCGAGTGTGGAGGAATCCCTATTTTTATACACATTTTTTTGATGTTGGGTGCTACGTGGATACTATGAGCTAAGACTTTGACAGCTTATATGATATGTCTTAGGGGGCACTTTACTGCTTTGATCAAAACTTCATTCAACTAATTAACACCACAAGTTGCCGTCATAATTAGCACAGAGTTGGTCACTATTAGTGACGTATTTTATAGGCCTGGCAAGTAGTGTAGCAAACAATCAAGCCCGATTGGAACTTTCATGATTTGGTAAGTATATTGATTGCTATCTATGATCATACTTGCGATAATGACGGTGTAATGAAATCAACATAGGAGGTGCACAATGGTAAAAATGGTTTTTGTGAACTTACCGGTTACTGACATGCAACGTTCTATCAAATTCTACGAGGCGTTAGGGTTTGAGCAAAACAAAAAGTTTTCGGATGAGAATGGCGTGGGCATGATGTGGAGTGATGCAATCTGGATCATGTTATTGACACATGACTTTTATAACAAGTTTCTGCAAGGACAAACAATAGCTGACACACAAAATATGAGTGGAAGTATGACCGCGTTCAGTTTTGATAGTGTTGCGGCGGTCAAAGAATTCGCGGCGAAGGCTGCAGCAAATGGCGGTTCGTATTATCATGTTGAATTAGGCATTCCTGAAAATCAGATGTATGAGTTGGAAATTAAAGATCCTGATGGCAATATTCTTTCAGCTTCATGGATGGCAATGTAAATATTAAAAAGAAAACAGCAACTACAAAATATTATGCTAGTGCTGAAATCACTTTGATTCAGTTATTGTGATATAAGTTAATTTCAAGTGAAAATAATAATAACTGGATCTTTGATTCTGAATTATGTAGGAACATTATATCGTTGCGGTGATTTGTTGCTCGGTATAGTGTTCTTTTTGGTTTGTTAATCAGTCGTTTTTTGGACCCAGCGTCACACCTGCGATACCATGATTGTAAGTCCAATGCTTTAGGGGCAGCATATCATTACTGTGGTAGTAATCGCTGATCAACTGATTCCATTGTCCCCATAAATTTAGAGGGACGTTGATCAAGCCGGCGCCACCATCAATCATTAATTTATTAGCGCATAACGTGGCGGTGCGCTTGTTACCATCCCAAAAGAGTTGGCCACGCATATTGTGGTGACCTGATGACGTTTATTTAAAAATCAGGTTCCAATATTAGCTAGCAAAAAATGGACAAATTAATCGAAAGAAGAAAGCGCAACTGCTACTATATATGTGATGGTTTTAGACGCCATTAATTAAGTTGCGAAAGAAGAGACTAAATAATGAGAATTGGAATTATTGGGGCTACTGGTCACGTTGGCAGCGCGGTTTTTAAAGAGGCCCAGTCACGCGGACACGAAGTCACAGCATTGGTTCGTGATGGAAGTAAGGCAAAGAAGTTGTTTGGTGAAGGGACACCGGTTATTGAAAAAGATGCCTTATCACTTGAAGCTGCAGATTTGAACCAATTTGATGTGGTAGTTGATGCCTTTGCATCACAAAAACCTTATCAGCATTTGGATCTCGCAACAAAATTGATTAGTCTCTTCCGTAATGACGACCAAACCCGGTTAATGTTCATTGTTGGCTCAAGTTCCCTTAAAAAGGCTGATGGAACACGAATGTTGGACGATGTTTTGAAAATGTTTGCAAATGAGCCATGGATTGCAACACCAATTCAACAGGTTCATGAAGTCGATTACCTTCAATGGGTAGATAACGTCAACTGGAGTGCTTTGTCGCCACAGGTTAATTTTGTTCCCGGTGAAAAAACGCAGTACCGGATTGGCACTGACGAAGTAATGGAAAATAAGGCGGGCAAGCAAGAAGTTTCATTTGGTAATTTTGCTGGTGCCTTGGTTGATGAACTTGAAAATCCGCAACATTATCAACAACGTTTTACAGTTGTCGATGATTAGTGGTTGCAATAACAAACTTGAAATACAACGCAAGACAAAAGGCATTCCCCCAACCGAGGAATGCCTATTTTTGACAAAAATGTAGATAAGTTAAATGCTCTTTTCCAGAATATAATCCGTTTGTGGATCAGTTCCCATGTAAAATGAATGCTCACTAATCCGTTGGAATCCGAGATGATTATAAAATCCTTGTGCAGCAAAATTACGCTCCCAGACTCCTAACCAAATGACTTGTTTGTTGGCCACTTTGGCGAGCTTGATTGCATAGTTTATGAGTTGTTTCCCTAATCCGAAGTGCTTAAATGCAGGTAAAATGTATATCCGTTCAACCTCAAAATGATTTTCACCCATTGACTCACTTTGAGCGTTGTCAGAATTAACTTTTAGGTAACCTGCCAATTGGTGATCAACAAAGATGAAGTAGAATGCCGAATCATCATTTTCTAATTCCTGCTTTAATTGGCCGTCATTATAGGATTCTTCCAGATAGTCATGTAAATTTTTTGCGGTGTTCTGTTTACCAAATGTATCCGTAAATGTTTTGATACTGATTTCTTTTAAGGTCGATAAATCTGCAACTGTTACTTTTCTTATTTTTATGGCCATATGTGACACAACTCCCTATCAATAAACTAGTCATTAGTGTAAGTCATCTTTGTTGTAAATGCAACAAAAAACAGACTTTGAAAACGAATTGAGGTTGAACATCATAATTTTCTGCCATATAAGAAATAACTATTTCTCGGGTAATCATTTGACGTCATCCTTTCTCTAATTATTCTCTCATGATATTTCATAAATGCTATAATAACAACTAGCCTAAAATTATAGGCGGCAACAAACTTTACATAGATGAAATTGGAGATAACTAATGAAAAAGAGTACGAATCAGGCCCCCGCATTAAACCGCACAATGACGGCCGGCCAAATGGAAATGATTTCTTTGGGTGGTGCCATTGGTGTGGGGCTTTTTATGGGTTCCAGTTCGACCATCAAATGGACCGGACCTTCAGTTTTACTGTCATACATGTTTGTGGGGGTCATCCTCTACATCGTGATGAGAGCGCTCGGTGAGATGATTTATGTGAACCCGGGAACGGGGTCATTTGCAGATTACGCCACGGAATATGTCCACCCATTAGCAGGTTATCTTGCCAAATGGGCCAACGTTTTCGAGTATATTGTTGTGGGGATGTCGGAAGTAGTTGCGGCGACTGAGTATTTGAAATATTGGTGGCCCAACATTAATTCTTTTGTATCCGGAATTGTCATTCTGGGGTTTCTAGTACTTGCTAACCTTGCAAGTGCAAAGGCATATGGCTCGTTAGAGTTTTGGTTCGCAATGATCAAAATTATTACCATTATTTTGATGATTTTGTTGGGCTTCATGGTTATTTTCTTCGGCCTAGGAAATGGGGGTCACCCCGTTGGTTTAAGCAACCTTTGGAGTCATGGCGGATTCTTTACTGGTGGCGCAAAAGGATTCTTGTTTTCAATGTCAATTGTGGTTGGGTCTTATCAAGGAATTGAATTACTTGGAATTTCTGCTGGTGAAGTGGCCAACCCGCAGCAAGCCATCGTTAAATCAGTTAAGTCGGTGCTATTTCGGATTTTAATTTTCTACGTGGGGGCTATTTTCGTCATCGTCACCATTTATCCGTGGAACCAGTTGAGTTCGATTGGATCACCATTTGTGTCAACCTTTGCGAAGGTTGGCATTACAGCTGCAGCCTCAGTGATTAACTTTGTTGTGCTAACGGCGGCACTGTCGAGTGCTAACTCGGGTATTTATTCTTCAAGTCGAATGCTCTTTAAATTGGCCCATGAAGGTGATGCGCCCAGCATATTAGGGCGTATTTCAAAAAGAATCGTGCCTGACGCTGCCATTTTGGGCATTTCCGGTGGAATTTTGATTGGCTTCATCATTGATATGGTGGCGTCCATCTATAGTAAATCGACCGCCAATCTATTTGTGGTTGTCTTTAGTTCTTCAGTTTTACCGGGGATGGTACCATGGTTTGTGATTCTCTTAGCTGAATTACGATTCCGAAAGAATAATCCTGAAATAATGGTTGAACACCCCTTCAAATTGCCCCTTTACCCATTTTCCAATTATTTTGCGTTTGCGACATTATTGGTCATTGTGGTTTTCATGTTCATTAATCCAGATACAAGGGTGTCGGTAATTGTTGGGGCAGTGGTGTTGATTTTGGCAACGGTGATTTATTTAAGTCGCCATGGATTCAGTAAAGAGCATCATTAGACTAGCTAAATCGAAGTTAGATGAGGGACAAACGGGGGAGAATACAGATGCAAAAGTCTTGGTGGTGTTCCAGCAAAAGTTATAAGGAAATTAGCATCAATCAACTAAACGTAAATTGCAGAACCCCTATTTTAAAGACCAGCCTCAATCAGTTGCCACTGCACCTCAAACCGTTCCTGATAGTCGAGTGAGGTCCAGGTTGACTTGAAACTGGGCAACGTAAACACAGAAAACGAAGCCAGGATTGCTTCGGATTTTCGAAGTTTGGGGTCGTTGAATTGCATTAACTGATCAATGAACTTCATGGAGTCAAGGAGCACTAATTTTAAAATGTGAGGATCAGCCTCAACATACGTCGCATTTAAAGCAAACATTCCGGGAGTGTCCTGGTATGCTTGCTTTTTTGCATTGACGAATTGCCACAGCCACTCGTGTAACAAGGATTTTGGTGGTTGAGGGTCATCTGATAAATGGATATTCTGGATGATTGTGGTGTTAAACCAGTCCAGGGCGACAGCGGTTAGAAGGGCTTCCTTATTTTTAAAGTGTTTATAAATTGCACCATGGGTGATGCCAATCCGATCGGCAACTTCAGTTAGGCGAACGTCGGTACTATTTTTTTCTTGAATGAGTGTTTGCGTTGCAGCAATTAATTTTTCTTTTGTCGTTTGCATGAGATTTTACCTCCTAAAAGGATTATAGCAGAAAAGGTAACAATATTTGATTTTTGTTACTTAGTTCGATATACTCGACCCAGATTTTAAAATGATGCCAGTTGGAGGTACAGCATGAAAGCAGCTCAAATTAGTCGATATTCAAAACAAATAGATGTTGATGTCAATGAAATTTCAGTTCCCAGTATTAAGGCAAACGAGGTTCGGGTCAAAGTTAAGGCGGCCGCAGTGAACCCGCTTGAAATGTTGATTATGTCTGGAAGTATTCGATTAATTCAGGATTATAAATTTCCCCAGACGCTCGGAAATGAAATTTCAGGAATCGTGGACCAAGTGGGTGCAGCTGTCTCTGAGTTTAAAAAGGGAGATTCAGTTTATGGGCGTTTACCAGCGTCCCAGATTGGCGGATTTGCTGACTATGTTGCCGTTAATGCGCAAGCAATTTGGCACATGCCCCAGAATTTAGATTTTGATCAAGCTGCAGCAGCACCTTTGACAGGCCTAACTGCTTATCAGGCGTTCCATGAAGAACTTCGCGCACAATCCGGTGAGACCGTGTTTATTCCAGGCGGATCTGGTTCATTTGGTCAAATGGCGGTTCCAATTGCAAAAGCCATGGGATTAAAAGTGATTGTGAGTGGAAGCGGGCGAGCAAAGGAAGAAATGCTGGCGATGGGCGTCGACACTTACCTTAATTATAAAACAGAGAACTATTGGGAGTTAGTATCTGATGTTGATTATGTCATCGACACACTTGGCGCAAATGAAATCGAGCGGGAGCTTTCAGTCCTTAGACCGGGTGGAAAGCTTGTGTCGCTGAAAGCGGGTCCGAATAAGCAGTTTGCTGTTTCAAATCATTTTTCTTGGTGGAAACAACTCCTATTTAGTCTGGTCGATTCAAAAATAGATAAATTAGCCAAGAAAAGCGATGTGGAATATCGATTTATTTTTGTCCGTGCAGATGGGAATCAACTTCGAGAAATCACAAAAATAATTGAAGAAAATGACATCAAACCTGCCGTTAATCCACGAGAATTTAAAATCCAGGATATTAATGAGGCTTTGAATCTAGTGCGAAAGGGATCAGCAAATGGAAAGGTCATCATTAAATTTTGAAATAAAAAAAGCAATCAGCCTCATCAGCCAATTGCTCTAAAGTGACGATTTAAATTAAAGTGCCCAAGCTGACATGCCCTGTGCATTGTAAAGTGCAACAGCTGCGTCAACCTGTGTTTCAACTGAACCACTACTAATGTGCATGTTTTGGAATAAACCATAAGCACCACTAGAACTGTTACGAACAGTTGGTTGCCAGTTTGATTCACGAGTGATGATGGTGTTCCATGTTGATGAAGAAACGCCAGTCCGTGATTCCATTTGACTTAAAACATAGCTCTTTAAGTTGCTACCAGTGTAAGATGTTGAACTTGAAGAGGTAGTTGTCTTTGTTGAGCTAGTTGTTGTCTTAGCAGTTGTGGTCTTTTTTGCAGTTGCTTTGCCATCAATTGATAATTTTTCACCTGGATGAATCATGTGGTTCTCAATGCTGTTAATTTTTTCAAGGTGGTTAATCGTTGTGTCGTATTTTTGTGAGATTGCCCAGACAGAATCGCCAGCCTTAACGGTGTAAGTGGTGTCTGCGGAAGCACTTGTTGTGCCGGCAATGAATAGGCCTAAAGCCGCTGCGGTAGTTGCAATGATACTCGTTACTAATTTTTTCAAAATAGATACGCTCCTGTGTTTTAGATTTAATCAACATTAACCACACTAACAGCTGCACATTACCCACATATATCATGCATTTTAAGAAAGTATGACAGATATGACAAAAAACGACTATATGTCATTATTTTAATATTGTTTAGATTGACAACATATAGATGATGATCTATATTTAACGTATAGACGTCTATCTATACAGCAAGGAGACTATCATGAATTACGAAAATTACGGCCAGATGCTCAAGGCGATGGCAGATCCAAACCGATTAAAGATCATCGATTTGCTTTCGTGTGGTTCACTATGTGCTTGTGACATTCTAGATCATTTTGATTTCACTCAGCCAACACTTTCCCACCATATGAAGGTGTTACAGGCTGCTGGGATTATCAGTGCACGAAAAGAAGGCAAGTGGCAACATTACACTTTGAGGCCAGAATTTATTGACCTATTTAAACGGGATACGGATACGCTTTTAAATGCGAGTGAGCATTGCGTGTGTGATGATGGGCCACTTCAAGAAAACGATTCAAGAAAGGGCGTACTTACTAATGAAAAAGATTGAATTATTTGAACCGGCTATGTGCTGTGCTACAGGGGTTTGTGGCCCTTCTGTCAATCAAGATTTATTAAGAATTACCTCTGCTTTTGAGGCTTTAAATGAAGATGCAGGCATCGAAGCAAGACGTTACAACCTCAGTCAAAATCCAAAAATATTTACACAACGGCCAGAAATCTTAGCTGAAATCCAAATTAACGCAGACTCAGCTTTGCCGATTACCGAAATTGATGGTGAAATTGTTAAAACAGGCAGCTATCCAACAACGGCTGAATTATCTGATTACACCGGCCTTGCATTTACATCAACGAATAGAGGTTAAACCAATATTTTTTTGTTTGATATATAGATGAGTGTGAATATATTAAACATCAATAAATTGTTAAATTCAGGAGGAACAAAATGATGCAAAAGTATGTTCCAGAGAATGAAAACTTAACGCATTACCTATTTTTCACCGGTAAGGGTGGTGTAGGGAAAACGACGACAGCTAGTGCAACGGCAGTTCAACTCGCTGATGACGGTAATCAAGTTATGTTGGTTTCTACTGATCCTGCCAGTAATTTACAAGATGTTTTTGAAACTGAGCTAACCAATAAACCTAAGTCAATTAAGAATATTTCGGGGTTATATGTCGCTAATTTCGATCCAGTGGTTGCAGCTAATGAATATCGAGAAAGTGTCATTGGACCTTACCGTAACGTTTTACCTGAAGCTGCACTTAAGAATATGGCAGAACAATTATCGGGATCGTGTACAGTTGAAATTGCTTCTTTTAACGAATTTTCCAACTTTTTAACTAGTCCGGAAATTGCTAAGCGATTTGACTATATTATTTTTGATACAGCGCCTACGGGTCACGCCCTTAGGATGCTTCAATTACCATCGGCTTGGAGTGATTACCTAGATAAAAATGATCGCGGGGCATCTTGCCTTGGCCAGTTAGCTGGTATGGGTGAGAAGAAGGCAACTTATGCTAAGGCCGTTGAAACACTGAATAATCCAGATTTAACGACGCTAATGTTGGTCACACGACCACAACGAGCTTCCTTTATAGAGGCGGCACGAGCTTCTAGGGAATTGGCTGATATGGGTATGAAACACCAGCAAGTCATTGTGAACGGAACCCTGCTAACTCATAATGATGAAGCTTCGCAGGCTATATTTGAACAGCAACAGGCTGATTTAGCGAACCTTCCTCATCTGCTCCAAAATTATCCTATGTCCGAGGTACCTTTGCGTGCCTATAACGTGACTGGTTTAGATAAGATTCGATTGCTACTAAAAACTAAACAACCTGATATCCAATCTGTAGAAGTCTATGATTATCAGTATCCCACCCTTGATAAAATTGTTGCTGATTTAGTGGCAACTGATAAGAAAATTATTTTTACGATGGGTAAAGGAGGAGTTGGCAAAACAACCGTTGCCGTTCAAATTACGAAAAAGTTGGTTGCTCAAAATAAAACGGTTCATTTGGCGACTACTGATCCAGCAGATCATTTGAATTTCTTTAAAACTGCTGATCCAGCAATTACCATTAGTCATATTGATGAAAAGCGGGTTTTAAAAGATTACCAGGATGAAGTTATGGAAAATGCGCGAGCAACAATGAATTCGGACGATGTAGACTATGTGGCAGAGGATTTACGATCACCCTGCACCCAAGAAATTGCGGTGTTTCGTGCTTTCGCCAATATTGTCGCGCAAGATGATAGTGATGTCGTTGTCATCGATACCGCACCAACGGGACACACACTATTGTTATTAGATTCAACACAAAGTTATGCAAAAGAAGTAAATCGGAGTGCTGGCGGTGTTCCACAATCAATTGTTGACTTATTGCCACGCTTACAAGATCCAGATCAAACAGAGATTGTGATGGTAACTTTGCCAGAAACAACACCGGTATATGAGTCGATGCGGCTAAATGATGACTTGAATCGGGCACATATGGCTCATACCTGGTGGGTGGTTAATCAAAGTATGCTGGCGACACAAACAACTAATCCATTTTTACAAGCTCGTGCCCAAAATGAACTAGAATGGATTGAAAAGGTGAAGGATATTTCGAATAATCACTTTGCCGTTGAGCAGTGGCAACCCAATTTTGAGGATAAACTTTTAAAAATCTAATTTATTAAAAAAAAGACTAAAGATCAGGGAAAAAATCCCTGATCTTGGTGATTAGGAGGAGTTATGCAAGTCTTCTTTGCAGTTTTTATATTTTTATTGACGTTACTTTTTGTAATTTGGCAGCCAAAGGGGTTATCAATCGGCTGGGCAGCGATTGGCGGCGCAATTTTAGCATTACTATTCCGAGTGGTGACATTTAGGGATGTTGGAACCGTCACTGGAATTGTGTGGAATGCCACGCTATCCTTTGTTGCCATTATCTTAATCTCACTTATTTTGGATGAGATTGGTTTCTTTGAATGGGCAGCATTACATATGGCACGATTAGCAAATGGACATGGAGTGCGAATGTTTATTTTAATTGCCGTGTTAGGCGCAATTGTTGCTGCTTTATTTGCGAATGACGGAGCCGCCTTGATTTTGACGCCAATTGTTTTGGCCATGGTTCGCGCACTGCATTTCGATGAGAAACAGATTTTTCCGTTCATTATTGCCAGCGGGTTTATTGCTGATGCAACATCGTTGCCCTTAGTCGTCAGCAATTTAGTTAATATTGTTTCATCTGATTTCTTCGGCATCAGATTTCCTGAATATGTGTTACGCATGTGGATTCCAGATCTTTTCTCACTAATTGCGAGCGTCAGCATTTTATATTTGTACTTCCGTAAAGCGTTACCGAAGCACTACGACGTCAGCCAAGTAGCGGAGCCCAAATCGGCTATTAAAGATTTAGGGTTATTTAAATTTTCCTGGGTTGTCCTTGCGGCATTATTGATTGGCTACTTCAGTAGTAGTATTTTCAATATTCCAGTATCCTTTGTTGCGCTCACGATTGCTTTTATTTTCTTAATTGTGAGTCAACGAAGTCCACATGTCGATGCGAGAACTGTTATCAAGGGAGCCCCGTGGAACATCGTCTTCTTTTCAATCGGGATGTACGTTGTTGTTTACGGCCTTCAAAACGTTGGGCTGACTGCGCTACTTGCAAGTGCTATTGCTTGGATTGCTTCCGGTAGTCGGTTTGTTGCGACCATGGGAATGGGTTATTTGGCGGCATTTTTATCGTCGGCAATGAATAATATGCCAACCGTCATGATTAATGCGCTATCCATCAAGGGGGCAAACGTCACTGGGCTAATGCATCAAACATTAGTTTATGCCAACATTATTGGTTCTGATTTAGGACCGAAAATTACGCCAATTGGCTCATTGGCAACGTTGGTTTGGTTACACGTTTTGGCGCAAAAGGGTGTCAAAATTGCTTGGGGAACTTACTTTAAAATTGGTATCACTATCACCATTCCCGTTTTGTTCATTACCTTGTTGGGATTGTGGATTTCACTGAGTTTCTTTGGGTAAAAAGGGAATAGGAGACATAAAAGATGAAAATTACGGAATTGACATTTTACCGGTGACATTGCTTGATGGAGAAATAGTTAAGCAGAAAAATTATCCAACTCTAACAGAATTTTCTAATTATTTACAACAGAATTTAAGCCGAGTAAAGGTGCAATAATCAACTTGAAGGGGATTAATTAAATGACCAATACAGAAAATCTATTAATCATCGGCGGCAGTGATGCTGGAATTTCTGCTGCTTTAAAGGCCAAAGAGCTTAAGCCTGAGCTACAAATTAAAGTGCTGTTAGCTGATGAATATCCAAATTTATCAATTTGTGGGTTACCTTATGCCATTAGCAAAGAGGTGCCAGATTGGCGTTCGTTAGCACATCGAAATTTAAAAGAATTAACCTCAAACGGAATTGAGTTTCAAATGAACACAACCGCTGACAAAATTGATTCAAGCAAACATCAAGTGCTAGCTCACACGTCAGATGGTGAATCACTCACTTTTCGATATGATTCCCTAGTGGTTGCAACTGGGGCAAAGCCAAAATTATCAGGTATCACTGGCATTGACTCGGTTTACGTTCAACAATCGGCAAGTAACATTCGAGTTTTGCATACGATGGCGGACTATTTTACAATTGAAGAGAAGCTGTCGACAAAAGAGGTGCAAAACGTTGCAATTGTTGGCTCTGGATATATTGGAATTGAAATGGCGGAGGCAATGAAAAAGCGCCAGTTAGCGGTTACTATTTTTCAACGGGGCGCTGAAATATTATCAACGGTTGATCCTGATTTTGGTCAACTCGTACATGAAAAATTTTTTGAAAATGAAATCAACGTCGTCACCGGGCAAACAATTTACAAAATTAATGAAAGCAACGGAATCGTTACGGTGACTGGAATAGACGAAAACCTTGAAGAGACAATTTCTCATTTTGATTTGGTTCTTGTAGTTGTTGGTGTAACGCCAAATGCAGACTTGTTAGTTGAAGCTGGGGCTGAGATTGGATTTTCCGGATCTATTAAAGTTGATTCACACATGAAGACATCGTTACCTGATATTTGGGCTGCTGGCGATTTAATAGAGACCAAACATCATTTGTTAGGAACGACATATTTGCCGTTAGGAACCACTGCTCATAAGCAAGGACGAGTGGCTGGCTTCAGTGTTGCGGGAGTATCACATGCTTTCAGAGGGAGTGTTGGAACACAGGTGCTGAAAGTGTTTGATTTAGTGGTGGCACGTACAGGTTTGTTGGAGAATGAAGCTAAACAAGCTGGATTTTTACCGCTAACAGTAACAGCTGAGGTGGATGATCATAAGGCATATTTTCCGGGGGCTCATAAAATTAAAATTAGAATTACAGGTGATCGAAACACAGGCCGACTTTTAGGCGCACAATTAGTGGGTTGGTATGGTAGCGAGGTTGCTAAACGAAACGATATATTTGCAACAGCTATTTTTAATGATATGACCGTTTCCGATATTAGTGATTTAGATTTATCATATTCTCCTCCCGTTGGCTCACCGTGGGATGCAGTGCAAATTGCAGCACAAAATTGGGAACTTAAAAATAGTGAAAGAAACTAAAAAAAGCTATTCCAAAAAGGAATAGCTTTTTAATATTATTCATTAAATTTTGATGCTGCCACTTTCTTACAAAATTCAGTTTCGTCAAAGTGGTCAATAATCTGTTTTAAATCTTCATAATTCAAACTAGCGCCGAACAGGGGACTACCAGGTTCGGTCATGATGCCATCTGCCAGGTTGTAGTGAACGATTTGATCAAATCCCATGGTATCAACAAACTGGGCGACTGTATCAACGGCCTCATGATTATCACCAGTGATGAACAATGCCTTACGTTTGGCGTCTCCCTTAGCGTGAGCTTCCTCTTGCAGGTTGTGGTAACCCATGTGGTTAAAACCCTTCACGATTGTGGCGTCTTTGAAATAGGCTTGAACCTGTTCACTGGAGGTTGAGTCGGGTGATAAAACTTCCTCACGAATGCCATCGGTTTCCCACCAGTAGTTGGTTGCATCGATGACAAGCTTGTTCTTAAACAGGCCAGCATCAATGTTTCGATAACGACTCAGTGGGATAGCGAGAATAATGATGTCACTGTTGGCAACAACTTCTTCATTCTCGGCGGCGATTGCACCTGGGACAAGCGTCTTAATGGTTAGATCAATTTTTTCGGTTGAACCAGAGCCAGAGATTCTGACTTCATAACCGGCATTTAATGCAAGACCGGCAAGGACGATTCCAACTTTACCAGCACCAATAATACCAACTCGTTTAATGGTCATTATTTTGCGGCCTCCTTTTCAGTCAAGATTTCCTTAACTCGGGGGATTACTTTAGTACCAAATAGTTCAATCATGCGTTCTCTTTGAGCTGCAGTCTGGTTACCAGCACCGTAAACTAAATCAAAGCGGCCTAATCCAAGTAAATCGATGGTTCTGGCAATTCGTTGGGCAACAACTTCTGGTGTCCCAACGTAGAATGAACCATTCTTAGTTTCGCCATCAAATTGTTCGCGACTCATTGGTGCCCAGCCCCGCGTTAATCCAATTCGGTCAAAGTTGGCTTTAATGTTCTTGAAAGCAACTTTTTTGGCATCGTCGCCATCATCAGCAATGAAGCCGTGTGAGTGAACGGCAATTGGATATTCAGGCATATCATACTTTTTAGCTGCTTGATGATATAAATCAATGTAGGGTTTGAAGCGATCAGCTTGGCCACCAATGATGGCAAGAATCACTTTGTAACCGAAGCGAGCTGCTCGTATGATTGACTCAGGAGAACCGCCGATTCCGATATAGGTTTCGAGTTCGCCTTTTTCAGTCTTAGGATAAACTTCCTGATTTTTAAGTGAGGCACGGAATTTACCTGACCAAGTAACGGGCGTTTCTGCCTGTAATTTTTTATAGAGTTCTAATTTTTCGTTGAATAAATCGTCGTAATCAGTTAAATCATAGCCAAATAATGGGAATGATTCAGTAAATGACCCTCGGCCAAGCATTACTTGAGCACGGCCATTTGATAAACCATCAAGCGTTGCAAAGCGCTCGTAAACGCGGACGGGATCGTCGGAACTTAACACCGTTACAGCGGTTGCTAACTTAATGTTTTTAGTGACCGATGCGATGGCGCCTAAAACAATTTCCGGACTAGACACACTGTAGTCTGGTCGATGATGTTCACCAACACCAATGACGTCAATCCCGTATTGATCCGCAATTTCACCTTCATGAATAATTTGACGAATTGATTCTGCTGCAGTTTTAACGCTACCATCTTCATTAGCAACAATGTCACCGAACGTTTCAATTCCGAATTCTAATTTATTGATGTCTACCATATTTATGTGCCTCCATTTTTATGCTTACTTTTTGTAAGTGGATATCTAATGAAATGAGAATATCTGATTTTGACCCAGAAAGCAAGCGGGAACGCTTATTTTTGTTTGATCGTTAGTTTGGGCATATTTCTTTTGCACATCCGTGTAATTTGATACGCTAAAATTAAACGAACAACAACGGAGGCACAATCATGGATATCCCAACCTTAGCCAAGTATTTAGCCAAATGGAAGCTGACACTCACAAGCGCTGAAAGCCTGACAAGTGGTACCTTCCAAACTCATTTGGCAGCGACGCCTGAAGCACACGACATTTATCCTGGGGGGTTCATTACGTACGCAACTGAAGCAAAAACCAAAATTCTGGGCGTGCCGGAAACCGTGATCGATAAGTGTGGGGTGGTGAGCGAGGAGGTTGCCAAGAAAATGGCGCAACAGGCGCGTAAATTAGCCGGCACTCATTTTGCATTGGGATTTACTGGGGCTGGGGGACCAACGCCGCTGAATGGTGAACCGGTGGGAACAGTATGTATTGGTGTCGCGGATCGAAACACATCAATTGCAAAAACGTACCATTTCAAAGGCGACCCTGAGTCGATCATGGCACAGAGCCGGCAGGCGGGTGTCGATTTGTTAGTGAGCTACTTAGCAATTTAATGAAGAAAAGAGCAATCTCGCCGTGAGATTGCTCTTTTATTAGAAAAAATTAACTTTTGATAATTAAATACGCTATACTTAATAATGTGTTATATACATAGTCGTTTAATAATTATTTAGAAGTGGTGGAAAATATGGAGAATAAATTTATCGCAATTATCAATTGGATATTGGGAATTGTGTTTTTTGTGACGTTTGCGGGCGTACTTGTTTCAGATAACCTGAATGGGTTGATTATTGGTGGCGGGTTGTTCGTCTTACTTTTGTTGGGTGCCGGACATTGGGCTCTGCGAAAGCGCCAGATTAATCTTAAGGCAGTCAAATGGTTAAGCACCAAATGGACCTTTATGATCCTTGTTGGAATCTACCAAATTGTTTTATTGGTGGCCATCGCGGGCGAGACTGGATTTGATTCTGGTATTGTCAAGTGGGCGGCAGCCAGTCCCTCAATTGAGGGCGGATCGTATTTAGCTAACTACTTTTCACAGTATCCCAACAACCTCATGTTGATGTTCCTGGAACGTGGCATTTACCACATTAGTCAAGGACTCAACATTACGAATTTTATGATTACGCTGGACGTTGTGAACTTAGTTTTAATCGATATTGCGATTTTCTTGATTGCCTTGATGTTGAGAAAGTACTTAAAATCAGCCATTTTAGGGACAATGATTCCACTGGTTTTACTCATTTCACCATGGATTGTTGTCGTATACTCTGACACGTTTGTTCTACCTTTTGTAGCAGGAATGGTTCTGTTGCTGAGTTTGATTGTGACGAGCTGGCAACAGGAGCAGGAATCGTGGCTACGGCTCACTTGGCAATCTGGTTTGCTCGGAATTGTATCCTGGGTGGCATACGAGTTGAAGCCGACTGCTATCATCCTTTTAATTGCAGTGGTGGTAGAACTCATTTTAGTCGCTATTTTTGCCCGTTCAAAGCTTAATTGGAAAGCGGTTGGGTTAACGTCATTATTGACAATTATCTTATTTGGCGTTTACCAGATTGCGGGTCAATCATACGTTAAGCAACAGTAATTTATTGGCATTAATCCCAATCAAAAGCAATTACCAAGCCATTTCATCATGATGGGAATGAATAAACAATCAACGGGTGGCTATTCACAGGTTGATTACGAGTACAGCATTAGTTTCCCAACTTTAAAACAACAACAAAAATGGAATATGAAAGTGATTCGTCAACGCCTCGGTAATTTTGGTATTTTCGGATATGCTGGGTTCTTAATTAAAAAGAACTACACAAACACGAGCGACGGAACCCTTGGCTGGCTCAAGGAGGGACAATTCTTTAGCAAATCGAATTATGATCATTATCATTTTATTAGAACCTTCTTTTATCCATACGGTTCTAACTTGAGAATTTCATCGACAATTTCTCAAATTATTTGGATTACAATGTTTGCGGGAATTCTATTTAGTTTCTTTGATAAGTCGATGATCATGCGAATTCTTCGAATGAGTGTTTTTGGAGCCATTCTATATTTGCTGATATTTGAAGGCGGCCGTTCACGATATTTAATTCAATTTTTACCAATGATTTCGACGCTGGCTGTTGTTGGTTGGCATGAATTTAATGCCTTAATCAGGGCCAAAAAATGGCTTCATTATCATGGCGATGAACGATATCTCTTTCTTGGGTGGAAGTGATGACACAATTGCAATCAAACGGAAAGAAGATGTCAATTTTGGAGGAACGCGGGAATAATTTGACGATTGTTGTGCCTTGTTACAATGAAGAGGCTGTCGTTGAGGAAACGACAAGACAGTTATCAATTATTTTAGATAAATTGAGTGGTGAACACCTGATTGGGGAAGGCAGTCGAATCCTCTATGTCAATGATGGCAGCCAGGACCGTACTTGGGAATTAATTGAAATGTTAATGAAGAAAAATAAGTATGTGACTGGGATCAAGTTTAGCCGTAATTTTGGGCACCAAGATGCCTTGATTGCCGGATTGACCGTTGCCAAGGAGCATGCGGATATGACCATTACCATTGATGCTGACTTACAGGATGATGTTAATGCAATCCCCAAAATGGTGCAGGACTACGCAGAAGGCAAGGACGTTGTTTATGGCGTTCGGAATAATCGGGAAACTGATACGTGGTTTAAGCGAACAACTGCAAAGCTTTTTTACCGATTGATGGCAGGCTTTGGCGTCAAAATGGTTCCAAATCATGCTGATTTCCGGTTGTTAAGTCGCCGAGCAATGGTGGGCCTTTTGAAATATAAGGAAGAAAACCTCTTTTTAAGAGGAATTGTGCCGTTAGTCGGTTATCCAAGCTCAAAGGTTTACTATGCTAGAAAATCCTGATTTGCCGGTAAGACGAAGTATCCACTCCGAAAAATGCTGAGTTTTGCGGTTGATGGCATTTCTTCCTTTTCAATTGCCCCAATTAAAGCAATTCTCTATCTTGGTACGATTATTGTCCTCTTGAGCCTTTACTTAATGATTTATACGATTATTCAATGAATGGTGGGTAACACGACGGCAGGTTGGTCATCCCTGATGATTTCCATTTGGTTTTTGGGTGGCGTACAGCTGGTGTCATTGAGCATTATTGGTGAGTACGTTGGAAAAGTCTTTACAGAGGTAAAACATCGTCCTCGATTTGAGATTGAGACTGATTTTTATTCAAATCAATTTAAATAGAGCAATTCAAGGCAAATCATGAGAATGACGCGCCTTGGATTGCTTTTTTGGATACATGTCGGGTAAAATAGAACGAAGAGTTCAGTAAACCGGTTTAATGAGAGACTGATTAGTCCCATTTGTACATCACGGGTAAGTGATTTAGAATGGATACACTGACTCAAAAGCAGAGGGAGGCTTGACGATGAGATACTGGATTGAAACAACACTTTTAAGTATGGGATTTTGGCTGACTTGGTCATTAATTCCACTTATCGTCGAGTTGATACCTGCCTTTTTAAAAGCAATCAAACTCCTTTTTACTCAGTTTAGAAAGCACAAGTTAGATATTCCAGATAAAATGCCAATGATTTCCCTGATCGTTCCCGTGTATAATTCGGAAGAAACATTGTTTGAATGTATTCAATCGATTGCGAATTCGACATATCCATCTAATTTAATTCAAATTATCCTTGCTGATAATCAAAGTACGGATGATAGCTTTGGGGCTTTTGCACACGCTCAAAATGAATTTAAGGATTTGCATATGCAGCTCATCCATACAGAAAAGGGTAAAGCAAAAGCCTTAAACTTTGCTATTTATGAAAGTATTGGCACCTATATTATTAACATCGATAGTGATGGCATTCTTGAAAAGAACGCTTTAATGAATATGGTGCTGCGTTTTGAAAATGATTATGACGTTGCTGCGATGACGGGAACGATACTGCCTCAGAAGAAATTAATTCAGAGCACATCTAACCTGTGACATCGCCTCTTACAACGAAACGAATATTTTGAGTATGCTCAAGCCTTTTTGGTGGGACGAACCATTGAATCCGATAGAAATGAGCTATATACGATGTCTGGCGCCTTTTCTGCTTTTAGAAAAGAAGCGTTGATGTCAACGTTTCTGTACAGTACGTCGACAGTTGGTGAAGACACAGATATGACATTTCAGCTGAGAGATCGGTTGAAGCGAAAGGTCATTCTTTGCCCAGATGCCATTTTTTATGTGGAGCCAATTGAGAATCTGGGTGAGCTCTATACCCAACGCCAACGGTGGCAACGGGGTGAAATTGAAGTTGATCATAACTATTCAAATAGTGTTGAATTAAAGCACTTTTTTAAAGATTTTTTGGTCAGACGAATGGTGATTGACCACACATTTTTGTTTCCTAGGATGATTTGGATATTCGCGAGTTTGGTCTTATTAATGCTCAATTATTCGCCTATTCTATTAGGGATGTCGTACGTCATTATCTACATTTTGTACGTATTTATGGAGCTAATGAACTTGATCTGTTCGCAGTTAATGCTCCGCGACTTTACGGAGGAACGCCATTTCTTCTTAAAACAAGGGTGGGTTGCTTTCACGATGCCAATCTATAACTTCATTTGTGCTTGGATTCGGTTTGTGGGAATTATCAACAGTATGACAAAATCATCAAAATGGAATTCTCAGAATTTTGACGATGAACGGCACAACTTGGGTATTGTCTTTAAGGACGACTTTGAGAAACTAAAAAAAAGAGGTAAGTAATAAAATTGGCGACTGTAAAGCATTCATATAAAATTATTTCCTACGTTAATGCGAGTCATGCAATGCGCTGGGAAGGTGGAATGGGTAAGTAACATAACCATACTTGGGAAGTTATATGTGAAATTCATACTCGAGAAAATGAAATGGTCATCTTTAACGACATGGAGAAATCTGTGAATGAAGTCTTATCTTTAATTAACGGAAAATTTTTGAACGATTTGGCCTATTTCGAAACGGTAAATCCCAGTGTGGAAAACGTGACGGTCTACTTGTTTAACCTAATCAGAAAAGAACTAAAGAAAATTCATGCCAGACTATCTCGAATTGAGGTTGGAGAATCGCCAACTCGGTTCTACTGTTTGTCAGTAGATGAGGATGAATAAGAATAAGTGAGGAGCGGCAAGCAGCATATGACGAATCGGTTTTTTCGATTTAGCAATCGAGCAATGTTAATCCTTTTTAATATTTTTTTCTTTCTCGCATTGATTTTTGCGATAACCTCGCCAAACCTAATTTTAGGGGACAATAAAATTACTGGAGCTGGGACCACGATGGTAACGACCTTTTTCATAGTTATTTCGATCGTTCTAATTCTGTCAGTTATCGTTTACCCGAAAGCGCGCCACTATTTTTTGTTAATTTTCGTCAAACATCAGAAACTAACGGCGGCCATTTGTTTAGCTCTGGTGGTTTGTTGGCAGATTATTTTCGTTCTGAATGTTCACCCGGCGATTGGATTTGATGCGGGGGCCATTCATGAAGGCCTGATTAACACCCAGGATATTGAGTTGCGAACCTATTTTGGCTTGTACTACAACAATATGGCATTGCTCCTTATTCAACATGCGCTGGCGACGCTATTTTCAACGACTTCTTGGCTCTTTTTTGATCTGATGACCTTATTGGTTGTGGATCTATCAGCTGTTCTTATTTTGTTGACAATCTTGTTATTAGATAAGAAACGGATTCCGTTGGCGATGTATATCGAATCAGCATGGCTACTGCTGTTTCCAACCATCATTATTCCCTATACGGATGCGTGGGTGTTACCATTCGTTTCTGGATATTTACTGTGTTACGTGGCACTGAAAAATAAAAAGTTCAAATTATGGCAACGTTCCGTGTTTGCAATTTTATTTGGATTATTAGTTGCCGGCACTTACTTCATGAAACCTTCCGCCATTGCGCCGGTAATTGCGATTGTTCTAATAGAAGTCATTTATTGAACAAAGGATCATCAAGTTAATTTAAAAGACTTTCGTAATAGCCTCGGGAGAAACAATTTGCCTAAGTGGGGATTGCTATTGCTCTGTGTTGTCGCGCTGGGAGCTGGTTATTTTGGAGGTAAGCAAGTAACCAACAATCAGAATTACATTGTGGTGAACCGGTTGCGGGCAGTTCCAGCTATCCATTTTATTAGTATGGGTGTCTCGGGAGACGGTGGGTACAATCCCAAGGATGCATTAAAAATGGGAGAGTTACCGACTGTTAAAGCGCGATCTGACTATTCTAAAAAGTTGCTGGTTAAACGGCTTAAAAAGCTAGGACCAGTAGGCTACGCAAAATTTTTAATTTTAAAGCATCGAAATAATACGGCTGATGGAACCTTTGCTTGGGTCAAAGAAGGTCATTTTATTAATGAAAATCCAACGCCTCAGGAAACTGGTTTTTCAGGATTTCTTCGACAATTTGTGTACTTGTATGGGACTCATCTAGGAGATTTTAGATATATCTCGCAAGTTTGGTGGGTTTTCTTACTCGGGTTGGTTGCTTTTGGCTGGCACAATAAGCAGAAAATGACACAACTATTCCGTCTCGCTATACTGGGTGGATTTGCTTACCTACTGCTGTTTGAAGGTGGACGGAGTCGTTATTTGATTCAGTACTTGCCCGTTATAATTTTACTAGCGACGATGGTGGCGAACGATTCGCGAAAGTTCTTTGTGGGCTTGAGTAAGATAGCACTTAGAGAACACAATGACCTGAAATGACTTGCAAATAAGTGCTCTAATTGTCTTAAAATCAAACGAACGAGTAATTAATGTAAAATAAAAGGTGTATACTGTAGTTGACAAAGCAAAAGGTATGTGGTTGTTCGATTATATAAAAAAGACACGACTTTTATTTAGGGATGGGGGTCATCTAAATGAGAAATGCAATGAAAAGAATTTTGAAATTAGGATTAACGATTTTAGGGACCGTTATGTTTGCTGTGACTATTGCAGCGATTGCACATCCCGTTTCGGTTAATGCATCATCAATATCTATTGATGGAAATTACGATGATTGGCAAGGTGCTTCACAGACCTTGTCTACTTCGGGGTATTCAACTTCGGTAATAACAAGCAATGATGAAATTTACTTTCATATTAGCTCGACTCAACAAAATTATATTCCTTATGGGTTTAACCTGACTGTTGGTCAAAATACCTATTTTGTGAACCTGAATGCTTACACGCCGCCTTACGGAGAAACGAAACAATATACAATTTCATCGGCTGATTCAAATTGGCAGAAGAAAAATTCTAATGTTGGCTCAGTCGAGTATTCAGCTAACGAAGGGCCAAATTATATCTGGCATTCGGTTGAATTAGAGGGCCAGATTTCAAAGACGGCTCTTGGCGATACTGATGGTGATCAAACTGTCTCGATTTCAAGCTCAGAACTCAGTCCGCAACCAATAGTCGCTGAAAGTAATGACTTTTCAACGCCTTTTGACACGGCGACGACGGTACCTGATGATACGACCACAACTGATAGTGACGATTCTAGCGCTGCTCAGCAGGTTTTAAATGGTGAGGACACACCCGCTAAAGATAAAAATTTAGCAGAGAACAACAACATCAGCGGTGACATGAATATTAGTATTGATGGTGCTTTCTCCGATTGGGATAGCATTACGAAATCAACGATGACTTCTGACGGTGACAATGACAATGATAAGCAAGTCGCAATGGTGACTGATAAAAAGAACGTTTACTTTTATGTTGCAATGACGCCTAAATTACAAGGTGGTTATACCGATTTTCAGGCTAGTGGTTACAAATTGAAAATGGGTGGACATACCTATGACATATCTTTAAATAATCATGGTTCAGTATACCTAAATGTTGGCGAGCAAAAGGTTGTACCAGTTGATATCTGGGACGCGGCTACAAATACAGATGCGACTGTGCAAGATGGTGGTGGAGTAAGTCGACAGAACATCACATAAAAGAATGGTGATGGGTCGGATTACGCAGGAACTGGTTACGTATGGGAAGTTAAGATTCCATTTGATAAACTTGATGGGATAACAAAGACTGAGAACCAAACGATTACCCTAGAGAATTCCAATCTTTGGAGTGGCGAGGTCATGACCACCAGTGGTAGTACAGGTCCCGTTGTACTCGCCGGAGTTGGATTTGCAATTGCCATTCTAGCCGTTGTTAGTGTGACTGGAACCCGTAAAATAAAATTAGGTAGAAAAAACGGAGACCATTAAATGAGCATTTTTCAAATAATTGGCGCAGTTGTCTGGTTATATGCCCTTTCAGTATTAAAGCGTTCAAAGCTATACGCATTCTTCTTTATTGTTGGTAGCGTTGGGCTCTTTTTTATTTTGATTACATTAAGTGATCCCTATTGGATCTGGTTCTTTACCCATGCCGTCATGCACGGAATTGGTTGGCTAGGCTCGTTAACCCATATGAGTGAGATTATGCCAAAGTATGGATTAGTTAGCATTTATAATTCGACGTCACCCGTCACGATGATGATTGATTATGAGTGTTCCGGCATTATTGAAACAACGGCCTTTGTCAGTTTGGTTGTTTTTCTACCAATTCTATAATCGGTTTGAAAAGGCATTTTTCGTTATTGTTGGGGTAATCTGGATTTACGTGGCGAACCTGATTCGTTTGATGAGTGTCATTATACTCGTTCACTTTTTTGGCGCCGATATTTTCTTCTTTGCCCATTCAATTTTGGGACGAATCATTTTCTACGTCCTCATTATCAGGCTCTATTACAACGTATTTACCTTCTCCCAAATCTCACACAGTCTATATCGAAGTGTTAACAAGATGATTTTGCAAGCTTGGCATAAGCTAAAAGAGCGTTTTGGAAATGACAGAAAAAACCAATTAAATAAGAAATAACGGACAATCTCTTAATTGGAGATTGTTTTTTTGTCTCCACTGTTTACAAACGTAAACATAGGGTGTATATTTAATTTGTGGATTACAAATGTAATCATAATAATTCTATATTATACATAAAAGGAGATCTTTCATCATGGATAAAATATTAGTTGCCGTTATTGCAGTACTTTTAATTGGGTTTATTGTTTGGTGGTTCTTTGGTAAGCACGTTACAAAGGCAGTGACTGCTGATGTTGAGTCCGATGGTCAAAGTGTGGATGTCGTTGTGAGTGGTGGCTATTCACCGGCAACCGTCGTCCTAAAGCAGGGCATTCCAGCAAAAATTAATTTTAACCGGATAGATCCCTCAAGTTGTTTGGAACAAGTGGTCTTTGAAAAATTCGGGATCAATGAGTACTTACCACAAAATGAAAACCATTCAATTGAAATTGATACAAGTAAAGCGGGTGAATATGACTTTGCTTGCGGCATGAACATGTTCCACGGAAAGGTGGTCGTGAAGTCATGAGTATTCGGAATCGATTCATTTTCTCATTAATCGTTTCAATTCCAATCCTAATTAACATGATGATGATGCCGTTTGGCTACGAGATTCCAGGAGGCGTTTGGAGTCAGTTCCTGCTGACCACGGCGATTATGTTGGTATCTGGTCGAGGCTTTATTCAAACTGCTTGGGCATCATTTAAACATCATCATGCCAATATGGATACACTGGTTGCGATTGGTACTCTGACGGCTTATCTCTATAGTGTTTACGCGATGTTAAATAACCAAGGCGTCTTTTTTGAAGATGCAGCCGTGGTGATTACGCTAATCCTATTGGGACAGGTATTTGAAGAAAATATGAAACATAGCGCATCGGGTGCAGTTGATAAACTTCTTAATTTGCAGGCTAAAAATGCTGAAGTTTTACGTGATGGCAAAATGGTGACGATTCCACTATCAGAAGTTGTTGTGGGGGATATATTGCGCGTTAAGCCAGGCCAAAAGATTGCAGTTGATGGCGTCATTACTGAGGGAAATTCAACAATTGATGAATCCATGGTCACGGGTGAAAGTATGCCAACTGAAAAGAAGGTTGGTGATGCGGTTATTGGATCAACCATGAACAGTAATGGAACCTTCATGTTTAAAGCAAGCAAAGTTGGTGACGATACGTTATTAGCTCAGATTGTTGAAATGGTTAAGAAGGCCCAATCTAGCCACGCACCAATTCAAAAAGTAGTCGATAAAGTTGCGGACATATTTGTTCCCGTCGTTCTAATAATTGCCATTCTGACCTTTGTTGTCTGGTATTCAATCGTGGGGGCAAGTGCGGTCAGCACAATGCTGTTCACTGTTTCAGTGATTATTATCGCCTGTCCTTGTGCACTTGGAATCGCAACACCAACTGCGTTAATGGTTGGAACTGGTCGCAGTGCAAAGATGGGAATTTTAATCAAAAATGGTGAAGTTCTTGAGGCTGTTAACACCGTTAAAACGGTTGTTTTTGATAAGACAGGAACGATTACGGTTGGTAAGCCAAAAGTGACTGACATTATCGGTGATGAGAACCAAGTCCTCAAAATTGCAGCAGCGCTTGAGTCTGCTTCAGAACATCCACTTGCGACCGCAATTTTAGATAAGGCAAACGAAAAGAATATTGAAGACACCAACCTCCAAAACTTCCAAGCAATTGAAGGTAAGGGTGTTCGTGCGCAAGTTGACGGACAATCAGCATTCGTTGGAAATGCCAAACTATTAGAAGATAGTAAATTGTCAGCTGAGTTACAGGCGCAAATGACCCAACTTCAAAATGAAGCGAAAACGGTGGTAGTTGTCGGTTTGAATGGTGACATTATCGGATTAATTGCTATTCAGGATGTCCCCAAGCCAAGTTCCGCCGTTGCAATCGCAGCCTTGAAAAAGGCTGGGATGCGGACGGTAATGCTAACAGGAGATAACCAGCGGGTTGCCCAAGCAATTGCGGATCAAGTTAAAATCGATGAAGTTATTGCCGACGTCTTGCCAGGTGATAAGGCAGACCATATTAAGAAACTACAGGAGCAGGCACCGGTCGCATTTGTTGGCGATGGAATCAACGATGCTCCAGCATTGACAACTGCTAATGTTGGGATTGCTATGGGTTCTGGAACGGATATTGCGATTGAATCGGGCGGAATCGTTTTGGTTAAAAATGACTTGATGGATGTCGTCCGGGCCTTGGAATTGAGTAAAAAGACCTTTAATCGAATTAAATTAAACTTATTCTGGGCGTTTATCTATAATTCACTCGGTATTCCGGTTGCAGCAGGCGTCTTTTTTGGCCTTGGTTTAGTACTCAGTCCAGAGTTAGCCGGATTGGGAATGGCACTTAGCTCACTGTCAGTTGTCGCTAGTTCTTTACTCTTGAACAAGACAAAACTCGCAACGGCATAACGAATAGAGGAGATTTCAATGGAAAATCAAAATTCAAAAAAATCGGCATTAGTCACGAGTGTTGTGGCGGTCGGCTACGTCATCGTGGCAATGATTGCTGGCATCATTTTAGCGGGGATTATGTAAATAAGTGGATTGTGACTGCAGTGAACCGGCTGCAGTCTTTTTCTTGTCTTAAAAAAGCCACCATGTTACGCTAGCGTTAAATACAGACAGATAGAAAGGACACTATATGCTAGTAAAAAACGTACGCCTATTTTCCAGGAACTTTCCAGAAATTAAGAAGCTCTATAAGAGTGCGTTTCCACCGAACGAAACTTATCCGCTGGAGATTCTAACATTGATGACCTTACGAAAACAGTTAATTTTCAGGGTATTTTATGATGATGAAACACTGTGTGGGTTCATTTATTATTGTCTTGCTGACCAGACAATTTATGTGAGTTACTTGGCGATTAACGATGCCATTCGTGGGAAGGGTTATGGAACCAAAATTATCAATTGGTTACTCGAAACTTATCCCGAAAAGCAGATTGTTTTAAACGTTGAACCATTAGACGAAAAGGCCGCTAATTATGATCAGCGACAAAAACGGGTGCGATTCTATGAACGCAACGGGTTTTACTTAACACCGCACCGACTCAAGGAACCTGGCGGCGAATACGCAACCATGGCGAATAAAGGAAAGCTACCCACTCAAAACTTTAAAAAGGTAATGTCCGTCTTTAGTTGGGGACTGTTTGACCCAATCATTGAGCAGGATGCAACGGGGTAGACTAAAAAGAACGGCCAATTTTGGCCGTTCTTTTTAACTTCCAGTTGTCATTTTAATACCAACAATTCCAATAATCAGTAATGCAACAAATCCCCAAGTAAGGGGAGAAAGAGCGTCTTTGAACAAAACGACACCGACAAGGATGCTACCAACTGCGCCAATTCCAGTCCAGACAGGGTAGGCAATGCTAAGCGGTAGGGACTTGGTGGCTCGTGCTAAAAGCAGGATACTAATTGCCATGGTGACGATTGTCGCAATTGAGAATCCCAACTTTGTAAATCCATGACTGTACTTCATCAGTGTTGCCCAAACGGTTTCAAAAATGCCGGCAACGAACAATTCTAACCATACCATCGTTTATTCCTCCAAATATCCATGTTTCACTAAAGCATATCAGTTTTACATGGAAACCACTATCAAATAATTATTTTTACTTTTTTACGACAAAAGACTTTCATTCTCACCAAAAAGGGACTATAACGAAGGCGATAAGCAAATGTGATTAATTTCACAAATGTAAAAGTGTTTACTACAAATCGACTTATCAGTTGAGGATGATAGGCATCAATTAGTCGTTGTCGAAATGAAGTGCGTTATTTTCCAAATTTGGAAGGAAGCAGTTACGATGTCAGAGACATTGACAAAGTTAAAGCATTATAAAATGTACATCAACGGAGAATTTAAGGATTCAACTTCAGGCAAACTATTAACAGTGATCAATCCTTCAACTGGGGAGCAAATTTCAACGGTCCCAAGTGCGACTCGTGAAGAAACACAGGAAGCAATTGATGATGCATACGAAGCTCAAAAGACCTGGAAAATGGTTCCCGCAGCAACTAGAGGACAATATTTACATGATCTGGCAACCGAGATTCGAAACCAGAAGGATCATTTAGTTGCGTTACTACAAGAGGAACAGGGAAAAATTAAATCCTTGGCGACAACTGAAATCATGTTCTCAGCTGATTACTTTGATTACATGGGTTCCGCTGCAAGAACTTATGAAGGTGAAATTTTACAATCAGACAATGCGCATGAAAACATCATGATTACCAAACAGCCAATCGGGGTTGCGGCAGGTATTTTACCTTGGAACTTCCCATTCTTCTTGATTGCCCGTAAAATGGGTCCAGCTTTGGTAACGGGTAATACAATTGTGTTGAAGCCTAGTTCAGACACACCAAACTTAGCTTTGGAGTTTGCTAAGATTGTTGACAAAATTGGCATTCCTAAGGGTGTTGTGAATTTCGTTTCTGGTCCTGGTTCAGTCGTTGGTGATGAATTATCACACAACAAGAAGATTGGCATTATTAGTTTGACTGGATCCGTTGGGTCAGGAAAACGAGTCATGGCAGCCGCTGCTACACATATGGCAAAGGTATCCTTGGAGTTGGGTGGAAAAGCCCCAGCCATTGTTTGCAGCGATGCGGACATTGATTTGGCAGTTCAATCCATCATTGATTCACGAGTTGATAATAATGGTCAGTTATGCAACAACTGTGAGCGAGTTTATGTTCAAGAAGATGTTGCAACCGAATTTATCGACAAATTGACGAAAAAGATGGCGGCAATTAAGGTGGCAAATCCAATTTCAGATAAAAATTCTGGAATGGGTCCATTAATCAATCAAGCAGCGTTAGACAAGGTTGACGGAATGGTCAAACGAGCCGTTGAAGCCGGTGGCAAAGTGACAACTGGCGGTCATAAGATTGAGATTGAAAAAGGATTCTATTATGCACCAACTGTTATTGTGAATGTTAAACAGAATTCGGAAATTGTTCAAGATGAAATCTTTGGACCTGTTCTACCAATTGTTACCTTCAAGACCTTGGATGACGCAATTGAAATGGCAAATGACAGTGACTTTGGCTTAACTTCTTCAATTTTCACTGAAAATTTGGATACAGCTTCTCGTGCTGCGAATGAACTTGAAGACGGTGAAACCTATATCAACCGATTCAACTTTGAAGCCATGAATGGGTCACACTCTGGTTGGAAAGAATCAGGGATTGGTGGTGACGATGGTCGTCATGGAATTGAAGAATTCTTGAACACCCACGTCATTTACCTTCAGGGACACCCCGAAAAGGCGCAAAGCTAAGTACCAGTTCAATTAAACAAGTTAAAAGGGATTACGCTATTTAGCAAAGGTGATTCCGTAAATTTGGTATAATAAAGGAGGTTGAACAAAACATTGGTTTTGTGACAACTTCCTTTTATGTTTAGCGACAAATTCTGAAGAAGAGTATGAAACAGGGGAGGTCATTTGAATGAGTATTGTGGTTTCAGTATTAAAAGAAACACAGCCACAGGAAAATCGGGTCGCAATTGATCCGGAGGTTACGAAAAAGTTAGTCAAAAACAACATGACCGTTTTAGTTGAGAAGGGTGCAGGCGCATCAGCTTACTATAGTGATGCGAGTTATGAACAAGCAGGTGCAAAGGTGGTAAATCGCCAGACCGCGCTTGATGACGGCAATGTTATTGCGGTGATTAATAATCCTGGGGATGAAACTTTGGCCAAATTAAAAGCTGGCCAGGTTATTTTAGGGTTATTGAATTCACTGATTGAACCAGCCAAAATGACTGCGTTGGCGGAGAAAAATGTAAGCGCATTATCCTTTGAACTGCTACCAAGAACCATTAGCCGGGCGCAATCAATGGACGTTTTGAGCTCACAATCTAGTGTTGCCGGCTACAAAGCGGCTTTAGTTGCGAGTGATTTATACCCGAAGTATTTTCCAATGATGATTACGGCCGCTGGTACCGTTAAGCCAGCTAAGGTACTTGTCTTAGGAACTGGTGTTGCGGGACTTCAGGCCATTGGAACTGCCAAGCGATTGGGCGCCGTCGTTTCCGGATACGATGTTCGAGCGGCGTCAAAGGGGGAGGTTGAATCCCTCGGAGCTACTTTTTTGACCAGCTCTGTCGCAAATGGGTCCGGTTCGGGCGGCTATGCGCGTGAACTAACGGCTGAAGAGCAACAGGCACAACAAGCTGAATTAGTTGGTTTTATTGCACAAAATGATGTCATTATCACGACTGCTCAGGTGCCAGGACACAAACCACCGCTGTTAGTTCCTCAATCTAGTGTTGATAGCGCAAAACCAGGAACCGTATTCATTGATTTAGCAGCTAGCAATCTGGGTGGTAACGTGGCATCCAGTAAACCAGATGAGACGATTACAACTGATAACCAAGTGATGGTCGTGGGTGCGGGCAACTTAGCCAGCCAACTACCAAATTCCGCCTCACAATTATTTTCAAAAAATGTTCAGGCAGTCATTAACGCCTTAGTGGTTGAGGATGAAATTAAAATTGATCCAACTGACGACGTCTTTAAGGGACTGGTTGCCACAACCGGTGGTGAGATTATCAACGCTCGCCTTCGGAAGGCCTTAAAGTTACCTGAATTACCTGAGCCAGCGTCAGAGCCAACTGAAGGAGGCCGTTAAGATGAGTCAACAGTTATTTACAAATTTAGCCATCTTCGTTTTGAGCTTGCTCGTTGGGTTCGAAGTAATTAGTAAGATTCCAGCAACCTTACACACCCCGATGATGTCCGGTGCAAATGCGATTCATGGCGTTGTTGTGGTTGGTAGTATTTTAATTGCGTTAGAGGCCCAAACACCTTTATTCTACGTAATTGCGTTTATTGCAGTTCTTTTGGGGGCAATTAACGTTGCAGGTGGCTACGTTGTCACCGATCGAATGCTGACGATGTTCTCCAAGCCTAAGACTCCCAAGAATTCTGAGAAGGGAGGGGATGACAAATGATGTCAGTGACAATGACAATTGTTTCTTTATTCTACTTAGTGAGTGCGATTTGCTACGTCATTGGGTTGCACATGATGCGAACGCCAAAGTCGGCGCGTAATGGGAATCGTCTTTCAGCAGTCGGAATGTTTTTAGCCGTCATTATGACCTTTGTAGTGGCGATTGAAAAAAGTGAAGCATCGTTAATCGGCTGGATATTGTTGGTCGTTGCACTTGTTATCGGAGTTGGCTACGGTGCCGCTAAGGCGCGAACCGTTAAAATGACCGATATGCCTCAACTGGTTAGTTTATTTAACGCAGTTGGTGGTGGTGCAGCCGCCGCAATCGGGGCTTTTGATTACCTCAGTCAACCTAACGGAAAAATGTTATCGCTCGCCTTTTCAATTCCAGTGATTCTGGATTTGATTATCGGGAGTGTAACCTTCTCGGGGTCGTTAATTGCGACCGGAAAATTAGCTGGTAAGATTTCCGGTAAACCGATTAGTTTTCCTGGCGCTAAGCTCCTAAATGGACTAGTCGTTCTAGTCATTATTGGTGCGATTGCGATGACGGTTGGCTTTGCGACCAGCGTCTCAACGCTCCTAATTGCAATTATCGCAAGTTTAGTCTTTGGAATTTTAATGACCATTCCAATCGGTGGCGCTGATATGCCAGTGGTTGTATCGCTATTGAACGCCTTTACTGGTTTGGCAGTTGCAATGGCTGGTTTCGTCATCGATAACCAAGTTTTGATTATCGCGGGTGCCTTAGTTGGTGCGGCCGGAACCATTTTGACCTTACAAATGGCTGCAGCAATGAACCGTTCTGTTGCAAACATTATCGCCGGTGGATTTGGTACCGGTGATAGTGGCGCTGCAACGAAATCTGATGTGCCAGTTAACGTAAAGGAAACGACCGCTGATGATATCGGGGTTCAGCTCGCCTATGCCAAGAACGTCATGATTATTCCTGGATACGGGTTAGCAGCTGCACAGGCGCAACACGAAGTTGCCGAATTGGCCAAGTTATTGAGTGATCACGACATCAACGTTAATTACGCCATTCATCCAGTGGCCGGCCGAATGCCTGGGCATATGAATGTTCTTTTGGCAGAAGTGAACGTTCCTTACGATCAAATGAAACAGCTTGAGGATGCGAACGCGATGTTTGAAAGCACCGATGTATCGTTGGTTATTGGTGCAAATGACGTCACTAATCCGGAAGCACGTGAACCAAACACGGCGATTTCGGGGATGCCAATTTTGGACGTCGATAAATCGAAATCAATCGTGGTCATCAAACGTTCGATGAGCACGGGTTACGCAGGAATTCAAAATCCGTTATTCTCAAATGATAAGACGGGAATGTTCTTCTCGGATGCTAAAAAAGGATTGCAAGAAATTATTGCGTCAACGAAGGAATATTTGGATCAATANGCTCTGTTATTTCCGAATACTTTTGCTTAGTCGGGTTCCAAAAGGCTGCTTTCTCCGCCTAGCTACGATCAACAAACAATCCCAAGTGCAGGATTATTCGTTAATCTAGGCTATGCTCATAAGCAAACCGCCTTTTGTCGCACCCTTGTTTTTGTTTACGATTCCTTTTCCGGATGCTCCTCAGGAATTGGCGGATGCGCCTTTCCAGGAGTTGGAAGCGGATGTTCGATTGGCCCTGGTTTGGGCATTACTTCCGGCTTGATAGGGGGTTGTTCCTTTGGCATAGGCGGTTTCGTCCGGTTAGGATCCCGCGGATGGGCAGGAAATTCTGGATGATCACTAGCTGCATTTGTCATGAAATTGCCTCCTTAGCTTTGTCTACCTTAAGTTTACAGGGTTAAGTTGGCGAAAACGAGTTTGGTGCTTATTGACTATATTTCATATACAGATAGTTTTCGAAGCCACTTTGCTTAGCGTGTTTTTCTGAAACTTTCATGAAAACTTGATAGCCCAACTTTTTATAAAGATTAATGGCCTTCAAGTTTGAATCTGCTACTTCAAGAACGTACGAGCTAAATGGCGTATTTTCATGGAGATAGTTAATTAAGGCGGTTGCGACACCTTTGTCCCGATGATTAGCTGAAGTTGCCACAAATTCAATCGCTCCCATATTTGGTTCGAGGGTGAACGGATAGGGCTTGGTCTCAAGTTCCCTGTGCAAAATTCGATAAGCAATTGTGCCCATTATTAACCCAAAGTGTTTCCGAAATTCCTTTTTATTGAGCATGATTGACGGATGCTGAGAATTAGTACAAGCTGCAAAGCCCATAACAGCACCATCTTCAACAGCAATATAAAAGACATCAGCATTAAAAATGTGCGCAAAAGCGCGAGAAAGTTTCTCCCGATCTTTTGAAAAAAATTTTAGCCAGTCGTAAAAACCATCAACAAAAATTTGACTGACTTCAAATTGGGCTCTGGAATTAGCTTCGTTAAGTTTAATAATTTTCATAACGAACTCCTTAAACGAGGTATTTGGTGATATTAGAATAACAGGTTTCCAAAAGAGTGTATATAAATAGAAGATGGGGCCTAACTAAATTAGAGTAACGCATCTTGCATTCAGTTTAACGTTGACCTATAATTCAGTTGTAATCGAATACGTGATGACGTTCACGTAATATTATCTAAGATAATTGACGACGTCTGTTAGGAGTTTTTCTCCTAGCAGACGTCTTTTTTTTAGACATAATTGAGGAGGAATTTTTGATGAGTATTGTAATTGAACAAGTCAAAGCTAGAGAAATTTTTGATTCAAGAGGAAACCCAACCGTTGAAGCCGACGTTATTTTGTCGGATGGCACGTTAGGCAGGGCAGAAGTACCTTCTGGCGCTTCAACTGGTGAGTTGGAAGCAGTTGAATTGCGTGATGGCGGAAACCGCCTTATGGGCAAAGGGGTTAGCAAGGCTGTCAATAACGTCAATACCGAAATTAATAAAGCGCTAAAGGGCGTATCTCCACTTAATCAAGCTAACGTTGACCAAATAATGATTGACCTAGATGGCACCAAAAATAAAGCCCGTTTAGGTGCAAATGCCATTTTAGGCGTTTCGATGGCAACGGCCCGTGCTGCCGCCAATTATGAAGGAATTCCCCTTTACCGGTATTTAGGTGGAACAGACTTGGAATTGCCACAAACCTTCCATAACGTCATTAATGGTGGCGAACATGCAGACAACGGCATCGACATGCAAGAGTTCATGATTACCCCCGTTGAGCGAACCAGTTTTCGTGATGGATTTGAAAAAATTGCGAATACCTATCACACCTTAAAAAAGGTGATTGAAGACGCTGGCTACCAATCAGGTTTAGGCGATGAAGGCGGGTTCGCACCAGATTTGGATTCTTCGACTGAGGCACTTAAAATGTTGCACGAAGCGATTCAAAAGGCTGGCTATACGCCAGGCAAGGAAATTGCGATTGCGTTTGACGCAGCTGCTTCCTACTTCTATAACACGAAGACCAAGCAGTATGATTTTGAAGGCACGCATAAAACCGCCGTAGAAATGGGTCAGTACTACAAAGAGTTACTAAAGGAATTTCCAGAAATCATTTCTATTGAAGATCCCTTTAGTGAGGACGACTGGGAAAACTTTGAGACCTTCACCAAGGAAATGGGCGACAAAGTTCAAATCGTGGCGGATGATCCCGTTTGCACGAATCCTGAATTAATTACGAAGGCAATCAAAGAGGGACTGGCGAACTCAATTTTAATCAAATTAAATCAAATTGGAACGGTTACTGAAACGCTTGAAGCAGTTCGGCTCTCTCGTAAAAATGGTTACACAACGATGATTTCCCATCGATCGGGTGAAACGGGTGATACCTTTGTTGCTGACTTTACGGTTGCAACAAATTCAGCCCAATTAAAGTCGGGGGCTCCAGCTCGTTCTGAACGTGTGGAAAAGTATAATCAGTTGCTTAGAATTGAAGAGGATCTGGGGAAGGGTGCAAGAATTGCAAGATTCCCAAATGACGTCAATTTTGACTAGAAATTAAAATCCCGCCTTGACACTTTAATAAAAAATGATAATATTAAAATCATATTAGAAATATATGAGGAACAATCAACAATGATGAGAAGAGTAGTCCAGTAATCAAGATTGAAGAGACCGCAGATTGGTGAGAATGCGGATCTAAAAACTGGGTGAAGATGAGCTCTGAGTTAATAGGCAGTGCAAGCTGACTATTCGGAATTAGGCACGTTAAAGCCTCTAACTTTTGGCAACAGAAGTTTTGAGGTGGCGTATGTGAGTACGTCATAAATTAAGGTGGTAACGCGAAAGTCGTCCTTCAGCAATGAGGGCGACTTTTTTAATTTGAGGGGGAAGTTTTTATGAGTCGGAAAGCAACATTATTTGGAGCAGCTGCGTTAATTGCATTAGTATTAGCGGGTTGTGGCAGTCAAGCAAAATCAAGCAGTGATAAACAGTTAGCAAAGACGCAGGAACTCAACTGGACGGAAGCCTCAACATTGGCAACTGCCGATCTTTCAAAGGCAACAGACACGTTAAGTTTTAACACGTTGATGGAAACCCAAGAAGGTCTCTATCGGTTAAACAGTAAGGGGGCTGCTAAGGATAACAGCGCGCTTGCAACGGACACGAAAGTTACAAATGGTGGTAAGACATACACCTTCACACTTCGGAAGAATGCCAAGTGGTCAAATGGGGATCCCGTAACCGCTCAAGATTTCGTTTATTCTTGGCAACGCACGGTTAATCCTAAAACCGCTTCTCAGGACGCCTTCTACTTTTACCAAGTGAAAAATGCGGAAGCCATTAATTCTGGTAAGAAACCATTAAGTAGTTTAGGCATTAAGGCGGATGGCAAGTACAAGCTCACCGTTAATTTGACGAAACCCGTTACCTATTTCAAAAAATTACTCGCATGGCCACTTTTCTACCCCGTCAATCAAAATGCGGTTCAAAAGTACGGCAAAAAGTATGGCACTCAGGCCAAGTACTCTGTCTATAGCGGTCCTTTCAAGCTCACAAAGTGGAACGGCCAAAGCGACAAGTGGTCGTTGGTTAAAAACAAGTCATACTGGGACAAAAAGTCGGTTCATTTGACGAAGATTAATGAATTGGTTACGGTCAGCACGACGACCAGCTACAATTTATTTAAATCAAAACAAGTTGACGAAACGTTATTAAGTGGCCAACAAGTTAAGAATAACCAGGCTAGTTCTGATTTCGTTAAACGCCTCCCAACTGGGACTCAACGTTTGGAACTTAACCAAAACAAGGTCAAAGCCTTCAAAAATGTGAACGTTCGAAAGGCCTTCTCATTAGCTATCAATCGTAAGCAATTGACCAAAAATGTCCTCCAAGATGGGTCAGAACCTTCAAAGGGATTTGTTCCAGCAGGAATGGGAAATAACCCGAAGACGGGCGAGGCATTTGATAAAGAATCCGAAGTTAAGTCATCCGTTAGTTACGACTTGGCCCAAGCTAAGAAGCTCCTCAAGAAGGGTTACAAGCAAACAGGTCTCAAGAATATTGACGTGACCTTACTTGTTTCCGATACCGACAGTAGTAAACAAACCGCTGAATTCCTACAAACGGAACTTCAAAAGTTGCCGAACGTTAAGGTGTCAATTTCAACGATTCCATATGTCACTTTGATTCAAAAACAAAGTTCAAAGCAGTACGACATTACCGTCAAAGGTTGGCAATCAGTTTTTGCGGATCCAATTAACTTCTTGGACGTTTACGAAAAGGGATCTAGCTACAATACGTCCGGTTACAGCAACAGCAAATTTGATAAGTTACTGGATGAATCAGAAAACCAGGATGCCAACAATGCTTCAGAACGTTGGGCTAAATTGGTAGAGGCCGAAAAAGTGCTCTTAAATGACCAAGGCACCGTTCCACTTTACCAAGCAGCAAAGTCCCAGCTCGTTCGTTCAAACGTGAAGGGAATTATCTACAACCCTGCAGGAGTGCCTTATGACTGGAAGACAACCTATATTACGAAATAAGTGGTGAAATGCATGAGTGAGATTAATCAGCATTATATTGAAAAGCTGTTCATTGATTACGCAAAAGTGAATACTCGCTCTGACGCAGGTAGCCAAACGGTACCAACGACGCCCGGACAGGTAGTCCTCGCTAAACAAGTTGAAACCGATTTGAAGAAACTCGGTGTTTCAGAAGTAAAATTTGATGAAACGAATGGCTACGTCACTGCGACGCTGCCAGGAAATGCCAGCAAAGGAATCTCCGCGTTGGGGTTCATCGCCCATTTGGATACGGCCGATTTTCCGGCAGATAATATTCAACCGCAAGTCCATCCGAACTATGATGGTCAAGATGTCGTGCTAAATGAAGCACAAAACATTGTGTTGAAAGTGAGCGAGTTTCCCAATTTAAAAAAGGTGAAGGGCCAACGACTCATTACGACAGATGGGACGACGCTCCTTGGCGCAGACGATAAAGCAGGAGTTGCGGCTTTATTCGGGGCCTTAGAATTCTTACTTAAGAATCCATCAGTGAAACACGGTCCCATTCGCATTGCATTTGGACCAGATGAAGAAATCGGTCGAGGTGCCAAACGGTTCGATGCAGCCCATTTTGGAACGGACTTTGCCTATACGTTAGATAACGGGCAGCCGGGGCAATTTGAATACGAAACGTTTAATGCGTCGGAAGCTAAAATTGAAATAGCGGGGACTGCGGTGCATCCCGGCGATGCGTATGGTTTGATGGTCAACGCGGTGACGCTTGGTAACGAGATTATCAGCGCACTTCCAAAAGATGAAGTACCAGAAAAAAGTAAAGATCATGACGGCTTTATTCTGGTTAATCATTTTGATGGAACGGTGGCTCACGCCAGCATCTAACTAATTATTCGTGATTTTGATACCCCAAGGTTTCATAAAAACGAAGGCGTACTTCAAAAGATTGTCGATCGACTTAATAGTCGGTTTGATGAGCAACGAGTCATGTTGGAAATTACGGAACAGTATCAAAATATTGGGGATGAAATTCGCAAAAATCCCTACATCGTGAATTTAGCATTGGATGCTTACAGGAGGATTGGCTTAACGCCTGATATTCAGCCGTTTCGTGGTGGAACCGATGGAAATGCGATAACAGCAAAGGGGATTCCAACGCCCAACCTGTTCAATGGTGGTGACAACTTTCATGGACCGTATGAGTATGTGACAACGGAAGCCATGGCTTTGACCGCTAAGACGATTGTGGCGATTGCGCAGGAACACGTGCGTCAATTTGGAAAACATGATAATCAGCCTCTTTAATTAAGGGGTAAGGAGATTGGCAATTTGCCAGTCTCCTTTTTTTGAAAAATAGTCGGCTTGCTAGATTTTTTTAGTGATTTGGGGCATTCTTAAGGGGTGAGGAGTGATTTGATGAACTTAATAATTATAATTTTATCCGCCCTAATTGGAATTGAACACATCGGTATCATGGGAATAGAAATGTTTGCGAGTGATTCGGTAAAGGCCAACGCATTTGATATGCCAATCGATTACGTGAAGCTACCCAACACTAAGGTCGCCCTAGGTAATCAAGGAATTTATAATGGGATGCTGGGAATTTTAATTATTGCCACCCTATTTATTTTTCCCATTGGCACAATGCTGACCTTTTTAAGCTTGCTGATGGTCTTTATTGCAGTGGTAGCGCTATACGGCGCAATGACCGCAACCAAGAAAATTCTGTTCATCCAATTTTTACCAGCAGTCATCAATTTGGCACTGATTATCTTAACGTTTAAATAGAGGAGGCACCTTTGATGACGCAATTTGAACAAGTTAAGCAAACATTGAAGAATCTCGACATTTCTTACCAAATGGTGGATCATCCTGCCGTCTTCACAACTGATGAGGCGGATCAATACATTGTTGGGATTGAGGGCGTCCGGACCAAGTCAATGTTCATGACTAATAAGAAGAAAACGGCCTTTTACCTGTTGATTATGGATGACGCCAAGCGACTAAACTTTCACGAGTTTGAAGAGTTGACCGGTGCCAAACGAGTCAAGATGGCATCGCCAGAAAGTTTGCAGGAAAAATTGGGATTAGCCCCAGGGATGGTGTCAATATTTGGCCTGATTAACAATCAAGAGCGGGATGTTCAAGTATTCTTTGATCGGGATATCATCGAAGAAGACCGAATGAGTTTTCATCCAAACGTGAATACGCATACCATTTTTGTTGCGACAAGCGATGTTTTTAAGTTCATTCACGCAATGAACTTTGACTATAAAGTTTTAGCGTTAGACTAGCCGTGCCACAATAGGTAAAAATTGACTAAGAAAATGTAAGCGCTATACTTAATTCAAGAACACGAAAGCGAGGTATTTTTAATGGCAGAAAAAGAATTCACTAAAGAAGAGTTAAGCCAATTTGATGGGAAAGATGGTCATAAGGCTTACGTAGCAATTGACGGATTAGTTTATGATCTAACGGAAATTGGTGCCTGGGAAAATGGCAAACACCATGGGTTGACCGCTGGTAAGGATTTGTCTGAAGAAATTACGAAGGCCCCACACGGTAAGAGTGTTTTATCGAAGTTAACAGTGGTTGGCAAATTAGTTTAAGCTTTAAAACGGGCAAGGGCCCGTTTTTTTATGGAGTCATATTGCTTGAAATTTAATTTGAAAGCGGTTACTTTTACGTTAACAACTAAAAAGGGAGCGATTCGCATGACGAGTGAAGCAAGACGAGATCCCCAGAATGACAACCTGTTAACCCCTGAAAACTCAGTATTCTTATTAATTGATTATCAACCCGTTCAAATTGATTCGGTTAGTTCAGTTCCCCGCGGGGAGTTGCTAGATCATATTGAAGAAACCGTTAAGCTAATGAATTTGTACAAGGTCCCAACGGTACTTTCCACCGTGAATGTTGGCACCCACCGAAATCAAGATACGATTCCACGGTTGAGGTCACTGCTGCCCGACAACGTGAGCTATGATCGAACAACCATCAACGCATGGGAAGATGTTGAATTTAAACAGGCGGTTAAGGCAACTGGCCGGAAAAAACTTATTATTGCTGGATTATGGACTGAAGCTTGTTTAGCATTTCCAACTTTGGATGCGTTAAAGGAAGGCTATGAAGTCTTTCCAGTTGTGGATGCGGTTGGTGGAACCTCAACCGTTGCCCATGAAATTGCGCTTCGGCGAATCGAACAAGCTGGCGCGCAGCTAACGAGCATTGCACAATTGGCATGTGAATTGCAGCGAGATTGGAATCGGAGTGAAACTGCAGGCGATTATGTGCAATTGATGGCCGAAGGTGGCATGTTCCAAAACTTCTAGAGTGAATTAAAAAAAGCTGGTAGACCATCGTGGTCTATCGGCTTATTTGATTTTTTCTTATATTTTCACTAATAAAGCGTTAAGGTAGGCCAAAAATGTAGCCGTTTTCTCTGAAACGGATTATAGTTATCTAACGCTAAACCACTAAGTAATTTGAAAAGAGGAGTCAGTTTGAAACGTCTTTCCCTATTCTTTTGGCTGTTCTTATTAATTGGTGCTGGAGTTGTGTATGAAAACGAAGACTTACGCGATTCAGCCGCAGCCACAATAACCGAAGTAAAAAAATCAATTGAATTAACGATTCCCCAAATAAAGCAAGCTTACTCTCCAAAAGAGGAGAGTCGTAGTGAATCAAAAACGGTGACAACCTCCTCTAAAAAAGAAACGCCTTTGGAATCGAATGTCCCATCAAGTGGGCTATCGAAAACCTATTACTACCATTTTTCTAAGAACGTGCCCACATCAGTTCGAAACGTATTTGAGCAGGCGGTTGAAAAGTATAATCAAACCGGTTTGGTTAAATTAATAGCTGGTGAAGGAACCGCCAAGCAAAATCAGATTAATTTTTTCGTCTATAAAAAGAATATGTCCGATAAGCAACAGGGAGCAGTTGAGTTGGGCCATGGAGGTCCGCAAATTATTCAGCAATATGGTTTCGGCGCTTATACTGCCAACCATGCCCGTTCTGGATTAAATATTAAGTATTCGCAATCGGTTAAATTATCGGTTGCGATGCACGAACTGGGACATGCACTTGGGCTGGGACATAGCGACCAGCAGAGTTATTTGATGTATCCAATCGATCAGGGAATCACCACGCTGTCCGATGCCGATTTAAAAGGTCTGAAATCGATTTATCAAAAGTGAAAGGAACCTATTAAATGAGTACATTATTTTCAGTTGCAGCTAGCAATGCAGGCCAAATTGGCATCATTGCCGGAATTATCGTGTTTGTTCTTTTGTTTTTCAAGATTATCATTGGATTCATTAAGTTTTGCTTCCGCCACCCAATCCTCTTTATTATTTTGTTGCTGTGCGGTGGGCTGGGGTTCTTCTTTAGCCTTGCGGTTGGTGGCGCCTTAATATTAGCGGTCGTTGTGGGTGGCTTTGCCATGTTCGTGATGAACGGATTTGATAATTAATTTAGCAAAATTGACCTAGATCAAATTAAACTTTCTGGATGCGCGTTAAACTGAATTTGTAAGTTAAGTAAGCGACATTCAGGAGGAAATTAATATGACAGATGTAGATGCAAAATATGAAGCAGAATTAAAGCAAGCAGACGTTGATCACCATAAACCAACGGCTGGTGCCATGACGGGTCACATTTTATCAAACTTAGTGGTTAATAACGTGAAATTGCACCAGGCTCAGTGGTACGTGAAGGGGTTGCAAGCGTTTCAAATTAGTGACTTATTTAAGTCATTAATCGAGCAAACTCGTCAAGATTATGATGAACTTGGCCTCGTTTTACTCGACGAAAATGAAATTGCGCCTTCAACGGTTGCGGAGTACACCAAGTATTCGATGCTTGAGGAAAACGGACGCAATAAGTATCTCACTGCTGAAGAGTTAGTTGATATTGCGGCACACGACTACAACACGCAAAACCTATTTGTCGATCGTGCCATCAAATTAGCTGAAAAAGAATCTCGACCAGCAATGGCTGCATTTTTGACAGCGCTCCGTGGTCATAACAATCAAGCAATTCGTCAATTGCAAGCACTTCTAGGCAAGACTGCTTGGGAAGGTCTCGTTGAAGAAGACGATGACGATGATGAAGACTAAATAGAATTTGAGTAAAGCAGGGATCCTGATAGTGTTCAGGAGTGGGCCCCTGCTTTTTTATTTGGAGAAAGATGGTTGAAATAAGCCTGTCAGCACGGTATTATGACCTTTATAGTTGATCAAAAGGAGTGAGCCACTTGAGTTTTGAAATAAGCGTTAACCAGGAGAACTATGAAATTTCCGCAAAAGTAACGGTCATTGGCCAGGATTTGCTCATTGTCATCACTGGTGGAGATCATCCGCATATTGGAGACGTCACCACGCTCACAAGGAATGATGAACCGCAAACGGTCAGATTTCCAAGTCATGACGGACGATTCCATAAGGATGATTTCGTTTCAAATCGGATTGCGAAGGCGATTCAAGCAAATTTACCTGGGAGTTGTACCATCACTGCTGGCATCCACGTTGACGGTATTACCAAAGCGCAAATTGCAGCGGCGGGTTCAATGGCAGATCAATTAGGCAATCAACTGAATGACTGGCTGAAAACTCAGTCATTTGGTCAAAATACGCCAAAGTACTACGACAAAAATGAAGCCCCAAAATAAAAATTGAGTACCCATTACCGGTGTACTCAATTTTTTTGGCACTTTTTGAAAAGTTTGATATGATATTATTTGTATTTACCAAAAGAGGGTGGTGGCAACATGGACGAACTATTCATCATTATTTTTGCAATGATTGGCGGTACAATGCGCTACGGTATCGACCAATTAATTCCCAATAGTCCACTACCAATTGCAACTTTTAGCATAAATTTGGTGGGCTGTTTCCTTTTAGCCCTTCTGAACACAACTTTGGTAGTTTCAGAGCGAGTGCCAGCACGGTTATCTCTTGGATTAGGAACGGGCTTAATCGGTGCTTTCACGACGTTTTCATCGTTCACACTCGAAATTTTAAACTTATTAATGGGGCATGACTGGCTGATTGCGGGACTGTATACGCTTGGCAGTTTAGTCTTTGGATTAGCTGGGTCATACCTAGGAGTCCAGGCTGGTCACAAACTAAAGAAGGTGTCAGAATGATGATTCCGTTTGTTGCACTTGGCGCTGGCGTTGGTGCGGTCGTTCGCTATGAGTTAACGCGATTTTTCAAGCTTATGTGGCGGACCTATTTTCCACTAGGAACGCTGATTATTAACGTTATTGCGTGTTTTTCGTTGGGAATCTTCATGACGATGAGCCATGGAGACGGAACCTTTTACGGATTATTAGGAATTGGTTTTTGTGGCGGCATGTCGACATTTTCAACAATGGCGTTTGAAACGATTGGCTTAATCAAGGAACGTTGGGTAAAAATGGCAGTTCTCTACGTGGTTGGCTCGGTGGTTCTGGGGCTGATGGCAGTTGGTTTAGGGATGATGCTGGGATAAAAGAGTGGCTGGGACAAAAGTCCTAA